>JAFYWY010000030.1 GCA_017546455.1 Opitutales bacterium
AATGGAATGAGTTGCGTGTTTTCGCAAAAAGCGAATTTCCAGAGATTTATCTACGAAAAGAGCGCGTAGCTCGTTCCATTGCGCCGCAGGAATCTCGGAGACAAATCTACGTCGCTTAGCGGCGCATAAGGCCTGAGGTCTGTCCGCGGGTTTCGGCTCTGCCTGCACCCGCGGTTATCCCATGTAGTGCACCTCCGGCGCACATAACTTAATCTTGAGACTGATTTTGAATTTCTAGAGATTGCCTTTAGCAAAATTTTAGCAAAAATCTCTGCAAGGAAAGGGCATTTTAGGGCAATTTCAGGCACTCTTCGACTAAATCAAAAAGGCACTAAAAAGCCCGCGATGCCTTTATTTATCAGCATTCGCGGGCTTTTGAAAGTGGCGCCCCTTCAGGATTCGAACCCTGATGTTTTCGCTTAGATAAAAGGATTGTTTTTAAAACGTAAGAAAATCGTAAAAAGTCTTGCAAGGGCAAGCCGTGGCGCATAGCGTCGAAGTATGGCAGAAAAGCGTGTAAAGATTGGCAAAGACTTTGAACATATCCCCGCCGTTAAATCCGGGCGCGGTTGGTTAGGCTTAGAAAAGGGCAAGTTTGGAAAAGTGCGATTTGAAAGCCGTTCCAAAAAATTGGAACTATGGATTAAGCAAGGCAACGAATGGAAGCGCTCCCTTTTGCCCGTTGAAGAATACGCCAAGGCGAACGAAGCCGCCCGCAAGGCGAATAAGGTGGGCGAGCAGGCAGGCGCGAGCTTTGGCACGCTCCGGAAAGAGGAAGAAGCCGCGTTGAAGCTTTGGCGGGAATACGTAGAGCAGGAAACACGAGCGGGAACGCCGCCGCGCAATCTTGCGGAAATCATGCGGGAACTCATTGAGCGGGAACGCACGAAAGACGAAACGCCGCTTTTCGAGGATGTTGCTTTTCAGTTTCTCGAACACAAGGAACGGCGCGGCGGGCTTTCCGTTTCTTATTTCGTGCAAATGAAATCCCGTCTTACGGCGCTTTCTAAGGCAATCGGCAAAAGCAGGCTTTCCGAGGTGAGCGAGCCGATTCTTGAAAAGGCAATTGCGGGCGCAGTGGTGGCTCGCGGCGGGGAATCCCTTGCGCCGAAAACGTTGAAGCATTGGCTTTCTCTCGCCCGCGAGGTTTTCCATTGGTGGTTCACACGCGAAAACGCAACGCGCCCCGCGTGGGAACGTTTGACGAATCCGCTTGAGGCGCTCGCCTTGCCGAAAATCGAAAAGGAAGCCGAACCCGAAATTTTGACGCTCGCACAAGCCCGCGCCCTACTTTCGGACTTGGCGCAAAACGCTCTCGAGCTTGTTCCGATTGTTGCGGTTCAAATGTTTGCGGGCGTTCGCAATTCTGAAGCCCTGCGCCTGCGGTGGCGCGACATTCGCGGCGGGGAAATCGTGCTTTCCTGTTCTATCACGAAAACGAAAGTTTCCCGCGTTGCTCCCGTTTCGGAGAATTTGCAAAAGTGGTTTGCGTTCTATGCGATTGCGCGGGGAAGTGTTCCCGGTAGCGACGAATTGATTTTTGCCCCAAATCGAGGGAAGCAAGAGAGCGAGCTTAAAGCGCTTAACAAAGAATCCCGCAAGCGCGTAGAGTATGAGGGCGAACAAGCCCGCCGTGATGCCTACGGGCGAGCTTTACGCGCCGCATTTAAGCGGGCAGGGCTTGCCAAGGAGCAAAACGCATTTCGACACACCGCCGCAAGTTGCCTTGTCCGAATCCACGGGGAAGCCGCCGCCGCGAGCTACTGCGGGCATAGCATCCGGACGCAAGGCGTTTTCTACCGAACCGCTGTAAGCGAACAGGATGCGCAGGACTATTTCGGAATCATGCCGCCCGTAGGCGACGGCAAGGCGATAGCGTTTGACCGTTCCCGCAACAAAAACGGGGCAAATAGCGCGGGCAAGGCACAAGGCGATGAAACGCCCGCCCCCGAAGAACCCCCCGCCGATTTAGGCGCAACAGCGTAGGAGGAAAAGGGAATGGAAGCAGAAAATTCCTTCAAAGTTTTGAGAGAAATTCTGTCCGGCGTGGAAAGTTTTCTTCAAAGCAAATACCCGGGCGGGCGCCCCGCAAACAAAGAGCAACAGCAGGCGCAAAGGGCACGAATAGAAGCAAAGAAAAAGGCTGAGCTGGATTTCCTGCGCAACATTGTAAACAGCACAAGCAACAAAGAGCAAACAGGGGAGGGGAAAAGCGTTCGCAGGGCTGAGAAAGAGAGAATTTCCGCAAGATTAAATTTTGCCGTGCTTTGCCTTTTTATCGGATTTGAAGCCGCCGAAAAGCTTACAACGTTAACGCACAGGACGAGGCTTGGCATTCCTGCAAAACGGAATAAATCCATAATTGAACTTATAGGAGCACAAAAGGAGGCAATTCTTAGGGACAAAAATTTCCGATTTGTTTTTTTGCAGAATAACCTCTCGTCCCAATGGAGGAAAAGGCTGAGCATCACCTATCCCAAAACAGTAAAGCCGGGTAAAGGGCAAGAAATGGCAGACAAGCTTGCGCATGCCCTTTTCTTTGGAAAAATCCCTGTTCTTGCAAACGTTTTGCATGCCCCAAAGAAGCAGAAAGATGCCGCAAAGCATTTTAAAATTCCCGCTTCCTATGTTTGCAATCTCTCAGGAAGCGACGCTTACGCCCAAATAAAAAAGGAACTTGAAAGCCCTACTATCTACACAAATTGGAAAGATTACATTAGAGGGATAGCAACAGCGAAAATTGTATTCATTGACCGCGCGCAAGTAGAATCGTTTGAGTTTGCGCTCTTTTGGGCGCTTTCCGATGTTGAGCGCATAAAAAATTTAGATAATTAAGAAAAATTATCAAAACCGCCCTAATTTTTTCGCATTCAATTCTGCTAAATTATATCCGTCGGAACGATACACGGCGCAACGGAGCGCCCCCCAAAGACCGACAAACAAACTCAAAAAACAAAACTATGACGGATATAAATCAGATTGAACCCTACAAAAACAAACAGCAGATTGCCGCGCATTTCGGCGTTTCTATTCGCACGGTAGAGCGTTGGATGGCTTCCGGTTGCCCGGTGCTCCGCCTTGGCGGCGAGGGCTTAGGAAAGCGTCCGCGTTTCCGGCTCTCTGACGTGAGCGCATGGATTGACACACAAGCAACCGTTTCGGCGCGATAGAAAGAGGCTGAGATATGGGAAAGCCTTTTCCCCCTTGGTATAAACAGCGCCGGGATTTGGAAAACATGAAATCCGCTTGCCTTTGTTTCGGCGATTCAATCCCTGCACATTTTTACATTCTCCCGCATTTGTCGGGAATCGGAAGAAAAACGGATTCTTTGCGCGAGTGGCTGAAAATTAGCGCCGTAGAAACGCGCAATAAAGATAGGTTTGTTGACGGGCTTGCAAAGCTTGTTTCCTGTGAAAATGACCTTTTGAGCGTTGAGCCTTTCGACGTGGAAGCCGCGAAAAAACCGCTTAAAGAATCCGGAGAAATTCAGATAACGATTTTTTCCGCCTGTTATGCTTCCGCGATTGAATACCGGGAACAAGAGAACGACCGCGAGCGCAACCGCCACAAAGCCCGTAAATGCAAATCTGTTGCAAACTTGCAACAACCTTGCAACGAGGTTGCAACAAAAATGCAATGCGAATCTGAGGTTTTAAGCGGGAAAGACGGCAAAACCTGTGCACAGCCTGTGCATATAGAAAAGAAAAGACTCTCTCCTACGGAGAGAGAGTCTTTAAAAGAACAGAAAAACGAAAACCCTTACGATTACTTATAAAATGACACCTGAACAAAATTTTAACCGCCGCGGAATTGAGCAAGAAATTATTGCTTGGCTTGTCCGCGATTTCGCAACTTCGCCGGAATCTCACAAGGCGCTTTCTGAGCTTAAGGAGGTCGATTTTTCAGACGATGTTTTCCGGCGCGCTTTTCTGCAAATACGGAAATTTGCAACCGAAGGAGTATGTTTTAACGCCCGAATGATTCAAGAGGCGACGAACGGGCACGTTCCAATGGCAGAAATTTCACCTGAGAGCTTGAACTTGGGAAGTGGGCTTTCTGACCTGCATTTGCCGCCGCTTGTCGAAATGCTAAAGAAAATCGTTCAACGCGAAAAACTTGAGTCTGCAGTGAAAAGCTTTTCGGAACAGCTGAAAGCCGATAAAGACGTTCCCGAAATTGTCGCTTCACTTCAAACGCGCCTAAACGATATTTCGACAGGCGCAAAGCCTTTCGCCCGAAGCGCTAAAAAGGCATGGCTTGAGCAAATCGCAATGCTTGAAGCGATGAGAGCGGGAACGTATGTTGAGCCGCCCCGCCTTTCGCTTGGCGTTCCTGCGATAGATGAAGCGCTAAATGGTGGAATAGCAAACGGGCAACTTGCGATTCTTGCCGCCCGCCCCGCTTGCGGGAAAACGTCTTTTGCTGCCCATGCCGTAGCAAACGCGCTGAGAAGCGGAAAAAAAGTTTTGTTTGCATCCCTTGAGATGACAGACGGCGAAATAATCCGCAAACTAACGGAAAACCTTGTAGGCTTTTTCGTGCCTCAAAACCTGACCCTGTGGAACATGTTTGAAAGCAGTTGGAACGAGCTAAAACTCAAAGGCTTCTCCCCGGATGACGTGTTTGACCCGGACGCGTTTGGCGATTTCGCAAGCAGGTTGCGTTTTGTCGATAACGCGCCGCACGCAGAATTTTTTCAAAAGGTGAGACTTGAATTTATGCGTGAGCGTTTCGATGTTTTCGTTCTCGATTACGCGCAAATAGTGCAAGGCTTGCCGGGAGAATGTTTTCGTGAGACCGTTTCAAAAGTTTCTGTAGGGCTTAAAACGCTTGCCCGAGAGCTTGAAATCCCGGTGCTTGCGCTTGCGCAGTTAAACCGCGATTCCTCAAAGGAATCCCGAAAGCCACGAATGACGGATATAAAGGAAAGCGGTTCGTTAGAACAAGACGCGGACGTGGTCTTTCTTCTTAGCGACGATTCAGACCCGAACGCGCAGGACGTAAAGCACGCAAGCAAACTTACGCGCCTTGTCGAAATCGCAAAGAACAGGCACGGGGGAACGGGTTGCTTCAAACTGTCCTTTGACGCTCTCACTTCCCGCTTTACGGAAAGGAACGATTCTGATGCTTAAATTCTTTCTTCCCTGCAATCCGCCGCGAGCAACGGCGCAATCGACGACAAAGGTTTTCCGGAAGCCGGACGGCTCGCTTTTCCTTGGCAAAGACAACCGAGGGCAAACAACGAGAGACGAACTCTTTTTGCTCTTGCGCCCGCATGCGCCCAAAACGCCCCTAAAAGGCGCTTTGCGCGTTGCGGTGGCATGGAGATTCCCCTTTAACAAGGGAGCGCCCAAAAAAGACCGTTTGCGGGGCGTTGCGCCCTGCACGGTTCGCCCGGATTGCGACAACCTTGCAAAGCTCTTTCTCGATTGCATGACGCGCCTGCGCTTTTGGGAAGATGACGCGCAAATTTACGAATTGGCGTTTTCCAAGGTTTACGCCGAAGAATCCGGGATTGCGGTTGAAATCGACGATGAAGCGCCCGCAGTGCTTACGCCTGCTTTTGCGGATGCCCTACAAATGGAATTGAGCTTATGAAAAAGGAACGAAAAACGGCATGGGCGAAGATTGAGCCGCGCCTTGGAGAAATCGGCAAGCTTTACGGGAACGGGATGACCCGCAAACAGATTTGCGACTATATCGGCATTTCTGAAAATACGCTTAGAACGCACGAAAAGCAGAAAGAGGCGCTTGCGCAGGTTATGAAGCAAGCCCGGGCAAAGGTGCTCTACACGCTTACCGGGAAGCTCTACGAACTCGCAACAGGAGCAAAGCGGAAAAGCCGAACCGTAAGCAACGGGCGAATCATTGAAACAGAGGAAACGCTTCCGCCGTCTCTGCCTGCGATTCTGCGCCTTGGTGAAATCTTGGATAGGGATTGGATAGCGGGCAACGTTGCGAATGATTCCCCGGAAGAGCTTTCCGACGCGGAAAAACGCGCCCGTGCATGCCGTATGCTTGGCATCCCTGACCCGGGCTATGACCGCTCTACGTGGAGGGACGACCTGCCCGAGCAGGAGGATTAGCGTTGCCATTTTTGCGCCCGTCTTACGCGCGGGAGAGCCTGTTCGGTTAATTTAGTTATACACCCTTTGGGGTGAGACTAACCCCAAAAAATTAAAAATAGTGGCGTGTTTTTTAAACTCTTAAGAAAAAGATTCTTGCCATAAATCTGCCGATTTTTGAAAATTTCTCTATTCAGTTAATAAATCTACACAAAAGATTTGTTGCTTTTCGCAGCGCCGCTATGAAAGAATTTTTTAAACCCTAACAAAATACAGCTATGGAAACACAAACAAACATTATCGAAGAATCAAAACCGCTCAGCCTTATAAAAGAAAAAGGCTTGAGAATGACCTCTATAGAATTTGAGGCGGTTTTCCGCAAATGCGACATGACAGAGGAACAAGTTGAGACGCTTTGCGCGCTTGCTATTGTTTCGCTGCGTCATGCAGAAAAGCACGTGGACAAGGATTACAAGCCGCTGTTTACCGGAGAAGAAGCTTTTGAGCGTCTAAACAAAAAATTTTAAGCTGCTCCCGCTTTCGCCCGTTTGCTTCCCGCAAGCGGGCTTTTTTATGCCAAAACAGGCATTTTGCGCCGAAAAATTGCGCTCTATCCCGCTTAGATAAACGATTTACCCCTAAAATTTACGTGATTTTTACGAGCGCCCTGTTTTTTGCCTACGGCAAATCTCTCCCGAGGCAGTATTTAAGCGGATGAGTATTTTCCGGGAAACGCCCGAGCATCCTTTCTTTGTGAAAATCGCAGGCACGTAAAAACGCGCATTTTCCGGCTTACAGATTTTCAGAGCTTCGTCGCTTTCTATTCCGCATAAATAAAGGGAAATCGCCCTTAAAAACTGCACGTAAATTTTTCGTAAATTTTCCTGCAAGAAATAGGCGTTTTTAGGCGTTTTCTGTCGCTTTTGAGAGAATGAAAAAAGGCACGAAAAAGCCCGCGATGCCTTTATTTATCAGCATTCGCGGGCTTTTGAAAGTGGCGCCCCTTCAGGGATTCGAACCCTGGTCGCCTCAGTGAAAGCGAGGTGTCCTAGGCCGGGCTAGACGAAAGGGGCGTTTGTTGAAACGCGTTGTTCAAACTGTGAAAAAGAGCATCGCATAATTTATTGTATTCGTCAACTAAAATTTTAAAAAATTTTTTATTAAAAAATGAGTTGACGGAATTCGGGGAATAATGTCTAATAGCCAATACATTTTTGATGCCCAGTAGCTCAGTGGCAGAGCAGTTGACTGTTAATCAATTGGTCGTAGGTTCGATCCCTACCTGGGCAGCCACCTTAAGCCTGCAGTTTGCAGGCTTTTTTTGTGTCTGCGTTTTGGCTTTAATCCGTTGCGGTCTCGGCGTAGCGTTAACGGCATGATGAATTGCCAGGACTTTAAGATTGTTGTGCTTTGCGGGGCGCAGTCGCCGGAGCGCGAGGTGTCGATTCGCTCGGGGAAAGCGTGTGCGGAATCTCTGCGGCTGCGTTTTCCGGAAACGGAATTGCGCGTGCTCGAGGAAAACTCGCTTCCCGCAGACTTGGATCCGAATCGGGACATTATCTTTCCGGTGATTCACGGCGATTACGGCGAAGACGGCGGAATTCAGCGCGACTTGGAAGCCCGCGGCTTTGCCTACGCCGGTTGCGACGCAGCTTCGAGCGAAGTTTGTATCGATAAGGCAATTACAAAAGAACGCTTGCGCGAATGCGGCGTTCCTGTTGCGGACGATGTAAGCTTCTACGCGGATTGCCCGCCTTCGGCCTCGTCTTTGGTCGCTCGTCTGGGCGAGGCGGTGGTTGTAAAGCCGGCGGATAAAGGCAGTAGTGTCGGGCTTTTTCTGCCGACGGGTGAGGCGGAGATTCAGCGCGTTTTAGACGGCGATTTGAGCGCGGCGAAAAAATGGATTGCAGAGTCGCGGCTTGTCGGACGGGAGCTGACGGTCGGTCTTCTGGGCGGGAAGGCCATGGGAATCGTTGAGATTCGTCCGAAAGCCGGGGTCTATGACTTTACGAACAAATATACGAGCGGGAACACGGACTATCTTTTCCCGGCTCCGATTGATGCCGAATCGACGGAAAAAATCAAGGCAGCGGCAGAACGCCTTTTCAAGGCTTGCGCTTGTCGGGACTTTGCGCGTGCGGACGTCATTCTGCAGGCGGACGCTTCATTTTATTTTCTCGAAGTCAACACGATGCCGGGTTTGACGGCGACGAGCCTTTTGCCGAAGAGCGCCTCGTGCATCGGTCTGGACTTTGAAGCCCTGACGGCGGCGATGATTGCGCCCGCAATCGAGCGGTTTCGGAGCGGCTTTGCCGGAGCGTAGCTCTTTAGCGCCAAGCGGCCTCGGAGAGGCAATTGCGAATCGCGAATTCCGAATCCCGAATGATTGCCGATTGGCGAATAATGAATACGTTCAGCACCCAATCAGGCCAATTTCTCTCACGGAGACACGGAGCGCTCTTCGGCAAAAGGTTTACTTCGTCTAATACTTCCAACGGTAAGCATTCGGAACTCGAGATTCGAAACAGCCTCTTCGAAGCAGTACGCCGAAGGCGCTCGCTTGATGCTCGATGTTTGATGCTTGGTGTTCCTCGGCTCCGCCGACTACGCTTGAAGCTTCCAAGTAAATACGTTTTAATAACCGCATTATGCAAAAACTTGCACTTCTGTCTGTCAGCGACAAAACCGGGCTCTTGGATTTCGCCAAGGTCCTCGTCGAAAAATACGGCTACAAGCTGCTCTCCACGGGCGGCACGTCCAAAATGCTCCGCGACGGCGGCCTGCCCGTCACGGACGTGAGCGAACACACCGGCTTCCCGGAAATCATGGACGGGCGCGTGAAAACGCTTCACCCGCGCGTGCACGGCGGTTTGCTTTGCCGCCGCGATCTCCCCGCCCATATGGAACAGGCGGCGCAGCTCGAAATCCCGATGATCGACATGGTCGTCGTCAACCTCTACCCGTTCGAAGCGACGGTCGCCAAGCCGAATTGCGCATTTGAAGACGCGATTGAAAACATCGACATCGGCGGTCCGTCGATGCTCCGTTCCGCGGCGAAAAACCACGAAAGCGTTTTCGTCGTCACCGACCCTGCGGACTATTCCCGCGTGCTCGAAGCGATGGAAGGCGATCCTGCCGCGCTCCCGGCTTTCCGCCGCGAACTCGCGATGAAGGTCTTCTCCCGCACGGCCGCTTACGACGCGGCTATCGCCAATTATCTGGAAAAACAAACGCCGACGCCGGAAAGTGCCCCGGCCTTCCCGCGCCAGTTCAATCTCAACCTGAAGACCGCGCAGGAACTCCGCTACGGCGAAAATCCGCACCAGAGCGCCAAGCTCTTCGGCGATTTCCACAGCTTCTTCAACCAGCTCCAGGGCAAGGAACTCAGCTTCAACAACATCCTCGACATCACGGGCGCGACGAATCTCATCGCGGAATTCGACCGTCCGACCGTCGGTATTCTGAAGCACACGAATCCCTGCGGTATCGCCACGGCGGAATCGCTCGCCGAAGCGTGGGACCAGGCCTTTGAAACGGACAAACAGGCTCCGTTCGGCGGCATCATCGTCGCCAACCGCGAAGTCGATAAGGACCTCGCCGAGCGCATCGCCAATATCTTCTCCGAAGTCATCATCGCTCCCTCCTTCTCGGCGGAAGCCCGCGAAATCTTCGCCAAGAAGAAAAACCTGCGCCTCATGGAACAGGTGAAGCCGATTTCGGCCGACAAGCTTTACGACGTGCGCTACGCCATCGGCGGCGTGCTCGTGCAGGAACGCGACATCAAGCCGATCGATCCGAGCATTTACAAGGTCGTTACGGAACGCCAGCCGACGGAAGAAGAACTCCGCGCCATGCTCTTCGGCTGGAAGGTCGTCAAACACGTGAAGTCCAACGCGATCGTTTACGCGGGCTGCGAACGCACGCTCGGGATCGGCGCCGGCCAGATGTCGCGCGTGGACTCCTCCCGCATCGCCGTTTGGAAAGCGGGCGAAGCCGGGCTCTCGCTCAAGGGCTCCGTCATCGCAAGTGACGCCTTCTTCCCGTTTGCGGACGGCTTGCTCGCCGCTGCCGACGCCGGCGCGACGGCTGCTATCCAACCGGGCGGATCCGTCCGCGACCAGGAAGTCATCGACGCCGCCAACGAACGCGGCATGGCGATGATCTTCACCGGACACCGCCACTTCCGCCACTAAGCTCTAAGAAAAGGCACGGAGAGAAATTCCTCTCCGTGCCTTTTTTGCGCCAATTGCAAATAGCGAATCCCGAATTCCGAATGCTTACCGAGAAAGGGAGAACTGATAGCTGATAACGGATAGGGGTTTTAATAACGCCGGGCGCAAAGGAAAACGGATAATTGATCGCTGATAGGTGATCCAGACGAAGCGGATCCGCGAATTTCACTAATTGCACGAATTAGAGAAGCTTCTCCTTGGCTTTGCCTATTCAACGGCTCAGCTTTTAAGCTTTTAAACTCTGCCGCAGGCGGGTGCAGGCACAGCCGAGAGGAACATTGCTTAAGCGGAGTTATTGGGTATTGAGATTCCGTGGCGTGATTTCCCCAAAGCCAATTATCGAATTCGCTGAGCGGTAATCATTCGGAACTCGAGATTCGCTATTCGCAATTGCCTCTCTGAGACTGTGCGCCGAAGGTGCATTACATGGGATAACCGCGGGTGTAGGCAATAGCCGCAACCCGCGGATGGACCGCAAGGCAAACGCGCCGCTAAGTGATATTGATTCGTCTCCGAAGTTCTTGCGGCGCGATGGAACGGGGAAACAGTGAAAAGGTATGGCTGATAGATGCCTCCGGAAGAGGATTTTTGAAAAATCCGGGAAAAATGCAAATACGCGTGATTTTCGAAAATCTTTTGCGAGTGTTTTTTTAGATGAAGCAATTTGAATGCACCTTGGCTTTGTGACAATTGACTCAAGACAGGCGTAAGAATTAATTAACAAATAATTCTTGCATTGTGTCGCAACGAGGCGCAATATTGCAAGCGGTTGCTTCAAGCAATTAGACAAATCAACTATCAACTACTAATAAATTACCAATTATTACTATGTCGAAATCTTAATAGGAAGGATGAGTAGGGGCAAAGCCTGACATCCTCCGAATAACCGAAATCCGATTTTTTCTATTAATACACATAAAAACCATTAAACACACAAAAATATGAGTAACGAAACACAACATAACTCTGCGATCAGGCAAGCTCGTTCGATGAGCAAGGTGCGCAATATCGTTATAGGAGCCCTAGCGGGGCTCGCTTGCCTTGTAACCTTGGTAGGTTGCGGAGATAGCCTCGAAGATAAAGCTAAGCCCATCGTTGAGGAAGCTTACAAGCGCTTCTCTGGCGATTATATTTATGAATGCCAGAAGATTGCAAATCTCGAAGAGATTGGGCCCGGTCGCTACCGAGGAACCGCATTGATGAAGGCGGTGAATTACTCAAAAAAAGGGTTCTGGAAGATGGATAACTTTCGGAAGTCGGTGCAGAGCTATCCTCATAAGCCTGAAGATGGTACGGCGGCGAAGCTTTATTATGAGGAGGCGGAAGGCGGGCTCAAGAGGATGGAGGCGGAACACGCTAAATTCCAACGTGGGGAAGGTCCTGTGAAGAGCAGGGCAGTCTATATCGAAGATCTCGGAGACTACATGACAGTTGAGTTCGAGTGATAATCTCTAAAGGCTACATTTTGCTTGTCGGTTTTCGGGAGGAAACGCCTTTTGGTGTCTCTCGAGAACCGGTTCTTTAACCCTATCCTTGACTTGCCGGTACGGTTTCCCGTGAACTCCCCAAAACAACCAAAAGCACGATCCTCTAAACTAACGCCTTTGCAGAAGTCGTTCATTGAAGCTCTTAAGCGCATTAAGGCGCTTAAGCGGGCGGACAATAAACCCGTTTTCAGCGATTGGGAAAGTTTAGCCGACAAGGATTTTTGCAACAAAATGTTCGATGTAGAATACGCCGTTTTGAAAGAAGGGGCGGCGGGCGAATGCAAAAAAGAAAGCCCGAATTGGGCGGCAATCGTGGGAGACGTTGATGAAGAATTCCTTTTGGAGTTTCAGAATTGGGAAAGCAGTCTTTGCGCTTCCGGAATCCATGTTACCGTTTCCGTCGGCTATGCATGGGATTCTCAAAAAGACGTGCGAGATGACGAGTTTTGGTGCTCTTTGCGTGACATTTTGACCGCGACGACGAAGAAGCTCCAAGAATTCTACGAGGGCTTGAATGTTTTCATTAACGTTAAACGTTTACGTGCGTCTCACGGTGGCCTTATCAACACCCGGATCGTCGAATACATCGAGAATTCCGATGTTTTGGTCTTTGATGTCGCGGGAAGAAAAAGCCGTAAATACACCGAGGGCTATAATGCCAATGTTCTTTACGAATTAGGTCAGGCAATGGCGCGGAAAGAGCCGGGGAAAATCTTTCTCTGGAAGCCGGAAAAACTTCCCGTGCCTTCCGATCTCTCGTGCTACCTTTGGACCAACTACAAATTAGAAAAGGAGGACGGGAAGTTGACTCGGACGCTTGTTGATCGTCGTGGCTTTTCCGCCCAATTCCGTAGCGTTTTAGTCGAATGCATCCGCCAGAAACTTTGTGAACGGGAAAAGGCGCTTCGGGGGCAATCGGCTTTCGATTCTTTGCAATAGTTTTTCTATTTATGGAAGATATTGTTTCCTCGATTGTCGGATTCCCCAGCAGCCGGGAATTTTTGGAATTGCAGGAGTACTATCAACGTAAGTCTTGCTGGGAAATCTTAGGGATTGCACGGGTGGAAGTGTATCACAGTGCTTTTATCGCGTGGTTGCTTGATCCGTCCGAGAGCCACGCGATGGGTGTGTTTTGCTTGAGGCGTTTACTTGCGGCCGCCGTTCTTGTGGAATCGAAAATAGGCACGTCGTGTTGTTCCGATTGGTTGGATGAAACGTTTCGGCAGGCAATCATCGTGGACAATTATACGATTTCGGATGTTCGCGTAGAAACGGAAAAGGTTGTTTCATCCGATAAGCCAAGAGACTCCCGTCTTGATATTTTTGTGGAGTGCAAGATTTCAATTGAGAGCAGAGGTCCTTTTGATTTGAAAATGATTATTGAGAATAAGGTCGGCAGCTCAGAGCATGGGAATCAAACTTCCCGTTACCGGGATTGGGCAGCAAAGGAGTTCCCGGGAGCAAAATTGGCATGCTTCTTTTTAAGCCCGGAGTTCGGGAGAAAGGAAGAGGCCTTGTCAGAGGCTTGTTTCTTGAGGTTCAGCTACCAGCATTTATTGGAGTATGTTATCACTCCCTTACTCGTATCGATGAGGGATTCGCAGGAGCGCGCGAGAGTGGAAGATTATGTGCGGGCGCTTTCGATTCCTGCCGGTGTTTACAAACGTGAAGATAAAAAAGATAAAGGAAATTTTAGGATGGCTATAACGGATGAAGAAAAAGGGTTGTTGAAAGCGCTATGGGCGCGTTATGAAAATATCTTACTGGCGGCAGTAGGAGTCATCGCAGAAGACAAAGTGTTTGCAGAGGAGTTGGGTTTGAGCGAAAAGGATCAAGAGTCTTGCCGCAAAGTCGTTGAACGTGTAAGTGCGAGAGACAGGACAAAGTATAATCTCAAGTACCAAGGCTGCCGACTTAATGAGTCTCCGCTTCCTAAAAACAGGGTACTTCTTGAAATCATCAAAAAAATGAAAGAAATCGGATTGGAAAGTTTTTCATCGCTGATTCAGCGGTTCATTGGTGGAATCGGGAAGACTAAGGGGCTCCGCCTTGAAGAAAATGTAAAGGACAAGAAGCGTTGTCATTCCGAGTTTTCCGTCACGTTCGAAGGGAAGACTTATTTAGTTTCAAACCAATGGGGGATAGGCGGAATCAACGACCTGAAAGCACTTTTAATCAAGGAGAAGTCGGACTTCGATATTGAAGAAGTGTAGTGCGGGTAAATTTGTAAATTCTCAATTGATTCAATCCAATGACAGATGACGAATTGGCTTTTGTTGTTTTTACGATAGTCGTCTGCATCGTCGGGCTGATTATATTTCTCTTGCCGACGATTATCGCCTTTTTTCGTGGGCATCACTACAAGTGGATTATCTTGGCTGTTAACGTATTCGGTTCGTCTATTCTCGGAGTCGGCTGGTTGGTTGCGCTGGTATGGGCGTGCTGGCCGCGGGAGACGGGCGTTGCGGATGTTGTTTTAAATGATCCGACGACGAATTCGTCGAACGCGAATAAGAAAATTTACAGTCGCTACGGAGAAAATATCCGTTCGGTGAATATGGCTTCAGCAGGAACGCCGTCCTTGCCGCCGGTGGGAGGCTTTTGTCCGCATTGCGGGAAACCGTCCCAAGGCGGCGCATTTTGTGCGTTTTGCGGGAGAAAGCTTTAACCGGAAATCGGTCATGTTTTGTATTCACTGTGGAAAGGAGCTTTCCGAAGAGGCGAATTTTTGTTCTGGCTGCGGGAAAGCAGTAGCGAAAACAGAGGAAGCCATTGTTGAGCCACTGTCTGCTGACGAAGTGCCACAGGCATCGGAATCTTCTGTGCCGGAGAATTTGCCCGAGGCGGTTGCGCGTGCCGAAAACGTAGAGATTACGGAAGCCCCCGAAGCGTCGAGGGTGTTTGTTTCTGTAGAAGATTTGTCTCCCGATGATGTTCGGAAGAACAAGATCTTTGCGTGGGCGATTGCGGTGGTTCCTCTGACGGTAGATGTCATTGTCGGCCTCGGCGGAGCATGCCTTATTTTGAACATTATTCTTTGTTACGTTGACGAAAATAATTTGAAGAATCAGCGATTGAATATGTCCGATTTCGGTTGGGAGACGTGCATCATTCCGGTCTATCTCCACAAGCGAGCAAAATTGCTTCGGGACGGCCCTGCCTACACGATTGTTTGGTGCGTGCTTTTTGCGCTGTCGATTCTTTGCGTGGCTTAAAGAGTCTCCGAAATGAGGCTCCGGTAGGGTTGCGCTCGTGGATTCTCGTTGGTGTTAAATTCTGCTCTACTCTGCTTATGAAAACGCTCTCTTCTTTTTGCGGAAAACTGGTTTATTCGAAGTTTGTTCAAAACTTCGTGCTCGCGTGCATTATTATCAACGCGGTGCAATTGGGCTTGGATACGAGTCCGGCGTGGAATGTCGCGTTCGGGCATATCAGCCGAATCGTCGATACGGCGTTTATCGTGATTTTCACGATTGAGATTGTGCTGAAGCTGGTCGCGGACGGCCCGCGCTTTTTTAAGTCGGGTTGGAATGTTTTTGATTTCCTGGTGGTGGCGATTGCCTTGGTGCCCGGGAATGGGGCGTTTTCGGCGTTGCGTTCGCTCCGCGTGTTGCGTGTGGCGCGCCTGTTTTCCCGTATTCCGCGCCTGAAGGTGATTACGGAATCGCTTTTCAAGTCGGTGCCGAGCATCGGTTGGATCAGTTTGTTGCTGGCGATTTTCTTTTACATTTGCAGTGTGATTGCGACGAATCTTTTCGGGGCGGCGTTTCCGGACTGGTTTGGGAGCATCGGCAAGTCGATGTACAGTCTCTTCCAGATTATGACACTGGAAAGCTGGTCGATGGGAATTGTGCGTCCGGTCATGGAACAGTTCCCGTATGCGTGGCTGATGTTTGTGCCGTTTATCGTGATCGCGACTTACACGGTTTTGAATCTTTTTATCGGGGTGATGTGTACGGCGGTTGCGGAATCTCAGCCGAAGCAGGAAGTGCCGGAAGACGAGTTCGGGAAGGAAAACATGGCTTTGAATCGGCAAATCCTCGAAGAAATCCGTCGCCTGCGTGAAGAAGTCGATTCGCTCAAATCGGAAATTGGGAAGACCGATAGGAGGTTTTAAGATTTTGCCGAAAGACTCTCCGGCGTTATGATGCTTTCGAAAATGTCTGCATGGCTCAGAGTCGGATTGCTTGCCGCCGTTGTTTTCGGAATCTTCGGGGCCGGCTGTGCTACGCTGGAAAAGTGTATTATCGCTTCCGTAACCATTAAGGGGCAAGCCCTTGAAGGCTACAAGAAACCGAGGACGAGTCAGGAAGTCGCCGACTTTCTCCTTTGGATTTATGACGAGTATGTCCGGCTTTGGGAATACGAGGAATTCGGGTGGCGGAAGGCGAATCGCGAGGGCGTTTTGAGCGTTAAAATCAGGAGGACCTGGTCGTGGGGGACTCCGTGGCGCTGCAAGAAAATCATCAAAACTTTGGGATTCGGTTTAAGGGAATGGCGTACCCGGGACGCGATGCGGGCGTTCCCGGGGGTGCTTCTCCAAATAAATAGATCGGGGGAACCTCTGCGACCGGAGTGCTACAATCTTTCGACGATTTTCCCTGAAGAGTCCTTTCGCCGCATGGTCTTTGAACTAATCCCCGTCTATCGGCTACGCATCGACTGCCTAAGCGCCGACGGAAGCGTACTTGTGTCCAAGTACATTCCTCTAAACGATAACGAGAATCGGCGATTTAGATTGGCGCCTTCGTCCTGTTCGATTCATTTCAACCACCTCCGCGAAGGCGAGTTGGAGTTTTTGCCCTACGGCAACGACGGAAAATGGGCGAATGAAATTTTCCCTGTGGAAATCGAGTTGCCGGAAGACGTGACTCCCGATTCGGTCGAAAACATCCGTTGCTCTGTCCTCAAAACTCCTCCTCTCGAATAGCGAGTGTATTTGCACGTTGAAGCTACAAACGGGAAACGCCTTCTCCGGGTTCACTTTCCTTTTCCCTTGGTTCCCTTGCGACGGAACAGGAGAGTAATAAAAGAGATATGGTCAGAGAATTTTAAAAAAACACGTGATTTTCGAAAATCTTTTGCGAATGTAATCATAGGCGTCTTCCGGAAGGCCAATTGTTACTTGCTTTGAGGATAAAACATTTGACAGAAGTGTGTAGTGCGGCACAATGGGGCGCGAATCATCGTCTACTTTTTTATTACCACTAAAAGCTATGAATAACGTGCCAAATTCAAATCAAATGAAAAATTCGTCTAAGAAAAAGCTGACTGTCGGAAGCAACTTTCTGGGGGCCTGCCTCATTGGTGGGGCAATCGGACTTGGATGTCTAATAGGAGTAGCTCCAGGAGCAAATGCAGGGGAAGTGAGTTCAAAAAGCATGGAATCCATGCCACAAGATCCTCAGTACAAAGCAATTGTGACAGGGGCGAATTCAACAAATATTAATCCGGTTGCAACAAAGCAAATGAAAGCTTGGCTTGAGATGCCGGAGATAAACGAAGAAGAAGAACTTGGATTATTAACAAAGGAAGAGCGAAAAAAACGCAAGGAAGAGCGAAAGAAACGAGAAAAAGAACGAAAAGAAAACGAAAAAAAATTAGTCCCGCTATTCGAATCAGGGGCGATTGATCTTAATGCGGAAATCAATAGCCATGTTGGAAAGATTTCAATCAAACATTATTTGGTAGGTGCTGCCCTCAAAAAGTGGAAATTTATTTTCAATGGTTGGGGGTATCCTGAGGACTCGACACCGGTAGAAGTAATGTATAGACATAACCCCAAAAATCTCGAGACCGCAATAAAGCTGAAGGCGGAGGGCTATCTTTTAGGGGAACGGATGCGAGAGTTGTCACCACTTAATATGTTGCACAACCGCAAAAGCGAGGTGCTGCAACGTTTTCAAGAAGGGGATTTTTTCGAATGTGTAGATGTTCTCAAGCTACAGAAAGTTGAGTCTCCTGAAATTCGAGGATACGCTGCAAAAGTCATTGTTCGGGGCGTTTCCTTTGAGTCCCATCATGGTGCCGGAAGTGGCGAGAAAAAGCCCGTCGCTCGTTTCGTCGAAGTAAAAAATCCTGTCTGGTTGTTTTTGGGAGAGGATGACGGTAGAATCGTTCACGTGGAAATAACGAACGAAAAGGAGGTTGAGAACACGACTGCCGATCCTAATTTTACGGTAACCACAATCAAGTAACATAAGTGGAGCTTTCACTAAAATTTGTTTATTGATTAGTCCTCTTTTGTCATTTCTAAACTCCTCCGGATGTATTTCTCCGGAGGAGTTGTTTTTGTCGATGGCTTTCCCGATAAAGATTTTCAATCCCTGAGTTTTTTAGCTCTGCCTCGGACAGGTTGCCGGTTCCATTGCGCCGCGGGCGGGTCGGAGAGACGTCAAAGTCGCTTAGCGGCGCACGGGGGCGGAGGCCTGTCCGCGGGTTTCGGCAAAGCCTGCACCCGCGGTTATCCTAGTCGTGCACCTCCGGCGCACGGCCTCGAAAAGGCAATTGCGAATCGCGAATCTCGAATTCCGAATGCTTACCGCGAAAGTGAATTCGATAATTGGTTTTGGGGAATCATGCCTTGAGCTATCAACTCCCGATAACGCCGCTTAAGATATACTTTCGGCTGTGCTTCCACCCGCCTACGGTAGAGTTTAAGAGCTTAAAAGCCGAGGAGAAGCTTCTCTAATTCGTGTAATTAGTGAAATTCGTGGATCTGCTTCGTCTTGATCACCTATCAGCTATCAATTATCCGTTTTCCTTTGCGCCCGGCGTTATTAAAACCCCTATCCGTTATCAGTCATCAGTTATCAACTATTCCTTCGCCGCAGGCGTCTTCACTTATCCGTTATCACTCTTCGCGGTAATCATTCGGAACTCGGAATTCGGAATTGGCGATTCGCGTTAGCTTCGGCTAACGCGCTTGCGTCGGGCGTCGAGTTCTTCCTGGAGTTTGATGCGGCGGCGGCGGAAGGTCGGCGTGTCCAGGTCGATGCCTTCGTAGAGCTGCTTTTTGCCGGAGGCGAAGAGGCTGCCGTGGGAGTCGATGAGCGGGAGTTCGTCTTCTTCGTCGTCCGTTTGCGAGAATTGGGAGGTCAGCACGGATTGGCCCTTTTGGGGAGCGGCGACGGTGCGTTCCCGGCGTCGTCGGGTTGCCCGTACATCGTCTGCGCCGAGGACGCAGACTTCGATGGTGTCTTCGAGGCCGGGCAGAACGGCGAAATTGGAAATGGTGCGTTCTTCTCCGCCGAAGCGTTCCTGAATGCCCTTGGAAACGGTTTCCATTTCCTGCATGCTCGGGGCGCGTCCGGCACAGACGCGGATGGCGAGTGTGTCGGCGTGGGTGGCGGCGCTTGCGGCTTGCAGGAACGGGCAGCGGAAGAGATCATCCAGTGCGTCTTGGAAGGCATTTTCTCCCGAGGCGCTTCCGACGGCGAAAAGCGTCCGCGTTCCCGGGACGGGGAAGATGCTTTTGAAGACGGAGAAATCGAGGCGCGTTTCGGTTTGCGCGGAGAAAATCATGGAGCAGCAGACGACGACGCTGCGCTCGATCCAATAGACGGCGGTTTTGAAGACGGCGTCGAATGCCTGATTGCTGTCGGTGACCTGGGCGATGACTTCGTTGTCCACGAGGACGAAGGCATTGCTTTGCTCGCTGAGTTTTTCGGCGGCGACGGCGGCCTGTTCGGTGAAGTGTTTGCCTTCGTCGGAGAAGGGATTGGTCGCGAAGCAAACGACGGGGATGCCGGCGTCTTGTGCGATTTTTGCGATGACGGGGGAGGCGCCGCTTCCGGTGCCGCGGCCGAGTGCCGTGACGAGCAGCAGCAGGTCCGTTCCGGCGAGGGCTTCCGCGATTTTCTTTTCGGATTCCTTGGCCGCTTTTTCGCCCGATTTGGCCTGCAGGCCGGCGCCGAATCCGCGGAGGGATTTGGGACCGAGCTGAATTTTCGTGCATGCGGGAATCGTCACGGCGTCGAGGTCGGAGCAGGAGGTATCCGCCGCGATGGTGTGCAGGGGGACATCGGGAAGTTTGATCTGAGAGACAATGGCGATTCCGCCTTTACCGACGCCCATCAGCGTTACGCGAGGCAGGCCCGAGTTTTCGGACGGCGTTGCATCGGCGGGAATTTCTTGAACGGGTTCGAGCATCTTATCGCAAATTAAAGGTTGAAGAGCGTTTTTTTCAGGCGAGTCCAGAAGGACTGTTCCGCGCGGGCACGCAGTGCGCCGAGGCGTCGGCGGAGCAGGAGTTCGGCCATGCCGACGACGGTGCTGAACTTGGGGTCGGCGCAGAGTTTTTTGGCGAAGGCGTGCTCCGGGAAGGAGACGGAGGTTTCGGCTCCGAAGATTTCGGCGGCGACGCGCTCGATTTCGGGCAGGTGGGCCGTTCCGCCTGTGAGACGGACGAAGCCGACGGGGGTGTCTTTGCCGATTTTTTCGCGGATGAGCTCGAAGATTTCTTTTACGCGCAGGTGGGTGACGAAGTTCAGCTTAAACGTGGAATGGCGGTTGCTGAGGTCGTAGAGCATGCTGTCAACCGGTTCTTCGGAAAGTCCGAAGGTGGATTCGACATCGGCGTCTTCGACGATTGCGCGGGCGTGTTTGATTTTGGCGGTTTCGGCGTCGGCTTCGGAAATGCAGAGGGCGCAGGAAATGTCGTTGGTGAGGTGGCGTCCGCCGACGGGGATGACGCCGGTCATGCGCACCATGCCGTCCTGGTACAGGATGTAGTCGGTGGTTCCGGCGCCGATATCGATGACGAGGCGGTTTTTGTCGGTAGTTGCGGAGCGGGTTTCGACGGCGGCCGCGGATGCCAGGGAGGCGGCGAAGACTTCCTCGACGCGCATCCCGTATTGATTCGGGATTTGAATGAGCTCGGTCAGATAGGTTTTGTCGGCGGCCATGACCCACATGTTGTAGGCGAGTTCGCGGCCGACGCGCCCTTCCGGGTTGTCCATGAATTTGCCGTCGAGGGTAAAGGATTGTTTGATGCGGTGGACGATGACTTTGCCGTTGGCCACGCGTTTGGAGTAGGCGTTGCCGCGGGCCATTTCGATGTCTTTTTCGCCGACGACTTCGTTTTCGGATTCGCAGCAGGTGGTGCCTTTGACCTGTTGCCCCACGAGCGACATGCCGGAGAGGGAGAGGCAGGCGCGGTGCACGGAACCCGAGAGCTCGCAGGCTTTTTCCGCTTCGGAGATGGTTGCGTGGACGCGTTCCATGAGGCGGCGGATGTCCGTGATTTCCCCTTTGCTCAGACCTTCCGTCGGAGCGGTGTGGACGCCGATGATTTCCACTTGGGAGGCAAGCCGTACGAGGAGCACTTTCGTTTCTGCGCTCCCGATATCAACAAGGGCTACAATATTTTTCTGAACCATTTTACGAGTCTCTCATACGCCCGGAGCCGCGCGTTTCCTGAAGCGGAATGATGCGCATTTCCAAAACCGGACGGCGGGTGTTTTTCCGATTGGTGATAAAAACGATTTTACTGATTTTTTCGCGTTCTGCGGGGAAGCGTTCGTAGTGTTCCCGGATTTTTTTCATGCTGTCCGCCGAAGCGAGCAGGGCCAGCTCTTTGCGGAAATTTTGTGCGGAGAACACGATTTCGCGGACGCGGGGAAGGCCGAGTTCCGGCGGGAAGGACGGCTTTACGCGCAAGACTGCCCAGGGCTGTGCGAAGTGCATCGGCAAAAGCTTGTGCGGCAGGTCTTTGGCCGAAACGCTTTCCCAGTTGCAACGGATTTTCGGATAATTGCGGCGGACGACGTTCAGGAAGTCCAAAAGCAGGTCCGCGTTGACGATCGATTCAAAGCCGTTTTTGTCCTGAGCGATTTCGACGTCGAGAACGAAGGGCAGGGTATCCTGGATCGTCGCAAAATAGGTTTCCGCGGGGAAAAGAATGCCGTCGTCGCCGACGTTGAAAATGCGTCCGTCTTCCGCGCGAAAACGTGCGATTGCCGCGCGTTCCTGCAGCTCGATGCGCAGGACGTTGCCGCCCTCGCGCACGACGCGTGCCTTGCGGATTTGCGGGTAGGATTCGAGTTTCTTACGCAGGGAAATGACGTTGACGTTCGAGCGCGCTTCGCGGATGTTGAGAAAGCCCCGCAGCCAGTTTTCTTCGATGGCGCCGTTGGTCATCAGCTTCAGGCGTGCAAACGAAAGCCGCTCTTCCTCTTCGCCGCCGTTGGCAAGCCGTTCGGCGACGAGCGCAATCACGATGAACATCGTAAATGCGGACAACAAAACAAAGAATACGCGAAAATACTCCCAGCGACGGCGCCCTTCCGCCACGGACGTATCCCCCATTTTTACGTCCTGACGAATCACCTTGCGCCAATCGGGAACCGCTTCCCCGCCGCGCGACTTTCTTTTCCGGAAAAACATTCTCAAACGAAATTAGCGCCCGCGGGAGCCCGTGGCGAGGCAATATTAGTATCAAGCGCCAAGCATCGAGCATCAAGCGAGTGCCGGGGGCGGAAGAAGGAATAGTTGATAACTACGGATAGGTTTTTAGTGAATAGAAACCGGTAAATAGTGAATGGGATCGGCCATTTACCGCCGAAGGCGCTTCGCCGTCATGAGTCAATCGAGGACTCGCTTACATCCCTGACGCTCCTGCGGCACAATTTCTCTCACAGAGACACGGAGCGTCCTTATTTCGCCTAATACTCCCAACGGTAAGCATTCGGAATTCGAGGTTCGAAACAGCCTCTTCGAAGCAGTACGCCGAAGGCGCACAGCTTTAGGGCCTTCGGCGGTGAATGGTGGGTGATTGGCCTACCGGTTTCTATTCACTGAGCGCCCCACCTATCCGTTATCAGTTATCAGCTACTCCTTCGCCGGAGGCGCTAACTCAGCTCGCTTTCATTTTGGTATTTCCCCGCATCGTGATTCCCATTAGTTTTTAGAGAAAAATGAAATTTTCGCTTCGCAGTCTCCTTCCGCTGTCCCTGATGTTTGCCGCTTCCGCTTACGCGGATTCCGCAGCCGATGCGCAGGGCGCGAACCCGGAAAAACGCGAAAACGACAATTTGCTCCGGGCGCCCGTCGAGGAAAAAATGACGCGGGAGCGCTTTAACCGGATGTCCGATGCCGAGCGCTATGCTTTCGAATTCAAGCAGGCCATGCGCGACACGATTCGCGCAAACGTCAACGGCGAGCTCATTCTCACCGAAGATTTGCGCCGGGAAACGCATCGCGGGAACCTCATCCTCCAGCGTGAAGCCAAATCCCAAAAGGAATATTACGAAAAGGCGGAAAAACTGCTTTGGGACACGCTTAACCGCATGACGGAAATGTATCTGCTCGTCGGCGAATTTGCGGAGTCCGGCGGCATGATTCCCGACGAATACATCGATGCCCAGATTAATGCCCGCATCTCTCAGGAATTCGACGGCGACCGCGGGCGCTACCTCGCGTATCTGCGAAAAATCGGCAGCAATCCGGCCGCCGAACGCAAAAAGCTCCGCGACGCCATCATCGAGCAAAATCAGAACTGGATGATTGCCCAAAGCATTCCTTCGGAAATTGCGCCGATGGATGTTTTCCGCGCATATCACCAGAATATCGAGCAGTACAAAACGCCCGAAAGCATCGAGTATTCGCAGATCATCATTTACGCGGGTGCTTCCGAAACTGACAGCGCCATCGGCAAGGCTGCCCGGCTTCTTGCCAAAAACCTGCAGGAAAATCCCGACGATTTTGCCGCGGCCGCCAAAATTCATAGCCGCGACGAATTCCGCAATGAGGGCGGCTACGTCGGCTGGGCTCCCGTCGCCGACCGCAGCGAGCTCGTTGTCGAACAGCTCAAATCCGTCGAAAACGGTCGGGTGACGGATGTGCTTGAGCTCAACGATGCGGGCGGGCGTAAGATGTTCATCATTTTCAAGCGCCACAACTACCGCGAAGCCGGCGTGAAACCGCTTAGCGAAGTTCAGGGCCAAATCGAAAACTACCTTCGAGCCGCAGCGGAAAAACGGGCACGCGACGAAAAACTCGACGCCCTCCGCAAACGCTTTTACGTGCAGTGGTATTAATCATGGAAAACGACGCCAAATCTCCGGAAATTTTCACCGTTCCCGCCGGGACTCGCCACGAGCGCGCCGACAAGGTGCTCGCCGCAGCATTCCCCGAAATGAGCCGTTCCCGCATTCAAAAAATATTGGATGCCGGCAGCGTGCGCATGAACGGCCATGTCGTCACCCGTAAGACCTCGCTTTCCGAAAACGATACCCTCGAAATCGCTTTCCCCGAGCCGCCGAAAACCTCGCTTACGCCGACCGAAATCCCGCTCGATATCCTTTTCGAAGACGAACACATCATCGTCATCAATAAAGACGCGGGCATCGTTACGCATCCCGGAGCCGGCACCGGCGACGACACCCTTGTCCACGCGCTGCTCCACCACACTCAAGGCCAGCTTGCGGCTGCCGGCGGAGAGTTGCGCCCCGGAGTTGTCCACCGCCTCGACAAGGAGACCTCCGGTGTCATGCTTTTCGCGAAGACCGACGAAGCTTACTACGCTCTCATCGAGAAGTTTCAGACGCGGGAACTCCAAAAGGAGTATATCGCCCTCGTGGATAAGGCTCCGGACCTCCTCGCCGGCGTCATTCGCGAACCGATTGACCGCCACCCGAGTAATCGCGTAAAAATGGCTGTGCGCGAAGACGGTAAGCCCGCGCGTACGGACTGGTTTGTCGAAGAAAAATTCGGGGACACTGCCGCTCTTCTGCGTTGTATCCTTCATACCGGACGCACGCACCAGATTCGCGTTCACCTTTCGTTTATCGGTCACCCGATCTTGGGCGACCGCACCTACGGAAAAATTGTCCATCGCCACGAAGGCTGGCCGCTTCCGCGCGTCATGCTCCACGCCGCGCGCCTCTGCCTTGACCACCCCGTCACCGGCGAACCCCTCGAATTCAAGGCCTTCCCGCCGCCGGACTTTGCGAATCTCGCAGATTATCTTCGCACGCGCTTCGGTTCACGCGTCACGCGACGGTAGGCGAGCTTGTAGCTCGCCAATTGCGAATGGCGAATTCCGAGTTCCGAATGATTTCCGTAAGGGAAGCTTGAGGGCGAATAGCCTTCTTCCATTTGCTATTTACCGGTTTCTATTCACGGTTGCGCCCGAAATTTCTATTTGCGGGAAGGGGTGATAGGACGGTAAAATTTTAGCCAATATGAAGTCTGCACACTGTATCCTCGCCTCTGTTGCTCTTTCGGTCTTTTTGGTTGCCTGTTCCGACGGGCAAGTCCCTGCCGAAAAAAATTACGTTCTTGCGGAAAAAATCGCTTATGCCGATGCCGGTGTTTCCCGTGAAAACTTTGACTTCGGCTGGCGCTTTGCCAAGTTCGGCAAGCACGACGATTGCCTCGCCAAACAGGAGCCGGGTGCTCCGGTCGGTATCGCCGTGGCTTCGAGCGAAGAAGCTCATAACCCCGCCGCGAACGCCTTTGACGGCAAACGCGAAACGCGTTGGTGCGCTAATGGCCGCATCCCCGCGAGCCTGACGGTTGATCTCGGTCGCGAATGCGAGGTTGCCAAGACGCGAATTGCTTGGGAAAACGCAGCGAATTACCGCTATGTCATTTCTATTTCCGCCGACGGGAAGAACTGGTCGAAGCTGGTTGACCGAAGCGCGAAAAACATGCCGAGCCCGGAAGCCTCGGAAACGCTGGGTCGCAAGTTCCGCTATGCGAAGATCGATGTTCAGCCGGACGGTATCGCGTGGGCGAGTATCCGCGAATGGGAGTTTTACTCTCAGGCCGGCGAAAAAATTATTCCGGAAAACCCGAAAACCGGTCCGGCGCTGAAGGCGTACGAAGTGGCGTTTGACGATTCCGCTTGGCGCAAACTGGACCTCCCGCACGACTGGGGCGTGGAAAGCAAATTCCTCGCGTCCGAACCGAACCAGACCGGGTCGCTTCCGTGGAACGCCGTCGGTTGGTACCGCAAGGAATTTACCGTGCCCGCCGAAAAATCCGGCAAGAAGTTCTTCATCGATTTCGACGGTGTGATGATGATGCCGCAGGTCTATGTGAACGGCCAGCTCGCCGGCGAGTGGAAATACGGCTATTCGTCGTTTCGCATCGATATCACGCCTTTCCTCAAGTTCGGCGAAAAGAACACGATTGCCGTGCGCGCGGAAAACCTGCCGAACTCGACGCGCTGGTATCCGGGCGCGGGGATTTACCGCCATGTTTGGATGGTTGAAAAAAATCCGACCTACATCGACTACAACGGCGTCTGGGTGAAGACCCCGGAAATCTCCGCTGTGGAAATCCGCAACGGCAAGCGCTACGCCGCAACGGCGAAAGTCACGGCGGAAACCAATGTTGTGACGGACGTAAAGGTCCCCGGAACGGAAATTGCCAAGGTCTTACGAGTCCTCAACGAAATCAAAAAAGACGGCAAAGTCCTCGCTTCCGCGGAAGGCACTGCTGCCGAACTCGCGCTCAAGGACGTTGAGCTTTGGGATATCGAAAATCCCGCGCTCTACACGCTCGTGACGACGGTCGTCGCTGACGGCAAGGTCGTTGACCGCCACGAAACCGCTTTCGGCGTCCGCAAGTCCGAATGGAAAGCCGACGGCTATTACCTGAACGAACGTCGCGTGCCGATTCAGGGCGTTTGCCAGCACCACGACCTCGGGCCGCTCGGCGGCGCCGTCCACACGCGTGCGATGGAACGCCAAATCGAAATTCTGAAAAGCTTCGGCGTGAACGCGATTCGCACGTCCCACAACCCGCCGGCGCCGGAACTGCTCGACCTCTGCGACCGCATGGGCATTCTCGTGGACGACGAATTGCTCGACTGCTGGAAGCACCTCAAGGAAGGAAAGACCAACGGCTACAACCTTTTCTGGAATGACTGGCGCGAACGCGATGTCCGCAATTTCGTCATGCGCGACCGCAATCACCCGAGCGTGATTATGTGGTCCGTTGGTAACGAAATCGAAGAACAGCATTCCGCTGACGGACCGGAGCTCGCAAAGGACCTCGTCGATCGTTTCCACCGCTACGACCCGACGCGCCCGACGACGATCGGCAGTAACGACATTCGCGCTTCCCGTACGAATTTCGGCAAGCAGTTCGACGTTTTCGGATTCAACTACAAGCCGAACAACTACACGGAATTTGCGACGAACAATCCGAATACGCCGTTCTACGGATCGGAAACTTGCTCGACCGTTTCTTCCCGCGGTTTCTACTCGTTCCCGGTGAACGAAAAGGATTTTGACACCGCTTTCTGGCGCCGCAATTTCTGCGATAGCCTTGCGGCCTGCCAGGTCAGCGACTATGCAATTTATGCAACGGGCTGGGGCTCGACGCCGGACATCGAATTCGGCGCGATCGAAGACCAGCCGCGTACGGGCGGACAATTCGTCTGGACGGGCTTTGACTACCTCGGAGAGCCCACGCCGTGGAATCTCGGCCGACGTCCGGCGAACGATTTCCGCGGGGCTTCGCCGGAAGAAGTGGCTCGTCTCGAAAAGGAATTTGCGGAAATTCTGAAACACGGTTCGCCGTCCCGCAGCTCGTACTTCGGCATCGTCGATTTGTGCGGTTTCCGCAAAAACGTTGCTTGGCTCTGGCAGTCCGAATGGCTTCCGAACGTGCCGATGGCGCACATCCTTCCGCACTGGAACTGGGAAGGCTCCCGTGAAGGCAAAACCACGCCGGTCTTTGTGTTCACGAGCGGTGATTCCGCCGAGCTCTTCCTGAACGGCAAGTCCCTCGGCAAGCGTGCGAAGAAAAAAGGCGCGAAGATCACGAACAAGGATCTGAACGGCGACCAGCGCGAACGCTTCCGCCTCACGTGGATGGATGTCAAATACGAACCGGGCACGCTCGAAGTCGTCGCGTATAAGGACGGCAAGGAATGGGCGCGCGACAAAGTGGAAACGACCGGTGTTCCCGCAAGTTTCAAGGCGGAAGCCGATCGCGCCGTGATTCGCGGCGACGGACGCGACCTGTCCTACATCACGATTTCCGTGACGGATGCGCAGGGACGCGTTGTTCCGACGGCCAAGAATCCCTTCAAATTCTCCGTGCGCGGGAACGCCGAAATCGTCGGCGTTTGCAACGGTGATCCGACCGACCACGCGTCGATGAAGGGCTCGGAAATGAAGGCGTTCGCAGGGCTTGCGCAGGTGATTCTGCGTTCCAAGCGCGGTACGGCAGGCGAAGCCGAACTCGTCATCGACGGCGGTGAGCTCGGTGTCCAAACGCTGAAGATTAACGTGAAATAACCGAGAGTAATCCGCGATTTCACACGTTTTCACCCATGGATTTCCCACGGACGGACGCGAAAGCGCTGATGCCTTTTAAAGGGCATCGGTGCTAATCGCCGAAGTCCGCGGGAACTTTTTTTATGCTCAAAAAATTAAAATTTCTTTGGATCTTGCTTGCGGGGGCGCTTTGCTTCGGCGTTTCTCCGGGGACGCTTTGGGCGCAGCAGACGCGTAAGGCGGACGTGAAAGCAAAGGCAAACGCGGACGAATCGGACTTGGGCGAATCGAAACTCGAGGACTTGCCCGGGGAGAATTTTTCTGCCGCATGGCCGAAACTGACGAAGATTGTTGATATGCTGCCTGCTCGCGTCGTTGAGGAAAACGGCAAAAAGAATGTTTACGAGACGGAGCATTTTTCGTTTACCTGCACGGCGCCGGTCCATCTTTCGGCGATTCGTGATATCGCACGTATTTTCGAGGGAACTTATACGGCGAATCTGGCACTGCCGCTGAACTCGCCCTGCAACTATTATCAGGTCGCGGAAAAGGGCAAGCTGAAGGCCGTGCTTTTCGAGACGAAAGAGGAATATTTGAAGGTCGTCGGCTCGGAAAATAAAAGCTCGGCGGGTATTTGCCGTTCGACTTCGACGATGGAAACCTCCTGCATTTTTGTACCTTTCGAATCCCTCGGTTTGGAGAAAGCCGGGTCGAAATACAAGCGCGGGACGCGCAAGATTCCCGCGCATGTACTGGCTCATGAACTGACGCACTTTATGACGCTCCCGGGCTATCACTATCCGAGCTGGTATCTCGAAGGGATCGCCGAATACGTCGGAATTACCGATTACGCCAACGGGCGTTTTTCTTTTGCGGGAAACAAAAAGGAAATTGTCGCTTTTGTCTCCGCCTACGGGAAGGAAGGCAACAGCGGCCGCGGTCTCGGCAAAAACATTCGAGTCCCGATGTCGCTCGAAAAATTCATGGGTCTGCCGTACAAGGAATTTACGCAGAATCCGCAATTTGCCTACGGCTTTTCGGCTTTGCTTGCGTATTATTTCTTCCACCTCGACGGGAAAAAGGATGCTGCACGTATCAAGGCTTTCGTCCGCGCAATTCAGGAGGGGAAAAACCACGATGCGGCGCATGCGCTTTTGCTCGACGGGCGCGACTGGGACAAGCTTGAAAAGGACGTGGTTCGCGGCTTGAAGACGCTTGGCTTCCGCATCGAATTCCCGAAGCCGGCCAAGAAAAAATAGCGCGGGAAATTTGCCTTAACAAGCGATGCGGGAAAGCGTAAGCTCTGCCCATTAATACTTTTTTATCATGCCGCTTTATCATATCGAAGACGTTCGTAAAGTTTTTAACCTTCCGCTTCCGACCCTGGTTTACCACGCGCAGGAAGTCCAGCAACGTATGCTCGTGACCGACGGTATCGTCGTTCAGGAAAGCGCGGAATACGATGCCGCACCGCGTTGCGAAAACGTCGAAAGCTGCCTGCAAAAGCTCATTGAGCTTTCCAATGCGGACAAGCATCCCGAAACGCTCGCGCTCGACGCCCTGATTCCCTGCCCGCCGGAAGATCTCTTCGACTGGGTCCGCCTGACCGCACTCGCACGCGTTATGCTTCCGAAGACCCTGATTCGCATTCCCGCCGATTGCGGCAACGATGCCGTGCTTGCTCTTTGCTGCTGCGCCGGGGCCAATGCACTTTCCGGTGCGAATCCGCTTTTCGTAAACAGCCTCAAGATGCGTAACATCGATTTTGAAGAGCATCACAAAAAGGTACACGGCTGCCGCGGTGACGGCTCCTGCGGGCATTGCACCTGCGGAAAGCACGACCACCACCACTAAGAGAAATTCCGGAGCCCGAGGTCCGAAGTTTTAATCGCCAAGCTTTCGGGAAACGCTCCTGATGCTTGGTGTTCCAAACAAACGTTCCCGCATCGCGTTGTGCTTTGCGGGAACATTTGTTTGGGAGGATTTTGCGTTATTCCGAGCGGGTCGCGAGCAGGCGCTCCGGCTCACTCATGGCAGCGAGCGCTTCGACGCGCGCAATATCAAGGTCCAATGCCTTCGCAAGGCGAAGCCCGTAGTCCTTGTCCGCGAGATAGCAGTGCGCCGCGTGGCGGTATTTGACATTGTCGGTGACGGGAGCGATATCTGCCGCCGTGTTTGAAATCAGCAGCTGCTTTTTATCTTCCGTCATCAGGCGGAACAAATCGCCGGCTTGGTAGAAGCAATCGTCCGTTTTATCGTCGTACGGGCTGTGGTGGTCGATGTTGCCGTCAGCTTTCAGGTGCGGCGGGCGTACCTTCGCGTTGTCTTCCCATTCGCCGATGCTGTTGGGGGCGTAGCCCTTGGTGCTGCCGGCATTTCCGTCAACGCGCATCATGCCGTCGCGGTGATACGAATGCATGGGGCAGCGGGCGCGGTTGACCGGAATTTGGTCGTGGTTGACGCCGAGGCGGTAGCGCTGTGCGTCGCCGTAAGAGAAAAGGCGACCTTGAAGCAATTTGTCCGGCGAAAAGCTGATGCCGGGAACGACGTGTGCGGGGGCGAAGGCCGCCTGCTCGACGTCCGCAAAGTAATTTTCCGGATTACGGTTGAGCTCGAGGACGCCGACTTCGATGAGCGGGAAGACCTTTTGGCTCCACGTTTTGGTGATGTCGAAGGGGTTTTCCTTATAGTTTTGGGCCTGTTCCTCCGTCATGATTTGGAAGTAGAGCGTCCAGCGCGGGAATTCGCCGCGTTCGATGGCGTCGAACAAATCGCGTTGGTGGCTTTCGCGGTCCTTGGCGATGATTGCGGCGGCCTCTTCGTTGCTCAGGTTCTTAATACCCTGTTGCGTTTTGAAATGGAATTTTACCCAAACGCGTGTTCCCTCTGCGTTAATCAGGCTGAAGGTGTGGCTGCCGAAGCCGTGCATGTGGCGATAGCTCGCGGGGATGCCGCGGTCGGACATGACGACGGTGATTTGGTGGAGTGCTTCGGGAAGCATCGTCCAAAAATCCCAATTGTTTTGGGGTGAACGGAGATTTGTTTTCGGGTCACGCTTGACGGCGTGATTCAAGTCCGGGAATTGGAGCGGATCGCGAATGAAAAAGACGGGTGTGTTGTTGCCGACCAAATCCCAATTGCCTTCCTCGGTGTAAAATTTGATTGCGAAGCCCCGAATGTCGCGTTCGGCATCGGCGGCGCCGCGCTCGCCGGCAACCGTCGAAAAGCGGACGAAGACGTCTGTCTTCTTCCCGATTTCAGAAAAGAGCTTGGCGCAGGTGTATTGCGTGACATCGTGCGTCGTCGTGAAGGTGCCGAACGCGCCGCTGCCTTTGGCGTGCATGCGTCGCTCGGGAATCACTTCGCGGTCGAAATGCGCGAGCTTTTCCATGAGCCAGACATCCTGCATCATGACGGGGCCGCGTGCTCCGGCGGTCTGTGAATGAATATTGTCGGAAACCGGGGCTCCGACTTCGTTGGTGAGTTTTGCTTTCTTATTCATGCGATATAGCTGTTTTATGGTTGGAGTAAAACACAGCGACATTGCGCAAAAATAATGTCTGTGTAAAGCAATAATTGTTAAGTGTTCACAGGAGGTTCATTGTTTCGGGGAAAATAAAACGCCGGCTTTTAACCGGCGTCAAAACGGTGATTTGTGCGAGCTTGAGGGGCTTACAGCTCCGGGCAGCGGGAGTCGAGGACGAGCGTGACCGGGCCGTCGTTGACGAGGGCGACGTCCATCATCGCGCCGAATTTTCCCGTGGGAACCGGCTTGCCCAGCGCTTCGGAAAGTGCGGTAACAAAGCTTTCGTAAAGCGGAATCGCTTCTGCGGGAACGGCGGCCCGGTTAAACGACGGACGTGAACCTTTTTTCATGCTTCCGAAAAGCGTGAACTGGCTGACGACGAGAGCATCTCCGCCGGCGTCGCGAAGCGACAGATTCATTTTGCCGTTCTCGTCTTCGAAAATCCGTACACGCGCCAGACGTGCAACCAACCATTCGAGATCGACCGCCGTGTCACCGGCTTCGACGCCGAGTAAGACCAAAATCCCTTTTTCAATGGCACCGACGACGGCTCCGTCAACCGTGACGCTTGCGTTTTTGACTCGTTGAATGACAGCTCTCATGCGCCGTATCTTAGCAGAAGGCGGAAAGAAAATTAAGTGCCAAAGGCGATGCCTTCGGCGGTGAATGGTGGCCGGTGTGCGGTAATCGGAATCTGTTACCTATGTCCGGTTGCGCCGGCGCCATTCACTCGTTTCCGGCTACTATTCACCAGCCACCGGTTTCCATTCACCGCTTTGGCGCCTTCGGCGACGGGCGGAATACGGACTTCGGCGGAGTTCATTTTTTTGAGTTTTGTGCTTTAACGAAACGCTTTAAAATGAGAAGCTTTTCGCAATGAGTGAATCTACACGAGTTACATTCGGTACAAAATTAGGGATTCTGGCGGCAACGGCGGGATCCGCAGTCGGCCTCGGGAACGTCTGGCGTTTTCCGAGTGAAACGGCCAATGGCGGTGGGGCGATCTTCGTTTTTATTTACCTCGCCTGTGTAATCTTTTTCGGGATTCCGCTCGTCTTGGCGGAATTCATTATCGGACGCGCCGGGAAAGCAAATCCGGCGGGCGCCTATCGCAATCTCGCGCCGGGAAAGCCTTTCTATTTCTTCGGCATTTTCGCCGTGGCGGCCGTAATGCTGATTTCGAGCTTCTACATGGTCGTCGCCGGTTGGACCTTCGACTACTTTGCGCTCGCGCTGACGGGCAAGCTGTCGAACCTTACGGAGCCGTCGGCGTTTAAGCAAATTTTCGCCGATTTGGCCAACGATACTTGGCGGCAGACTTTTTGGATGGCCGTCTCCGTTATCAGTACGGCGGTTATTGTCGGTTTCGGGGTGAAAAAGGGCATTGAATCGGCGAGCAAGCTGATGATGCCGCTCCTGTTCCTGATCTTGCTCGTAATGTGCGTGCGCGCCGTCACGCTGCCGAATGCCTTTGAAGGTCTCGCGTTTCTTTTCCGCCCGGACCTCTCGCACGTAACCCCTCAGGTCTTCGTGTCGGCACTCGGTCAGGCCTTTTTCTCGCTTTCTCTCGGGATGGGCTGCCTGATTACCTATGCCTCGTACTTCGGCCCGGACGTGCGCTTGGGGAAGACGGCGGGGCAACTCGCAGTCGTCGATACCCTGGTTGCCGTGCTGGCGGGGATGACGATTTTTTCGACGGCCTTTTCCGTTGCCGGAACGGGGTCTGCGGAAATCAGCGAGGCCCTGAGCCACGGGGGTCCGGGATTGATTTTTGAGACGCTCCCGCAGCTTTTCCAGGCTTTGCCGCTCGGACAGCTTTGGGCGGCGCTCTTCTTCTTCCTGCTGATTCTGGCGACGATTACATCGGCAATTTCGCTCTACGAAATCGGGACGGCGTTTTTGCACGAGGAATTCCATTGCTCGCGTATCACTTCTGTAATCCTGATTTCCGCGTTCACTTTGGTGACGGGATTTTTGGCCGCGGCCTCCCTCGGCGGTGACTCGCCCCTGGTTTTCTTCGGCAAGACCCTCTTTGACTGGCTCGATACGATTACGGCAACCTGGATGATGCCGATCGGCGGCCTCTTTGTCTCGTGGTTCGTCGGCTGGTACCTGGACAAAAAGCTGGTGCGCTCTCAGCTCAGCAACAACGATACGACGGCGATCCGCTTCTTCAGGACCTACCTTTTCCTGTTGCGCTACGTCGCGCCGATCGGAATCATCATCATTTTCCTGGTCTCGCTTCTAAAATAAGCCGGTCCTGAGAGAAGTTCCGTTGACTCTATGGGGGAAATCAACATGCTTCCTCCAACGTACATTTTTAGAAACCATCGACACCCTGCTTTATGAGCGTCAAAAAATCTTCCCAAAAAACTGCCCCGGCGCGTCCCGCAAGCAAGACGACGGCTAAGGCGCCTGCGTCCAAGAAAACCGTAGCCAAGAAGCCGAGCGCTCCCGAGAAGAAGGCGCCGGTTGCCGCGGTCAAAAAGCCCGCCAAGAAGATCGTCGAAGCGGTGAAGGAAGTTGCGGAAAAGGAAACGGCCAAGCGTTCGCTGATTGCTCCCGCCAAGCGCGGTCGCAAGGCGAAGACGCCGCCGGCACCCGTTAGTGCCAACGCCGGCATTTCCGTGCCGCGCGACGTTAAGGCGATGAATGCGTCTTTTTCGCACCGCAACCGTGCGCGTGCGTACAATCCGTTTGAGCTCGAGCAGTTGCTTTTCCAGCGCGGCGTAACGAACATCAACATTTTCAATCCGAACGCGGACATCGTTCCCGTTAAAAAGGCGGAAACGAAGAAAATCATTCTTACGACGCTCCCGAAGAGCAAGGAAAAGCGCACGATCGGTGCGGTGTCGCTCGACGATCTTTTCGGCTTCAATCCTTTTGCCGAAGACGCTGTTTCGCAGGAAGAAAAACTGATTCCGGAAAAGTGGCTCAAGTACTATCGCAAGCTGATGGCGCGTAAGTCCGAATTGCAGACGAATATTTCCCGTCACTCCGAAAGCGCATTCCGCAAGGAAGGCAAGGAGGAAACCGGTGACGTTTCCGCATACAGCCAGCACACGGCGGATATCGACAACGAGGCTTTTGACCGCGATTTTGCCATCAGCCGCCTCGGCGCCGAGCAGGAAGAGCTCGCTGAAATTTCAATTGCCGTCGAACGCATGAAAAAAGGCACTTACGGCATCTGCGAAATCACCGGCAAGCCCATTCCCGCCGAACGCCTCAACAAGGTTCCCTTCACGCGCTATTCGCTCGAAGGTAAAATCGAAGCGGAAAAACAGCGCCGAGCCGAAGCCCGCCGCCGTCAGGCCAACGCGACCGGCGACATCTCGGAAGTCATCGATATCGAAAACGATTCGCCGATTTCGCTTCCGGAAGAGCACGAAGAACCCTAATGAAGCTGCATTTAAAGCGCTTTCGGAAATACACGGTTTTCTGGCGTCTCGCCATTGCCGTGTTTCTTCTCGACCAGATAACGAAATGGCTCGTTATCGCGTTAATTCCTTGGGAACCCGGGCAGCCGACCTATTCTCTGCCCGGAGAATACGGATACAACGTGAATTTCGAGCCGATCTGCATCGTCGATAATTTCTTCTACCTCGTCCACATCGACAATCCCGGGGCGGCGTGGAGTCTGTTTGCCGGATGCCAGGTTTTCCTGAGCCTCTTTGCTTTCGCGGCGCTCGCGGGAATTTTCTTCTGCCGTCGCCATCTCGAGCTGGAGCGCTTGCCCTCGCAAATCGCACTCGGCCTGCTGTCGGGCGGAATCGCAGGGAATCTCTTCGACCGCCTTTGGCACGGACACGTCATCGATTTTCTCGATGTTCACCTCCCGCTCTACGGCCGTTGGCCCGCATTTAACATCGCCGACTGCGGCATCGTTATCGGGGTTTTCTTCTATCTCTTTATCAACGTTATTCCGCTCTTCGGTTACAATCACCCGCAATCTAAGCGCTTCAACGAAGAAGAAACGCTGGATAAGTAGGGTGTGCCTTCGGCAAAGCTTAAGAGCTTAAAGGTTGAGAAGTTGAATCGGCGGAGCCGAGCCTTGAAAAGGCAGTTGCAAATCGCGAATTCCGAGTTCCGAATGATTCCCGCCGACAGAGGGTTGCGGCAGTGAATGGTGAGCGGATACCGGATGTTTCACGGATTCTCCGTAAAATGATGCCTATGTCACATCCAATACTTCCAATAGTAATCATTTGGAATTCGCTATTTGGGATTTGCAATTGCGCAGCAGCCTCTTCGAGGCTGTGCTGATGCTTGGCGCTAACTTTCTTCGGCTTTTAAGCGCCTAAACTTTCGCCGTAGGCGTCCACCTATCCGTTATCAGATATCAGTTATTCCTTTACGGAAGCTCCAAGCTTCCGTTTCCGCGTGATTTTGTCGAAATCCTTACGAGTATAGAGCAGGTGTACGCTCTAAAACTCAATTACGCTCCTGCTTTTTCGTCTGCCTTTTCGGTGGCGGGCTTGGTCGGCTGTTTGCGCGCCCGCGGCTTAAAGTCGTACGGGAGCTCAATCTTGCCGTCGTTGCGTTTTGCGTCCTCTAAGAGCGATTTAATCGCCATGCGCACGATGTCGGCAGCATTTAAATGCCAACGTTCCGCCAGCGCTTCCAGCGTTTGGCGGTCTTCCGGATCAAGACGGATGCCCATGGACGGTTTGATGCTCATTTCACGGGAAACTATGCGTTCAATCCGCTTTTCCCGCAACTCATTTCAACTACAAGCTTGACAAAACAAAGTATCGCGGCACGATGAAGCACGAAAATTCTACTTCCGATCCTAAAATGTTCGAAATTTCTCCGTCAGCCCTCCGTCTGAGCCAAGAGGAATGGAGCCTTCTCGAGTCCCTTGCGGCTTCCCAAGGGATTAGTTCCGAAGAACTTATTTCCCGGACGCTGAAAGACTTCCTGTCTGCCCCCCCCCCCCCAGAGAGACGCAATAGTTGATTCTCTTTCAGAAGGCGTCTCGGACGAGACGTAAATATTGTCTCTCGCAGAGACGCGGGGACGCAGAGTCTCAAGTGAGGTTTGCTGTTTTTATTCCAAAACTTAATCCTCCGAAGAAGCTTAAATTGGAAGCGTGGCGATTTTCTTTCCGTTGTCGCTCCGTGTCTCTGTGAGAGGCTCTAAAGCAAGCTGTTCCGATAGCGAAAAAAAAAGACAGACGCGTGAGCGTCTGTCTTTTTGTTTTCCGAAGCGAATTCGCTTAGAACTCGGCAGGGAATTTTTCCATGAGAGCGTCGCGGCAACGGGCGGAAACCTTGCCGAAGTTGCCGGCTTCGACGAGTTCCGGCATCCAGCGCCAGGAGCGCGGGCAGCGGACGTAGCCGAGTGTTTCGGCTTTAACGGCTTCGACGGAAAGCGCAGCGCCTGCGGGAGCTTCTTTGAGAACGACTTCCGAGACGATGAAGGTTTCCGCGAGGACGGCTGCATGCTTCTTCAGGAGCGCGTAGAGCGGCGATTCCGCGTCGCAGGTAATCGTGACGACGGCTTCGAGCGATTGACCGATGACCTTCGCGGAGCGGAGGGCGTCGAGCTTCAGATTGACGTCGTCGAGCACCTTGAGCAGCGTATCGAACGCTTCCGCTTCTTCGGCGAAGACGCAGTCCGGACGGTACTCCGGCCAATCTTGCAGGAGGATGGAATCTTCCACGTACTCGTTTTTTGCGGTGAAGAAGCCCCAGGCTTCGTCCGTCGTGAACGGCAGCATCGGAGCGAGCATCTTCAGGTAGGTCGTGAAGATCGTGTAAATCGCAGTCTGCGAGGAGCGGCGTTCACGCGAGTTTGCGGCGTAGGTGTAGAGGCGGTCCTTCAGGATGTTGTGATAGGTTGCCGAAAGCGTTTCCACGGTAAACGCGGCAATTGCGGCGTAGGCCTTGTGGAATTCGCAGTTTTCGAAGCAGCTCGTGACGTTTGCGTGGAGCTGGAAGAGCTTCGTGAGCGCCCACTTGTCGATGAGCGTCAGTTCCGCGAACGGGACGGCATCCTTTACCGGGTCGAAATCGTAAAGATTCGAGAGCTGGTAGCGGATCGTGTTGCGGATATTGCGGTACTGCGTCGCCGTGGCGTCGAGGATGCTGTCGGAGAGCGGAATATCGTTCTGATAGTTTTCCGAGGCGATCCAGAGGCGGACGATGTCGGCGCCGTATTTGGAAACGTAGCCGTCGGCGGTTTGCGGCTTGCCGTCGGACTTCGAAATTTTTTGGCGCGTGCCTTCGTTGACGACGAAGCCGTGCGTGATGACTTTCTTGTACGGTGCGCAGGCAAAGTTGATGACGCTCGTCCACAGCGAGGATTGGAACCAGCCGCGGTGTTGGTCGGAGCCTTCGAGATAGAGGTCCGCCGGGAAGGCGAGGTCCGGATTGCGCTTCAGGACTGCGGCGCTGGACGAGCCGGAGTCGATCCAAACGTCGAGCGTATCCGTGCCGGCGACGAGTTTTTCCGGGGTCGGCCAGTTGGCGGGAAGGTTGATGCCCGCGAGGAGTTCCGCCGGCGATTTTTCAAACCAGATGTCCGTGCCTTCAACGGCGATTTTTTCGGCGATCCCGCGGATGACGTCGGCGTCGAGGAACGCTTCGCGCGTGTCTGCGTCGTAGAAGACCGGAATCGGCACGCCCCAGGAGCGCTGGCGGGAAATACACCAGTCCGGGCGGCCTTCAACGGCGGCGCGGATGCGGTTTTCGCCGCTGGCGGGCAACCAGGCAACATCGCCGATTTGTTCGAGCGCCTTGGCGCGCATGCCGTTCTTGTCGAGCGCGACGAACCATTGGTCCATGGCGCGGAAGATGACCGGCGTTTTCGAGCGCCAGCAGTGCGGGTACTGGTGGTCGATTTTCGCGACTTTCAAAAGTTTCCCCGAAGCTTCGAGTAGTTTCAGGACTTCGATGTTAGCCGGGCACTTGCCGTTCGTATCCAGGACGGAAATACCGACGAGCGACGCGGGGACGCGTCCGTCGTTGGCGTAAACGCCTTCGTCGTTGACCGGGCAGTAAATTTCGATGCCGTAGCGCAGGCAGGTCTGATAGTCTTCGAGACCGTGGCCGCCGGCGGTGTGGACGCAACCCGTTCCCGCATCCGTCGTGATGTAATCGGCGCAGACGACCGGGGATGTGCGGTCGCAGATCGGGTGTTGCGTTTGGATGCCTTCGAGGGTTTTGCCGAGGACCTTTGCGACGCGCGTTGCGCCTTCCAGACCGCAGTCGGCGATGAACTTGTCGGCGAGAGCGTCGGCGACGATGAAGATTTTTCCGCCGTGAGCGATTTCAACGTATTCGAGTTCCGGGTGCACGGCGACGGCCATGTTTGCGGGAATCGTCCAGGGCGTCGTCGTCCAGATGACGAAATTCTTTTCCGGGGCGTCGATTTGCGAGAACGCAACCCAGATCGACGGCGAGACGTGGCTCTTGTATTCGATTTCGGCTTCGGCGAGCGCGGTCTTGCAGGGAATCGACCAGTAAACCGGCTTTTTGGAGCGGTAGATCAGATCGTGTGCGACCATGTTCGCAAAGGTGCGAATGATGTCGGCTTCGTAGGCGGGGTTCTTTGTTTTGTATTCTGCGGCCCAGTCGGCGAGGATGCCGAGGCGCTTGAATTGTTTGCGCTGCTTTTCGATGAAGCTTTCGGAGAATTCGGCGCATGCCTTACGGATTTCGAGCGGCGTGAGCGTCTTTTCCTTGGCGTGGAGCTCTTTCATCACCTTGTGTTCAATCGGCAGGCCGTGGCAGTCCCAGCCGGGAACGTAGGGGACGCGGAAGCCGCACATCGTCTTGTAGCGCATGATGATGTCCTTGAGGAGCTTGTTGAGCGCGGTGCCGATGTGGACGTCGCCGTTGGTGAAGGGCGGTCCGTCGTGGAGAATAAAGGATTTGCCCGTGCCCGCATTCTTTTCCTGAAGGCGTTTGTAGAGGTCGGTTTCTTCCCAAAACGCGATGCGCTTGGGTTCGCGAGCGGTGAGATTGGCCCGCATCGGAAAATCCGTTACGGGGAGGTTCAAGGTGTCTTTGAGTTCCACGGCCATAATTAAATAAAGGACGAAAAATTTTAAAACGAAAAGCATGCTCTTTTTCCCGCCTGCCGTCAACTGCGGGACTGCTAAAAAATCGGGTGCCCCGAAAAATCCGGAGCACCCGTCGTTGGTTCTGCGAAAGCGGGATTAGCAGAACGTTTTTTCCGATGCGTCTTTGGTAACCGTACACATTTCGACGATTGCCCAAATTCCGACGGCGGCAAGCGGGAGAACGAGCCATCCCAAAAGCAGGGTAATCAGCAATTGGGCGATGGCTTTGCCCGTGTATTCGGCGTAGAAATTGTGGACGCCCAGGCAGCCGAAAAGAAGTCCGAGAACGATGTAGGTGATGCGTGATTTTGCAGGAGTTTCGCTCATGATAGGTTTTTGGTTAGGATGATGTTGAATGTTGAATTTTCGAATTCTACCCCCCCTAAAAGTTGTCAATAGGGATTTTCGGCGTTTTGCGCGCATTTCCGCTCCCTTTTCTTTTGCGTGGTTGGCGGGAGGGTGGTAGCATTCGCGGAAATTTGAATGCTTTCGCCCGGCGGAAGCGTAAAACACGTCACTGCTTTATGAAACGTTTTCTTCCCTACTACTCTCTGCTCGCCGAAGTGCGTTGGACCTTTGCCATCGCGTTGCTTCTGGGCGTAGTGTCCGGCATTGCGAGCGGGTTCGGCTTGCCGCTGATGCTCCAAAAGGTGCTTCCCGTGCTTTTCTCCGATGCCGGGCCGGCTCAGGCGCTCGTGCTTTTCGATCCGCATTCGGAGACGGCGATTAACTACGGTTTGAGCTGGTTGCCCGCGCTGGTTATTCCTGCCGAGCATGTTTTGGCTTTTGCGATTTTGCTCCTGCCGATTGTGTTTATCATCCGCGGCGTTTCGATGTTCGGGAACACCTACCTGCTCAATGTCTGCGGGGTGCGGGTACTGGAAGGCGTGCGCATGCGCCTCTTCGCGCATCTCCAGAAAATGCACCTGGACTTCTTTCGCAAGCACAACTCCGGCGACTTGCTCAGCCGAACGATGGGCGACACGATGCTCGTCAAAAACGTGCTCGTCGAAGTGACCAATGATCTCCTCATTCAGCCGTTTACGCTTGCGGGCGCCGTCGGGTTCGTCATTTGGCAGGCCTTTCAAAGTTCCGCGACCCAGGAATTTCTTTTGAGTCTCTTGCTTGTTCCGGCGACGGTGCTTCCGGTTCGCTTCATCGGCCGCCGCATCCGCAAGCGCTCGCGCGAAGCTTTGGACAAGGCCGGCGAGCTTTCCGGAGTGCTTACCGAAAGCCTTCAGTCCCCGCGGGAAATTCGTGCCTATAATTTGCAGGAGCGTGAGTGCTCCCGTTTCCGCGGATTCGTGAGCTCTTATTTGAAGCTCCAGCTCAAGGTCATTAAGTACGACAAGATGCTGACTCCGCTAATCGAGATGCTCGCGGCCTGTACGGTTTCCTTTGCCGTCTATCGTGCCGCCTGTGCCGGTCTCGACCAGGACACCGTCATCGCGCTTGTCGGGGCGCTTTACTTCGCTTACGACCCGATTAAGAAAATCGGCAAGGTGAACAACCGCGTTAAGGAAGGGATGGCGGCACTCATGCGTTTGGAGGAAATTATCCACGCGCCGATCGAAGTTGCCGATCCCGCCGATCCCAAGCCCCTCGGCACCGTCCGCGGGGAGGTTGCGTTCGAAAACGTCAACTTTGCTTACGACCCCGAAGAGCCCGTCCTGAAAAATATTTCCTTTACGGTAAAGCCCGGAGAAACCGTCGCGCTCGTCGGGCCGTCCGGAGCCGGGAAGAGTACGGTCGTCAACCTGTTGCCGCGTTTTTACGATGTCGTTGACGGCGGCATTCGGGTGGACGGAACGGACGTGCGTGATCTGCTCCAGCACGAGCTGCGCCAAAATATTGCCGTCGTTTCGCAGGAACCGATTCTTTTCTCCGACACGATTTACAACAACCTGCTCTTGGGCAAGCCCGATGCTACGCGGGAAGAAGTGGAAGACGCGCTCAAGCGTGCTGCGGCCTACGACTTCGTGATGTCGCTTGAAGAGGGCTGGGACACGCCGGTCGGCGAACGCGGCGGACGCCTCTCCGGCGGTCAGCGCCAACGCATTGCCATCGCCCGTGCCTTCCTCAAAAATGCGCCGATTTTGATTTTGGACGAAGCCACTTCCGCGCTCGACTCCGAAAGCGAAGCCGAAATCCAGGACGCGCTGGAAGAACTCGTGAAGGGACGTACGACTTTCATGATTGCCCACCGCTTCTCCTCAATTCGCACGGCCACGCGCATTCTCGTCTTCAAGGCCGGGGAAATTGTCGCCGACGGTCCGCACGAAAAGGTGTACGCGGAGTCCGCGCTTTACCGCGAACTTTACGACCGCCAGTCCGTCGAATAAATTCCGTTTGACAAATACGGCGATAAGGCCGAGAATCGACACTTCCTTTTTCGGGCTGTAGCGCAGTCTGGCTAGCGCATTTGCATGGGGTGCAAAGGGTCGGAGGTTCGAATCCTCTCAGCCCGACCAAATTTCTCCCAAAATCGCCCGCAATCCTAATAAAATACAGGGTTGCGGGCTTTTTAGTGCCTTTTTGCTCGAGCGCAGAAAGTGTGTTTTTTATGCCAAAAAACGCCAAAAATACATATATGCGAACACACTTTTAACACACAGGCGAAAACGGGCGGGAAAGTAGCAGGGAAGCGGGTTTGATCGCGGCGGGCGCGAAATTTCCGATTTTCCGAAATCGGGCGCTTTTTGTGTGTTTTTTTAAAAGTTTGCCGTGCTGAACTTGCTTTTTTGCCTATTTACCTACGCGAAAGCCCGCAAAGCCTTTATTTATGCGGCTTGTATGGCGTAGTAAGTCGAAAGGGGCAACCTACGCGGGATTTTTACCTACGCGGGCAAAAAAAAGCGGGAACGCGTTTTAAGCGTTCCCGCCCCCGCCGTGTGGCGGGTTTCTATGTCTAACCCAGAAAGGGGGAAAAGCGGGAACGTGTTTTAAGCGTTCCCGCGCCCGCTTATGCGGTGTATTCGTAATCAATTATTATCCAAAAGGGGAGACTTGCGGCGGCGAGGCTTCGGCGGCGGATCGGGGGCGGTGTATGCGATATTTCGGCGAGCTGTCCGAGCCGTTCCAACTTATTTTTTCGGGATTCTCACGGGCGAGGCGGCGCAGGATCGAGCCGATAACGCGCGGCGAAAGGGGTTTCTCGTGGTAGAAATCGGCAAGGATTGTTGCGAGCTTCGCGGCGGTGTAAGGCTTTTCGACAAAGTCGCCCGTTTTGTCGGCGGCGGCGAGTTCGTCAATTTTTGCCAAAACGTCGAAATCTATCGAAACTTCAAAGAGGGCGCGGCGAGCGGCGGGGGCGCAATAGCCTTTAAGTCCGAAACGTTCGTCTTTCCATTCTTCGGGCGCGTCAAAATACACGTCGAGCCAATAGAGAAACGCGGGAAGCTCGCGGCGGATTGCGGCGGCGTTTTCGCGGGTTTTCGAGCCGTCGAAAGTCGCTTTTACGGCGGCGGAGTTGTTGATTGCGAGCGCCAAAAATTTATCTTCAAAATCTCCCGAAATTTCGGGGCAAGCGCGGGCGCAATTTCCGTTTTCGTCAATGTTCGCCAATAGCGTTAAAAAGTGTTGCCCGCGAAACGTGAAGCCGTCTTTCCCTTTGCTTTCGGCATTGTAGCCTGAGCCGCCAATTATTTGCTTAATAGTCGCTTTAAAGCGGGAACGCTCTTGCGCGTTCAAGTCCTGCATTTCTGACGCTAAAACGCATTCCGCGCCGATAATCCCGCCGAGCCACTGTTTTTCCTGTGGAAACGTATCGGCGGCGGCGTGTTGGCGGTCTCCGAGGGCGGGACGGATTATTGTTTGAAATATTAAATCTTTTCCCGCTCCCGCTGTGCCTAATAGCATGAGCAACGGGACGGGCGAAACGCTCGCGCCGTTGCTTTCGCAGGCGCGCAGGAACGCGCGGCGGGCGTGCTGTAGCCATGCCAAAAATCGGGCGAGCTGTGAGAAATCCGAAAAGACGGTTTCGAGCAGGGTTTGAATCGTCGGAAAAGTGCCTTCGTCGGCGGCGATAATGTAGGGCGAGGAAAGGACAAGGGCGGGCTTTTTGTCGAAAGTGTGAAGCCCTGCGGAATGGCAGGAAAGCGCGGGGAAAACTCTGTGAACGTAGCGGGAACGGCGGACGGCGTAAAGAGCGGCGCGGGCGGTCTTGCGGTTTGCGCCGTGGCGGAATTCGAATTCCTGCGCCGCCGCCGCGCCCGTGAGGGCTTTAATCGTTCCCGATTCGTCCTTGAAAAAGTAATCTTCTTTTCCCGCAAAATAAAATCTTTCAAAAGTTTCGGCAAAAAGGACGGCGAGGGCGGACGGCGGGAGATTTTCCCAAGCGTCGAGGGGCGGGATTTCGTCAAGCGGTGTTTCCGAGATAAACGCTTCTGAATCGTCGGAAATAATGAAATGCTTTCGGGCTTCGCTTCCTGCGTCGAGCTTTCCGCCGAGCGGCGAAAGCACGCTTGCGGCGGCGGTGAACGCTTCGGAATCGTTGACGGAATCGGGAACGCGGATTAAGGCTTTCAGCCCGTTTCCCGAGGGCGAGGAAAAAACGGCGAGGGTAAAAGGCAGGCGGGCGAGGCGCTCGCGTAAGGTTTTAAAGTCGGTTTTTTTATTGTCTTTGCCGTCGTAGTCCAAAACGATGAAACCGCTTTTTGTTATTAAATTTTCGTCGGATCGGCGGGCGGAATAAACGCCGTAAGCGCAGACTTGCGGGAGCGTCGATTTTTCCCGCGTCCCGTTTCTGACGGCGGCAACTTCGTTTTTCCATTTGCCCGCCTTAATTGCGCGCAAGCACGCGAGCAAGTCCGTTTCCTTGATGCTTTCAGGCTTGCGGCATGATTCGACAATGGAACACTTTCCGAGAATCACGCGGGCGGAAAGTGTATTTTGTTTCTCTTTACGTTTTTCGGGCGCGGGCTTCGTCGGCTTGCTCGCGGCGGGCTTCGGCGCGGTCGTATCGTCGCGGGCGGCACGCTCGCGGGCTTTCTCGCTTGCGTTGTATCCGTTTTGGCTCGCGAGGAAGACAAGCGTTCCGGCTGTGCATTTGTAGTTTCCGCGTAATGATTTTATGGCGGTTTCATAGGCGTTTTTCTCCCATTCTTCTTGCCAATTTTTAAGCAGGGAAAGCGCGGCGGCTTCGTTGCCGTCGAGCGCGGCGCAGGTTGCGGCAATCACTTTGAGCCATTCTTCGCGGGAGTTCGTGCCTTTCACGGGCGGCGGAATAAAGGAAAGGAGTTCGGCAATGTCGTTTTCTGTGAGATTGTTTTTCATGGGTTCGGAGCGCTTAGGCGTTCCCGCCGTGTTCCGGCGGGAACGGGTTTGTCTTTTACTTTTTTACGGCAACAAGGCGGAATTCGGTTTGCGAATTTTCGGCAAATGCAAGTCCGTAGCCTTCGGGAATCCAACCCGCAGGGAGTTTATTTGCGTAAAATCCGATTGAATCGATTAAATCAAACGTCCCGTCAGAGTTGCGGACGGGGGAAAGAATAAACTCGTTGCGGAGCTTTTGGACGTTCTTAACGTCAAATTGCGCTTCGTAAACTTTTCGGGCGGCGGAAACGGCGGCGGAATTGTATTTTTGCGCCATGTTGAATTTCTCGCGCTCGTGTTCGGGGAGCGTTTTAAGCAGGTCGGAAAGTCCGCTTGGAATGTCTTTGACTTTGTCGATTTTCGCGGCGAGTGCGGGGTCTGCGAACACGGCGGCGGCTTCGTCGGCTTTCACGGCGCTTTCAATCGCGGATTCGAGCTTGATAAGCGCGAGCAATTCCCGAACAAGGATTTCGGGGAGAGCTTTTGCAAAAGCGTTAATTTGCGCGGGGTGCGTTTTTTCGTGTTCGTCTTTGCGGGCGAGCAGTTGGAACGTGTCAAGCTCGCGGGCGAGTTGTTTATTGATTTTGTTTTGTGAGTTCATTTTTTGTTGATTTGTTTTTAGTTTGTTTCTTTCGGCGCGGGAGTCGTTCCCGTGTCTAAATGCTTAATTTGCAAGGCGATTTCCGCCGCTTGTTCGGCGTATTTCGCCGCTAAATCGCGATAAAATGCGGACGTGATTTTAAAGTGTTCGAGCTGTTTTTTTAGGCGCTTTGCTTCGAGTGTGTTTTTCATTATGCGGCGATTCCGAGGGCTTTTCGTTTAGCTTCGTTTCGTAGCCATGCGCGGCAATCCGCGAGGCGGAAACGTAGAGTGCGGCGCTTCGCTTCGGGCGGTGCAATGTCGAGGCACGGAAGCCCGTTTGCGAGCCAACGGGAAATGCTTCTTTCGGAGACTGAAAGCGTTTCGGCGAGGCGCTTTTTCGTGATGTAGGCAGGATTTACTTTGTTCGTTTTCATTGTCGTTTTTAGCTTGTTTGAAAAATCTTGTGTGCGCCGTTTTCGGATCGTGAAACGCTAAGCCCGAGGGCGTTAAGGGTTGCGATTTTGGCGCGGTATGCGGCGGCGTGAGGCTTCGGGGATTCGTCGAGATTTTCGCCGCGAGCGCGGGCGGAAATGAATTCAAAAGAGAGCGCGGCGGCGAGGTTCCGGAATTTACGCGGGTTCATTCTTCGGGGCTTTCTTCGGGTTCGGCGGCGGCGTAAAATTCGGCGCGGATTCCGTCGAGGTTTCCGCCGCTTTCTACGGCGGCAAAAGCAAAATCGTTTTCGTCAAAGTCGTTCCCGCTGTTCGTCGTGGCGAGTATTAGCGGGATTGAATGGATTTTTTCGGGATAATACGGCTTCAAAAGCCCTTTCTTTTCGGCGGCTTTGCGGGTTTCCGGCGGCAGGGATTCAATCCAAGCGCGGGCGGCGTCGGAGGCGTAGGCGGCGCGGTATGCGGCACGGGCGGCGGGTGTCATGCGTCTTTCTCCGTGCTGTGAAAAAGTCTCCCGTCGCGGCGGTAAAGAATCGCGGGGCGGTGTGTGCGACGGTTAAGCCCGAGGCGGCTTTTCAATTGGTAAACGTTTTGCGGGCTTACACCGAATTTCGCGGCGATTTGCACGCCTGTTTTGTTCGTTGTCAAAAGCTCTAAGACCATATAGGCGCGATTTGCGGCGGACAGTCTAAGCCCTTTTTTGGCGTTCACCTGTTCGCGAGTGAGAGAGGGGCGGGCGTTCATTGTTTAAAAATGATGTCGAGAATCTTTTGCCCAAGTTCGCGGGTTGCGGAAACAAGTTTATAATGTTCCTTACGCAACGCTCTAAGCTCCCTATGTATCGGGGCGGCTTCGGCAGGGTATTGCTTGCGCTGTCTCTCAAAGGCTTTTTCCTGCCTGCGGATTTCGGCGCGGGCTTCGTCGCGGGCGCGGCGTGCGGTGCAATAGTTTTCGGCGGCGAGGTCGTCGATTTGCATTTTACACAAAATCCTTTTCGTATTTTTTAATTGCGGCTAAAAGATTATTGCGCACGCGTTTAAATTCTGCGTTCTTCGTGCTCTTTTTTGCGGCGGCTTCAATTAGTTCTCGCTCTGTTGCCTTGAATTCTTCGGCGGCGCTTTTGTTTTTTCTGCCGAGCGTTGCGGAGCGGGCTATCATCCAACGGTTTTGTGCGGCGGCGGCTTCGTCTCGCGCGTCGAGAAATTCGCGGCGGGCGCGGAAATAGGCTTTGAGTGTGTTTTTGCTAATTTCGATCTTCATTGTTTTCCTTTCTATTTATCGGCAAGAGTTGCGAGCATTCCGAGCAGTCCGAGGACGGCGAAAGCGCCGAGCATGAGGGCGGCGGGAACGGGCGAGGCGTAGCCTTTGACAATTCCCATTTCGTCGGTTTCGGGGCTATCGGAATAGCGGTTGAACGCCGAGCAGGTCGGCGGCGTGTTTTGGCTGTGTGTGGCGTTGTCTGTCATAAACTTCTTCATGATGAAGTAAGAATTAGACTTCGCCATGAAGAAGTAAAGCGATTTTTTACCGATTGCCTTTTCCGCCGCTTAAATAAAGGATTCTTTTTTATATGGAAAAAGACTCTGCTCAAATTTGCGTGATGTTTCCGCTTGCTATCGTGGAAGCGTTAAATTCGCGGTTCGGCGCGAAAAAACAAGATTTTATCCGCGAGGCGGTCGCGGAAAAATTCGCTCGCGATTTTGGCGAAAAGATTTCGCCAATTTTGGAGCGGAAAAACCAAGGCAGGCGCAACGATTTAGCCCGCATTCGTGAGGCATTTGCAGGGATTGAAAGCGCGGCGGCGGGCGCGGGCAAGGCTTTGCCGAAACTCGCCGAAAAAGCCGAAAAACTTGCTAAAAAAGCCCGCAAAAAAACCCGCTCTATTTAGGAGCGGGCAAGAGAAGTGCAAAGAATATCGTTATTGCGACTGATGCAAACCAAATAATAAGGAAGCATCTAAGATAGGACGCAATTTTCTTTTGCTGTATCAGAATTTCTTCGAGAATTGTTTGTTCGTCTCTGTAGTTGTGTTTCATGCGCCAAAGTCTGCGCTTTTTTGCTCTTTGTGTAAATGCTTTTTGCGGGCTTTTTCTTCTTTGCTGATAAACTTCGGCAGGGATTGCCAAAAAACGGGCGGAAATTCGCGTAGGTTGCGCGTAGGTGCGTAGGTGTGAAAAATCACCTACTACGCGGGAAAATCGCTTTCTAAGCCTTTATTTATCTACATTCTTTTCTTAAATCGTAGGTTCGTAGGTAAAAAGATAAATTTATAAGGGAAAATTTTAAAAGGTGTGTCAGGGCGATTTTTTTTAGGGACTTGTAAAAACCTCTCGCGGTGCGCCCCGCGTTAGGTTCGCGGCGTGAAAAAAAAGATTCCTTAGCCCTGCGCGGGCGGGTTCGGAGCTTGCCCGCAATCCGCGAGCGGGGCGGGGGGCGGCGGAAAGATAGAAAAATATTCCTGCGCGTCGGTCTTGCTCATTGCGGCGCGGTAAAACTCGCCTTGGATTCTTACATTATGTCCGCAATAGGAAGCGGCTTTAAACACGTCGAAAAGCACGCAGAAAGCAGAAACGGCGGTGTGCCGGAAAGCGTTTGCGGGCTTTGAGATTCCCGCCCGCTTTTGCGCGCGTTCAAGCGCGAGATTTACGCCCTTTTTTCGGGTTCGCTCGCTCGCGGCGGGGTAAAGATAGCTTTCCGCGTCTTGCGGGATTCCCGAGGCGGCGAGCGCGTCGAGCCATGCGGAGAGATTCGCGGAAACGGGAACGGAGCGGGAGACGCTTGTTTTCGTGATTGCTTTCGAGAGATAAAGGAAAGTTTCGTTGCCGTCGCGGCGGAAGTCTTTCCATTTTACGCGGAAAACTTCGGCGTTTCTGAGTCCGCAAAACATTTGAACGAGGACGGCGGGCAATGCCTTTTTTTCGTGTTTCCAAAGGTCTGCAAGCAAAGCGCGGGCGGCGGGAACGGTTAAAACTTCAGGCTCTTCCAAGAAAACCGCTTTCCGAGGCACAAAAAGCGCGAGCGGGTTTTTCAGTTGGTCTTTTGCGGGGCGAGCGTGATTCTCGCGGGCATACCACCAAGAGAAAATCTCTTTCATGAGCTTTTCATAATGGTTTAGCGTTTGCGGCGCAGGAACGCCGTTTTTCTTGCGTTCAATCGCGGCGGGAATTGCCGTTTCTAAGACTTCGGGCGTGATTTCGGCAAGTGTAAGCGGGTTTTCGTTTTCGTCGATGAGGGCGCGGGCAAGGCGTTTAAGGCGGCTTGCGGCGATTTCGGCGGAGTCTCCACCTTTCCAAACGCCGCTCTTTTCTTTGTATTCTAAAAAAGCGGCGGCAACTTGCGGGAAAGGCGGTGTGTTGTCTTTCGTTTCCTCGCGTTCTATGCCGTTTTTTACGATTTCGGCAAGGTCTGCGGGAGTTTCGCCTGCGAGTGTTTTTCTTAAAAGATATTCCCGCCAAATTTTCAATGCGGCTTCTTCGTCTTTGCGGATTGCGCCAAATCTTGCGCCCGCCTGCTCGCCCTGAATGTTTGCGGCACGGGCGCGGCGGTTTGCAAGTTCGTATTCTTCTATTCTGAAAAATTCCCGTGTGGTCTTTTGTCTCTTTGTTCCTGCGTATGTTTCGCCCGTTTTTACAGTCAAAAGAATTTGTTTGCGGGAACGTTCAAAGCTTACGTTTGCGGTTTTGCCTTTTTCGAGTCGCAACCAGCCTTTGCCCGTTTTAACCGCGGGAATGCTGTAAAATTCTTTGCCGATTTTTACGCGTTTTAATGCCATAAATGCGGACATTACGCGCCAAAAGCAGCCAGCACAAGACAAAACACACTTTTAACACACAGGCCCGCAAGGGCGCTTAATTAAATAGGCGTTCAAGCCCTCTCAGCTCGACCAATTTTCTCCCAAAATCGCCCGCAATCCTAATAAAATACAGGGTTGCGGGCTTTTTCGTGCCTTTTGGGAATTGTGTAAAAAGTTGCGAAATAATGCCAAAAAAGGACAAATTTTGCCAACAAAGTAGCAACTTTTTTTGCAACCGCGTTTTTCCGCTTAGGTATGCGGGTTAGAGCGCCATTTTTCGCCGCAAAATGCCTGTTTTGGCATAAAAAGCCCGCTTGCGGGAAGCAAACGGGCGGAAGCATTGCCCCTCCCCTGAGGCTGACAAAACTCATAATAAAGAAAGTGGAGGTTTTCGCGCAATGAAATGGTTGTATATGAAAGAAAAGCAAATTTAAGAAAAATTGCGGTAACCTGCTTTTGATTTTGGGCGTGTTTTTCGGATCAGGGTGCGCGATACAATTTCAAACGAAAATTATGGCTTTGAAGCTGGGTCGGGTAAAAAGATAAATGACGTTCATTCAGTACGATCTCGGATGGACTTTCTCGGTGTCGGCAAATGACGACACCTTCACATTAACAAAGGGATCAATGATAGATATTGTTCAAAAGACAGCAGAAAGGACATTAATCACGAAAGAAGAACTTGCCGAGCGATTAGGTATTTCCACAAGCTCAGTCGTTCGTCTTTGTGGGCAAGGATTACCGAGTATTAATGTCGGAGTAGGCGAGCGAAACCGAAAGTTGCGCTTCAGAATGAATGATGTAGAAGATTGGTTAATAATCTGCCAACATTAGCTCCAAATTTTAAAGATCCAAATAAAATCAATACAAAGAATACTTCAGAATGTCTTGGGCAGGTGCTGAAATTATTAAAATCCAAATACGGGAAAAAATGAAAAAGTACTTATCTGTAGGGATTACGTCATTGCTTGCGGTAGCCTGCGCGACTCCAGATTATTCGATATCCGAGCAGGCGTCAGCTTATCTCCGGGGTAGAGTTGCCTTTCCTCCGGTTCCTCGCGATTTTTTTGAGTATCACTTTCACAAAGAGCTTTCCAAAATTCCTTCGAGCTCATATCCGGCAATTTATAGTCTCGGTTGGGCAAGTGCTTTCGACGACCCCAATAATTGTGGTTGGGATTTTCATGTTATCGGCGAAGCCCCGAAAGTTATAGAAGTTACTTTTTCCGGGAACGGCTTTTCTAAGACCTATAAAGCCGAAACAGAAGCAGGGGCTAACGGGTATTTCGAAAATGAAGTGCTTCAACGAAATCTTTTGCTGTATATGATTCCCAATGTTTCTATTGCAGATAGGAAAGCGTGGGAGGAGTCGGAAGTTTCTGTCCGTATTAAAGGGTCAAGCGACATTTTTAAGTTCTATATTCCGAAATCGGAGAGTCCGGTGCTTCTTTGGAATCGTGGCTATGAAT
>JAFYWY010000031.1 GCA_017546455.1 Opitutales bacterium
CCGGAACCTTCGCTCTTCGGGCTTGCGGCTGGCTTTTTCGCGCTCGGACTCGCAGGAGCACGCCGCCGCCGTTAGCGATTCGTTTCCCGGGAAGATTCGGAATTTGCCGTCTCCGAGTAGTGGCGGCCTCAGATTTCTGTTGAAATTTTTGCGCGTTGAGCAGACGCTTTCCCCTATATGAATGCTTCCATTCGTCTGCGCGGCGTGCGCCAAAACAATCTGAAGGGCTTCGATCTGGAAATTCCGGTCGGCAAGCTCGTCGTCGTTACGGGTCTGTCGGGCGCCGGGAAGTCCTCTCTGGTCTTTGAGACGCTTCACGCGGAAGGTCAGCGTCGCTACGTCGAAACGTTTTCGCCTTACACGCGCCAGTTTTTGGAATTGCTTCCGGAGGCTGCGGTGGACGGCATTGAGAACATTCGCCCCTCGATTGCCGTGAAGCAGGGCAATACAGTGAAGACCTCCCGCTCGACGGTCGGGACGATGACGGAGCTCTGCGATTGGATGAAAAACTGGTTCGCGCATGCGGCGGAGCTGATTGACCCCGCAACGGGCCAAGCGCTGAATGCGTATTCTCCGGCGACGGTTTGGAAGCTCGCTCTGGAGCGTTTTCCGGGGCAGGCCGTCTGCCTCGCTTTCGCCCTGGAGCGCCCGAAGAAGCTGGCTTGGATGCCGATTTTGGAACGCTACGCGGAGCAGGGTTTTACGAAAATCATTCTCGAGGGCCGACTTGAGACGATCGAGGATCTTCGCACGGCGGCGCTTGAGGTGGCGGAAAAAATTTTTGTCGTCGCCGATCGCCTGCGCGTGACGGGAGAAAACCGCAATCGCTTTATCGAAGCTGCGGCAACCGCGATGCGTCTCGGCGGCGGGCAACTTTGTCTTTTCGGAAAAAATGATGCGGACGTTTTTGAGGAACTCGGCGTGTTTTCGGAAAACCTGGTGTCTCCGGTGACGCGGAAGCGCTTTCGTCCGCCGAGTCCTGCGCTGTTTTCGTTCAATTCGCCGGTCGGAGCCTGCCCGCGTTGCCGTGGTTTCGGGCGCGTCATCACCTTGGATTGGAAGAAAGTGATTCCCGACGAAACGAAGACGCTTGCGGAAGGCGTTTTTGCACCGTTTTCCGGAGCGGTTTACGGGGAATCGCAACGCGATTTGCTGCGTGCGGCGAAGCGGAGAAAAATCCCGACGGACGTGCCGTGGAACCGGCTGGCGGCCGCCGAGCGCAATTATATTTTGGACGGCGATGCCGATTGGCGGGAGGACGATTGGAACGGCCGCTGGTACGGGGTGAAACGCTTTTTCGAATGGCTCGAAAGCACGGCGTACAAAATGCACGTACGCGTTTTTCTGTCTCGTTTCCGTGCGTATGTCAAATGCCCGGATTGCGGTGGTACGCGCTTTCAGCCGGAATCGCTGGCATGGAAGTTTCGCGGACACAGCCTGCCGGAGCTCTTTGCCAAGAGCGTGGATGAATTGCTCGAGCTTTTGCCGGAAGCGGATAAGTCCGAAGACATTGCTTTGGCGGAGACGCGGAATCGCTTGGGCTATCTGCGGGAAGTCGGGCTGGGTTTTCTGACGCTCGACCGGCAGTCGCGCACGCTCTCCGGCGGCGAAGTCCAGCGCGTCAATCTCACGGCTTGCCTCGGCGCTTCGCTTTCGAACACGCTTTTCATTCTGGACGAGCCGAGCGTCGGTCTGCATTCGCGCGACCTTGCGAAGATGATTTCGATTCTGAAAAAACTCGTTGCCCGCGGGAACACGGTGGTTGTTGTCGAACACGACGAATCGGTGATGCGCGCGGCGGATTACCTGATCGAAATCGGTCCGCGTCCGGGAGCCGGCGGCGGAAATCTCGTTTACGCGGGTACGCCGGAGGGCATTTTGAACTGTCCGGATTCGATTACGGGCGCTTGGCTTTCCGGACGCCGGGAAAAGGAGCTCGCCGACGTTTTGAAGAGCGATGCCGCCGCGTCGGCGAAGGGACGAAAAAAGCGCGTTCCCGCCCTCCATCTGGCGCAGGTGACGGCCCACAACCTTCAGGATTTTGCCTGCGATATTCCGCTCGGCAAACTCGTCGGTATTTGCGGCGTTTCCGGTTCCGGAAAATCCACCTTGATTAACAACGTCTTGGCACAGTTTTCCACGGACCGCGAAGCTGTCCCCGAGGAAGACGATTTCGAGCTGCCGCCCTGCGTTTTCAAAAGCGATGTGCCGTTGCGGGAAATCGTCCTCGTGGACCAAGCTCCGCTCTCGAAGACGCCGCGTTCGAATCCCGCGCTTTATTGCGGAGTGTGGACGGAAATCCGCAAACTGCTCGCGGGTACGCCGGAAGCGCAGGCGGCCGGCATCACGGCGGGAAGTTTTTCCTACAATTCCGGCGACGGGCGTTGCCCGCACTGTAATGGCACCGGCTGGGAAACCGTCGAGATGCAGTTTTTGTCCGACGTCTTTATTCCGTGTCCGGTTTGCGAAGGTCGGCGTTTCCGCGAGGAGATTTTGCAATTCCGCTACAACGGAAAAAATGCGACGGAGATTCTGGCGATGACCATCCGCGAGGCGCTCGAGTTTTTCTCCGGAAAGAAAAAGATTGAGGCACCGCTCGCGCTCCTGGACGAAATCGGCTTGGGCTATCTGACGCTCGGACAGCCCTTGAACACGCTTTCCGGCGGAGAATCTCAGCGCCTGAAGCTGACGCGCCACCTTGGGGAAATTGCCTCCCGAAAAAAAGGTGAAGTCGCGGGAACGACGAGCCTGCTTTTGTTGGATGAACCGACGACGGGTCTGCATCGCGAAGACACGGCGCTGCTGATCAGAATTCTGAAAAAGCTGACCGCTGCGGGCAATTCGGTCGTAGTCGTGGAACACCAAAGCGACGTGCTTAACGCCTGTGACTGGCTTTTGGAACTTGGGCCCGAAGGCGGGAAGGGCGGCGGCAAACTCGTCCGCGAAGGCATTCCCGGCACACTCTAAAAAAAGCGCTTCCCTTGATTTTTCGGGAAGCGCTTTTTTTAGGTGTTCGGGTGATTAGTGAGCAGTGAATGGTATTATACAGATTTTTGCTCGAGAGCAAAAATTTTGAACCATTTACCAGTCACCAGCTATCATTCACTATTTGTTATTTGCCGAGTAGCTTGGATGCGGCGGGAATGACGAGGAGGGAGAGAACGGTCGCCGAGATGAGTCCGCCGAACTGGACGATGGCGAGCGGTCCGAGCAATTCGCCGCCGGGTTGGTCGATGGCAAAAATCAGCGGAAGCAGGCCGAGCTCCGTCGTCAGAGACGTCATGATAATCGGCACGACGCGCTCAAGCGAGCCGACGCGAATGGCTTCGTCCGTTGCCATGCCTTGCTTGCTTAAGTCGCGGTAACGATTCATCAGAATCAGGCCGGAGCGTACGCCGAATCCGATGACGGTCACGAAGCCGACAATCGAGGCTACGGAGATAATCGGTGCGATGTAGTGGCCGTGGCCGAAGACGGAGGCGAGTGTTCCCGGCGAAGCGATGAACACGGCTACGATCCCGCCGATGATGCATAGCGGAATGTTGACGAGGGTAACGAGGGCGTTGCGCAGGCTGCCGAGCGCGGCGGTCAGCAGGAAGACAATCGCGATGAGAATGGCTGCGCCGAGCAGGTAAAGGCGTTGTGCGGCGGATTCGCGCGCCTGAATTGTTCCCGCGTATTCGACGGTGCAACCGAGTTCGTGCATCGCGGGATCGAGCTTTTCGCGGCAGGCCTTAACGAGGTCGCCGAGATTGGAGTCGGGCGCGGGATTGCAGGAAATCATGGCCTTGCGCAGCGTGTTGTCGCGCAAAATCAGGTTCGTGATTTCTTCGCGGGAAACGTCGGCGGCTTCACCGAGGCGGACCGAGCGGCCGTTGTTTCCGATGAGTTCGAGGTGGCGCACGTCATCGATCGAAAGCCGCAGGGCGGGATCGATGCGCATGACGATATTCCAGCGGTCCTGATTTTTGATGACTTCACCGAGTTTTGCGCCGTTGATGGCGGTGGAAACCTGCTCGGCGGCTTCGGCAATCGTCAGCCCGTAAGCGCCGAGAATTTCCTGGTTGTAGCGGATGCGAATCGTATCGACCATGACTTCGCGGTTGGCGCGGGCGTCGGCGACTTCGGGCAGCTTTTCCAGGATTTCCTTAGCCTTGAGGGCTGCGGCGCGCAGTTGCGGGAGTTCGGCGCCGTAGATATTGATTGCCATTTCGGAGTTCGATCCGGAAAGCGCGGCGGAAATACGGTGGGCGAGCGGGTAACCGATCATCGTGGAGGTCCCGGGAATGCCTTCAATGGCTTCCTGAATCTTTGCGCGGAGTTCGCGTTGGTCTTTTTTCAAATCGACGCGGACGAGCAGTTCCGAGGCGGAAACGGGTTCGGCGTGTTCGTCGTTCTCGGCGCGTCCGGTGCGTTGGGCGACGCTGATGACGCCGTCGATTGTCTCCACCTTCTTTGCGCATTGGCGGGCGATGCGCTCGGTTTCTTCCAGCGAGGTACCCGGTACGGCATTGACGAAAACGGTGTAGCAATCTTCGTTAAACGGCGGGAGGAAGCTTGCGCCGAAAGTGCTCGCGAGCCACAGGGCCGCCGCCGTAAGCAGGAGTGTTCCCGCGACGACGATCTTTGAGCGGCGCAGGCTGAAATTCAGCACCGGCGCGTACAGTTTGCGGATTTGGCGGACGGAGAAACTTTCCTGCTCGGGGGCGTTTTGAGCGGCATTCGCATTGAGCTTTTTACGGAATGCGAGCGAGCAAAGCGCGGGAATGACGGTAACGGCGACGATGAGCGACATCCCGAATGCGAGCATGTATGAAATTCCGAGCGGGCGGAAAAATTGTCCTTCCAGGCCCGAAAGGAAAAGCACCGGCGCAAACACGAGCAATATAATCGCCGACGAGTAGCCGATGGAACCGAGAATTTCGTCTTTCGCTCCCATCAGCACATCGAACTTCGAGCGGCGGCGATCCGGCGGCAGCGCGGCATTTTCGGAGAGCTTGCGCCAGGCGATTTCGACGAAAATGATGGCGTTGTCCACGACGTCACCGACAGCAACCGCCAAGCCGCCGAGCGTCATGATGTTAATCGCTAAATCGAAGGCGGGGAAAAGCAGGAAAGCGAACAAAACCGAGAGCGGCATCGCGGCGAGCGTGATGAGCGCCGTACGGATGTTCAGCAGGGTGAGGAAAATCACGAGCATGACGACGATGCCCGCCGAGATCAGCGTTTCCCCGCCGTTGGCGAGCGAAAGCTCAATGAAGTCGGATTGGCGGTAGGCGTCGGTGCGCAGCTGCATGGTATCCGGCAGCTGGCTCGAGGAAAATTCTCTGACGGCGCGGTCGACGGCGCGCGTCAGTTCCTGCGTGTTTGCGCCGGGAACCTTTTGGACGGAAAGCACGATGGCGTCCGTGCCCATAAACCCGGCGTTGCCGCGGCGGGGCGCACCGTCGATTTTGACTTCGGCGAGGTCTTCGATTTTGACCGTTCCCGAGATGTGCGCGGGAACGATCGAGCGGCGGATCTGTTCGAGTGTTTCAACGCGGGAATCCTGTTGGACGGGAAGTTCCAGACCGGCGACGTCTTCGAGGTAGCCGGCGGGATCGGATGAACCGGCGGCTTCCACGGCGGCCTTCAAGTCGTCAATCGAGACATTTGCCTGACGCAGCCGTGCAGGGTCATAAACGATTTGATATTCCGGCAGGCGACCGCCGAGTACGGTGACTTGCCCGACACCGGGAATCGCGAGCAGGCGGTTGCGCAGGCGGTATTCCGCCAATTGGCGCATGTCGAGCAAACGCTGATTTTTTTCCGCTTCGGAGAGTTTTTCAAACGACGCATCCGGTGTGAGCGCAATCAGCATGATTTCGCCCGTGACGGAAACAATCGGGGCCAGCTCCGGCGAAACATTCTGAGGGAGCGACGAACGCACGCTTGAAAGGCGTTCCGTTACGATTTGGCGCGCGAGGTAAATGTCCGTGTCCCAGTCGAAATCGACCCAGACAAACGACAGGCCGCCGCCCGAGGACGAGCGGACTTCCTTTACGCCCGCCGTACCGTTCATCGCGGATTCCACGGGGATCGTGACATAGCGTTCGACTTCCTCCGCCGTCAGCCCGCCGGCTTCCGTCTGGATCGTCACGCGCGGCACGCGCAACTCCGGAAACACATCGACCGGCGTGTTTTTAACGACGAAGACGGATGCCGCGATAAGCAACAGCGTCAGCAAGATAACTGTCCAGCGCTTCCGCAGACAGAATGCAATCAGTGAATTCATCATGGGGAAAATGACAGATTATTTTATGCCAAATAGTGAACAGAGCAGGGCAGAGCTTTGCGAAGCAAAAACTTAAGCGCCGCAAAACATGTAATCAGACAATTTGAAAATGTGGCTAGGATTTCGTTGGTGAAAATAAGTACGTTGGAATGTTTGTGCGTTGACGTAGGCAAATCTGCGTTAACTTTTTGTTTCACTGGCAGATTTATCCTCCTAGGAGTGTTCTCATGAGAACGAAATATTTATTTACTCTGGTTCAATTTATTAATACGTGTACGAGCATCTTTATTACCGAGTTTTTCTGCTTTTTCGTACCACCGAATTGCGTTAGGAATGTCTTTCGATACTCCGCGCCCCATTGAGTAGCAGTCGCCCAGCAAATAGCACGCATTCGGGTTATTCTGTTTCGCTGCTTTTTCGAACCATTCAAGGGCACTCTTGTAATCGCGTTTGTGGTCGTAATACCAAGACCACCCGAGATCGAATTGTGCGTGTGAGTGCCCAGCTTTCGCTGCTTTTTCGTACCAATGTTTGGCTTCATCAAGATCCTGTTTCATGCAATATTTTCCGTATTGGTACATTTGCCCGATTGCCCACTGAACATCTGGCCCCGATGACTTTCTGACGATGAACGTAAGCTTATGCGTCGTGCCCTCTTCTTTGCCCTCAACCTTCAGACCTGTTTCTCGGTCAACAAATACATTCAATGTTCTTCCGTCACCCAATTGTAATGTTTTCAAGACATCTTGCCAGTCAATCACAACGGAAAAAATTACATCGTCTGAGCATAAATCTACATCTTCGCAAGTGAGTACAAAAGATCTGGTATCAATATCCCTATTAGGAAACTCTATACGATGGAATTGGCTGTCATTATTCCAGTCCCAATCGTCTGGGTGATCAAATGTTGCGGCAAACACATTTTTTTTAACGATTGTCTTAGCCTTTTTCCCCTTGTATTCCAGAATAATTCGAATATCCGGGTCGTCCTTCCAACCTCCCCACGGGGCCTCCTCTTTGTTGCTCAGCACAACACTTTTTAGATTAATGGTGTACAGGTCTGTGATTTTTTCGTTTCTAGGTGACACGTCTGCAGGAGTATCATCCGCGAAAAGGAATGGCACACATCCTACTGTGCCCATAAGCAGAATTTGCGTTAGTTTCTTCATTTTAATTACGCATATAGGGTTCTTCATAACGAATAAGTTTATTGATTGTTGATATCTGGTTGTATTCTTCAAAAAGTCTTTGAGTTCGTTTATTCGCCTCTTTTTCGTCATAAAGGTGGTAAGCATAGTGAACCGCTCCATTCGCTGCGATTGAGACTACAAAAAGCCCCCACCCGATAGGACCGCTAGCAAAAGCTCCACAAGCGCTAACCGCAGCAGTCCCCAAATCGACGACAGCGTCGCGTGTTCGGCTTCCGTTGATGCCCCACACAGTTACCCCAGCATCTAACACAACAACCGCAAGCCCAACGTAAGGAATCGCTCGTCCAGAAACGCGAGAGGTCCCCCGTAGGAATCCGGAATACGTAGGATTAATCCGAGCGGTAGGTCGTCTAACACGAAATTTCCCCTTTCTGACAATCTTGCCGGAATTAGAAGAGTCCTTCCTGAGTTTCGCATTAATCACTCTGGTGTCTTTTTTTAAGAGTGCCTCGAGCCCACTTGGGGCTGTATTCAAATTCCTATGCTCAATAATAATGTCCGTCTTAAGGATTGTTTTTCTAGAGAAATGTATATTTGAATTTTTGTTGAGTATTGAGTGGAACCGTTCCTTGATAGAGTCATCGGCTATCAAGATATTCATGATCTTTCTTGCCGTCTTTTGTGTTTCAGCGAGGTCGTTTTTCCCTGTTTTGAGTGTTTGTCCGACAGCTCTCATATGTTCCACTATCGCACCATCTAATTTTCTGCAAATATTTTTGGCGGCTTCTTTATTCCCCAATAGATCACGAAAATTCTCTTTAAGACTTTTAACTATTCTTTCCGGAGGTCGTACATCTTTGATCTTCGAGTTGTCCTCAGGAACCAAATCTCCCAGATGGTGAATATCCCACAATATAGCGGCAAAAGCTTTTGCCTGGCGTCGCGGCAGTTTAGTAACCTCCTCTGCTTTGTTAAAAAGATCAGTTGAAAGTCTTTTCTTTTCGTTGATTAGATCCTTGTCTTTATTGATCCCTTTGTTTTTTAAATAATCTAACGTTTCCCTAGGGATAGGGTCTCTCAACCCAAAGTTGTGCATTAACTTTCGATGCTGGTACCCTAATGAAACGCCAATCCGTTTTCCCGCTGAATCAATCCCGTAATTAACGGTATTACCTAATTCTCTGATTTTTTGACCGTCTTCAATGGCAAATACATCGAGAAAGTCTTGGGTGTGGAGCATTCCGGATGGATGAGCAAAACTTATACAGTGGGAAAGGTAACAGCCTAACAAAAAAATGGATACCTCTAAGAAAAAGCATTTCATCAGAATTGCTCCAATCCAATTTTTTTTGCCGTTGTAATCTCAATCTGAACATCGACATTTTCCGAAAAAAGCTTCCCGTAAACCGTTGCAAACAAGGCAGAAACGGCAGGATTTAACAAGGACTGATTTATGTTTTTTAATCGGAGTTTCTGCTTGCCTGCGTCTTTACTATCGTGAGCCTCTTTAATTTTTTCGATTGCCCATTTGTTGTACAAGACTTTTCGGTAGATATTCAGTTCGTAAATTTTTTTATCCACGTTTACGCGCTTCATCTTTTCCTGAAAGGCATCGATATCCTCCGCGCAAACGACTTTCGCAAGAGCCTCGTTAAATTCCTCGATCTTACGTTCTAGATCTCTCATCTTTTGAGTGATTTTTCCCATGCCGAAATTTTCTGCCGGATAAGCGTGAACGGAAAAATCTTCACTCGCCAACGTAAACTTTTCGATCTTTTCCCAAATCTCAGCAGTCTTTTTCGTAAACTCCCTCGAAAGCTGACGACTGTATTCGTTCTTGGTAGCAAGAAGCCTTTCCGAAAATGCGGAAACGGTATTTTTGATGGCCTCTGGATTGTGCATTTCCGAAAAATCCGATACCCAAATCTGCGTAAGAATTCCTCCGACAACCTGTAGCTGAGAGGCAACACTCGCCAGTTCGGCATCTCTGCGTGCACGGGTTTCGTCGTTATCAAACGTGCTCTTTGCCACGAGGTCTTCCCGTAGCGAGCCTTCCGCTTTAGCGAGTGATTTTTCTGCATCGGCAAGGTGCAAATAAAACGAAAGCGTTGCCGATGTTTCCGAGGTTTCCTTTTCGTCACCCCCGGCAGTATCGAGGAGGTCGTAACGTTCCCGAAGCCAGCTGGCTCTATTCGCTTCCTCCACGGAATCGAAGCTACTCCACGCATATTTTTCCGAAAGTTCTTTTTTTGCGGCTTCCGCTTCCGTAAGTCGCGCCGCTTCCTCCTCTTGGGAGACTCGTTTATCCGCCTCCTCTATTTTTTGGGCAACATCAACCGACAAAGTTTGCATTTGGGGAATCGTCTCTGGATTGACCCGATAAAAAGCTTCGGTCAGCATTGCCTGCAAAACCCTCCACTCGGAAGAATCCCGGTTCCGAAGATTGCCCTGAATTTCAAAAAGTTCCTGAAAATACGCGGCTTCCGACGGAGCATGCGCAATCGCGTTCAGACAATAGATTTTAGCATCTTCAAATTTTCCCTCGCGTTTTAGTTCCCGTGCTCTCTCAAATGCTTTTTGTGCGGCAAGATTATTTCCGGCGAGCTGCTTTTTCGCCAATTCATTCAAATTTGTCACCGTTTGGGCTAATGCGTCAGTGTATTTTTCGCTCAAGTCTGTCATGCTACTTTGGGCGAAATTCGCTGATTCTTCTACAATCGCCCCCATCTTCCGGGTAAAATCTTTCCGGTCGGATTCCGCAAGCGCCAATGCCCGACCGTAATCCTCGCGCCTTTTTTCTTGGTCGATTTTAACGGAAGCTTCTCCCGCTTGTAACATCTCTAGCACCTTTCGTTCATAAAGTGCTTGTGATTCCTTCGAGCGATTTAATGCGGTTTGTATCGATTTTGATGTCTGCTCCGAAACTCCTTCTGCCACTTCGCAAAAACGAGCTTCCACGCGTTTTTCCAAATCGGCGGGAACGTCAACACGAAGCGACTCAATTTTCAAAACTCGATTTTCAATTTCCGATAATTTTCCCCCATATTTCTCTATATTCTGCAACAAATTCGAATAAAAAAGAACTGACTGATTATGCGTGCTTAGCAGTATGTTCAGAACAATTGCATTGGTGCCAAGAAGTAAAAAAAATGAAAGGGTAGATAGGGCTAATTTTACTTTAGTCGTCATGGTTAGTTCGCTTTTAGATTAAAAGTACCACGACCCCAGCTTAGTGCAATTATTCAAAAATTCAACGTGAAATGTTGTTGTATTTTGTGTTTTGGCATGGTTTTGAATTTCCATGCTCGTTTCCTGGTTTAATCCGACATTGTGCAGTGTGACCGTGCTTTGCCGAAGTGCTTTTCTTTAGTCGCGGCGGATGTCTTAGGCGTTGAGTTGACCGGAGGCGATATTATTGCGTCAAGATATTATCCGCTTTCGTTTTCCGCTTTGGCGGAGAAGAAAAGGCTTGCGGCGGGGGGAGCGGATGAACAGTGTAGTTTATAATGAGTTCCCCTGAAAAAGATTTGCCTGCGCCGTCGAAGCGCCTTGAGTCGCTCGATGCTCTGAGAGGCTTTGACCTGTTTATTCTGACGATGCTCGGACCGGTGATGCATGCCTGGCTCGGGCACCATCCGGATGCCGCTTGGTCGGTCGCG
>JAFYWY010000032.1 GCA_017546455.1 Opitutales bacterium
ATGCGAACGAATTCGACATGCGGAATTGCGCGCAGACGGCCGAGGAGGGCGTCGATTTTTTCGTCGGCAAGCAAAAGCGGATCTCCGCCGGAAATCAGCACGTCGCGGATTTCCGGGTGGGCGGCGATGTAGCCCAGCGCGCTTTCGATTTGCGGGAGAAAACGGGATTCCCCGGACCCGGAAACAAGCCGGGAACGTGTACAAAATCGGCAATAGCTCGCGCAGCGGTCCGTGACGATCAGGAGCACGCGGTCCGGATAGCGGTGGACGAGACCGGGAACGGGGGAATGTTTTTCTTCGCCGACGGGATCGCCGAGTTCGTCGGGCGCAATGCGGTTTTCCGCTTCGTCGGGAATAATCTGACGCCGCAACGGGTCGTTCGGATTGTCGCGGTCGATCAGATTAAAAAAATGCGGCGTGACGGCGAAGGCGAGGCGATGGCCCGTCGATGCGAGACCGCGCATTTCACTCTCGGAAAGCGGCAAGAGGGCTTCGAGCGCCTCACGCGTGCAAATGCGGTGGCGTAACTGCCACTTCCACGCGTTCCAGTCGCTATCGGGGACATCCCGCCAAAATCCGTCTCTCCCGGATTTGCGTTTATCGGGATGGTCTTGCGGGAACATGGGAGCGCCGCTACTCGCCTTGGCAGAGGCGGATAAACGCGGGTTTGTCGGCGGCTTTGAAGAACGCCGTTCCCGCCACGAGCGTATCGGCTCCGGCTTCGAGGCAGAGCGGAGCCGTGCGCGAATCCACGCCGCCGTCCACTTCGATGCGGAAATTCAGGCCGCGTGCTTCGCGTTCCTGCGCCAAACGCGTGATTTTCGGCAAAACGCTTTCGATGAAGGACTGCCCGCCAAAGCCCGGAAATACGGACATGACGAGGACGAGGTCAACGCGGTCGAGCAGGGGAAGAATGCGCTCGACCGGCGTGTCCGGGTTGAGCGAAATCCCGGCCTGGCAGCCGAGCTCGCGGATGCGCTTGAGCGTGCCTTCGACATCGTATTCGGGTTCGATATGAATCGTCACGAGCTGCGAGCCGGCATCGATGAATTTTTCGATATACTTGTCCGGACGCGCGAGCATGAGGTGCGTATCAAAAAAGAGCGTGTTGTTGCGCTTGCGCAGATCCTTGACGACTTGCGGGCCGAACGAAATATTCGGCACGAAGTTGCCGTCCATAATGTCGAGGTGAATCCATTCGAGACGGTTTTCGACGACAACCTGAAGCCCTTCGGCGAGGGCGGCGTGGTCTGCGGCGAGAATGGACGGGGAAAGAATCTTTTTGTGTGCGCTCATGGATTTTGAACTGTTTTAATCGAAGCCGGGCGCGGGAGCAATGCCGAATTCCGCTTCGCCGCTTCCTGCACAACCCGGCGGGATGCACTCTTCTCCCGATAAATATCTTTGCGTTTCTGCGGGAACGTTTTTTAGACTGGCGGGAAAATTTCATTCAGATGGAAGCCGCAGAACAAATTGCTCTCTTGAAACAACGCACCGAAGTTTTTCTCGGTGAAGAACAACTGATCGAACGCATCAAGGCCGGAAAAAAACTCCGCGTCAAACTCGGTGTTGACCCGACGCGTCCCGACCTCACCTTCGGTCACATGGTGGTGTTCAACAAACTGCGCCAGTTCCAGGACATGGGCCACCAGGCCGTGCTCGTTATCGGCGACTTCACGACGCGCATCGGCGACCCCTCCGGCCGCAGCACCACGCGCCCCGTCCTGAGCGAAGAGGAAATTGAAGAAAACGCCAAGACCTACCTCGATCAGGCCTTTAAGATTCTCGACCCGGAAAAGACCGAAGTTCGCCGCAACAGCGAGTGGTTCGGCAAGTGGTCGATGATCGACACGCTCCAATTGGCTCGCCAGATGACGGTCGCTCGCATGCTCGAACGCGACGACTTCGCCAAGCGCTACGCCTCGAAAACGCCGATTTCGATTATCGAATTCCTTTACCCGCTGCTGCAGGGTCGCGACTCCGTCGAATTGCAAAGCGACGTGGAAATCGGCGGGACCGACCAGCTCTTTAACAACCTCGTCGGCCGCCAGCTCCAGAAAGAAGCCGGAATGCCGGAACAGGCCGTGCTTACGATGCCGCTCCTCGTCGGCTTGGACGGCGAACGCAAAATGTCGAAGAGCTACGGCAACTACATCGCGCTGAACGATTCCGCGAAGGACATGTTCGGCAAGATTATGAGCATCCCCGACGCCACGATGTGGGTTTACTACGAACTGCTTTTGGAAAAGACACCTTCGGAAATCGCCGCGATGAAAAACGAGCATCCGATGGAAATGAAAAAACAGCTCGCCGCCGCCCTCACCGCAAAATTCTACGGCGAAGAAGCCGGACGCTATGAACGCGAGCAGTTCGAAAACGTTTTCTCAAAAAAGCAGGTGCGTGCCGACATCCCCGAATTCGCATGGGATGCACTCGTCTCCGCCGGAACGACGGAAGCCGGCCTCATCGACCTCTTAGCCGCGACGAAGATTTTCCCGAGCAAAAAGGAAATCCGCCGACTCATCGAAGGCGGTGCCGTCAAGGTGAACGAAGAAAAAATCAGCGACGTCAATCTCCGCTTCACGCGTGAAAGCGCCGCGGGAACGGTCGTTCAGGCCGGCAAACGCAACTTCGTTAAGTTCGTCGCCTAAGCGGCGTGCCCGCATGGACGCGTTTCGTCGCATTGAAATCGAGGGCTGGAAACGCCGCGATTTGTTCCGCTTTTACCAGAGCTTCGCAAATCCGAATTACAGCGTTTCCGTCTCGCTCGACATTGCGCCCCTGTATCGCTACGCCAAGGAGAACGGGCAGTCGTTTTTTCTGCTGACGCTCTTTGCGGTTGCAAAAGCTATGAACGCCGTGCCGGAAATGCGCCAGCGTTTCTTGGATGCGGAAAGCGTGGCGGAGTACGAAGTCGTTCACCCGTCTTGCCCTTTGGCGCGGGAAGGCAGCGATCTTTTCGTGCAGGTGCTTTTGCCGTACCGGCCGACTTTCCGCGAATTCCGGGAAGCGGCTCAGCCTGTCATCGAGTCCGTCCGCAATGGGACCCTCTCCGAAAGTAATTTCGAGGCCATTCCCAATCTCTTTTGCGCGTCTTGCGTGCCGTGGTTCGAAGCCCTCGGAACGAATTCCGCCGACTACGCCTTCAACCAGGCCGAGCAAGTGCTCACCTGGTTCAAAATGAGCGAAACCGGAAAGATAACACTCTCCGGCCGCTTCAATCACAGCTTCACCGACGGTATCCACCTCGCGCACTTCTTCGAGGGCATCCAAAACAATTTCTCCAACCCGGAAAAATTGTGATGGTTTGCGGAGGGTGAATTGCCAGCGGCGAGCAGTGAATAATGAATAACGCTTTCTTCAAGATTTTTGCTCGAGAGCAAAAATCTTCGCATAGCTATTCACTATTAACTACTCACTGTTCGCTGAGAACTTTTACCGCATCGGCGCTCGCTTGCTGCTCTGCCTCCGGCGTCATCACACAATACGCTCCGATGGCGGAGGCGGCGAGCAGAGTGAGCACGAGCAGGATTTTCCGGAATGTGCCTTTGCGTTCCGCGTAGGGATCTTTGCCGACGAGGCGTGAGCCGCGGGGCTTTTCCGGCAGGCGCGTGTAAGCCTTGCCGAGCGAAATATTGATTTTGGCGCGTGCATTCACCGCCCAGGAATTTGCATCCAGAATCGGGCCGAGCGTGCGGCGTCGCAACTTCATTGCCGTGAGGATGACCGAAGGCAGGGAAATCAACAGCAGGACGCCGAGAATTGCGAGCGGCATTTGCCACCACGCAAGGCTCATAAACGCTGTGGCGAGCGTCGCCAAAGCCGCGCCGAGGGCTCCGAGAGCCAAGCCGATGGCGGCGAAGATGCCGACGAATTTCCCGATATCGAAAGCCGGTTTCGGCGCCGTCCCCGCCGCACTTGCCGTTGACGCGACCGAATCGACGCCGCTTGAGAGTCCCTGGTCGACTTTCTTTTCCCGTGCTGCCGCAAAATTATTGATCTGCGTTTCCGCAAAGCGGGCGAGCTTCTTGTACGGGCTCCAAAACGCCTGACGCAGGGAAATCGCCTGTTCGACGATTTTGCAGACCGTCGCATCCCAATCGGCTCCGCTTTTATCGACGAAGACACCGTTGCGTCCGACGCTGAGGAAATCGGCATCCCCGTCCCCGAAAACGGCGGCAATCGTCATCGTTTTGCCGTCGGATTTGCGCGTGCAGTTGCAGTACGCAATGTAGCAATTGGATTGCGCGGCGAGGGCTGCGTGGGCGGCGGCATTTTGAACGCGTGTGCACAGGGAGCATTCGCGGCTGTCGATGTAGAGAGTTCCGGCGAGGAAAATCGTGTTCGGCGAAAGCGTGTAGAAATCGGCGAAGGAAACGTAATTGCGCAGGAGCGAAAGGAGGTTACCCGAGTAGAGGCAAAGGCGTTCGAGGCCGGCAAGCGCTTCGCGTTGGGGCGCTTCCGCCAGGTCGCGTGCGAAGAGCGGGGCAAGCAGGTTTTCCGGCTCTTGGGCGAGTATTGCCTGCAGGCGTGCGAGCGGAAGCGCTGCGGTTTTTCCCGTCGGCTGTCCGGCAATCCAAGCCGCGTAGGCATCGAAGCGCGCGAGCAGGGCCTGCCATTGTGCTTCTTCCAAAACCTCCGTCTCGGCGGAAAGCTTGAGTGTGGGAATGAGGGCGATTTCGCGCAGTTGGGCCAGCGCCGATGCCCAGGCGGGATTGACTCCGGAGACGAGCGGAAGCGCGGAGTTGCCCGACACGATTTGTGCGAGCGGGAGATCCTTGGTCGCGGCAGCCGTGATATCGCCCTGAGCCAAGGCGGCCAGCACATCCGGGGACGGATTCAGCTTGGCGCAGCACGCGGGATCGTAGTCCGCCAAGCGGGCGCGGGCAAAGTAATCGTCGATTTTTACGCGGACGGCTTCAATCGCGGCAAACGCGGCGGCTGTTTGTTCTCCGAGCGGGAAAAGCGAATCGCGGCGGGCCTCCGCATCGGCGGCACGGGCGACGAGAGTGCGGGCTTCGGCGACGAAATTTTTAACGTCGCCGGCACAGATGCCGTCTGCGCCCGCGTCGCAGCAGGCGGCGATGTCCTTGATGAGCGCTTCCGTTTCGGCGGCTCCTTCCGCCGAGGCCGGCGTGAGCAGGCCGTCACCGTTAAACGGGCGTGCCGCAAAATGCGCGAAGGCTTCCTGAACGGCTTGGAGCGTAACGGGTGCCTCGGGCGTTCCCGCTTCTTCGAGTAGCTTGCGGGCGCTTGCCGTGAGCGGGCTTTCCGCCTTGAGAGCGCTCAGCGGGAACGTGCTTTTACCGTCGAAGAAACTCGAGAAATCGGTGAAGTGTTCACGCAGGAATGCCACTGCGGCTTTGACTTCGGGAACGCGGATGCGCCCGTCGCCGTCGGAGTCGATGAGTGCGAGTGTGCGCGCGTCGAAATCGACGCAGTCCGCCGGCATGCTGATGGCGAGCCAGAGCTTCGGATCGAGTGCTTCGACGGCTGCGAGGTCTTCCGCCTTGCAAATCGAAAGCTGTTCGACGCCGCCGGCGCAAAAGAAATTAAACTTCGTAGAGGGGTTGTTAGCTGTCATATAGAGTTATTTTAAAATGCTATTCGCAGTGCTGTTGCCTTCGGGGGGTGATCCCATTCACTGCTCACCGGTCACTAGTTACTATTCACTGGTTTCCGGTCACCTTTCTCAGTCTCTCGCGAGGAGCCAAAGCACGTCGGAGAGGCGGTTGAGATAGCGGGCGGGAAGGGTGCGTAGTGTTTCGTTGTGTTCGCGCAGGGCGATGACGTCGCGTTCGGCGCGGCGGCAAACGGCGCGGGCGATGTGGAGCGCGGCTTGATACGGCGACGTTCCTGCAAGCACCCAGCCGGTGAAACGGCGCTCCTCGGTTTCCAATTCATCGACAAGGTCGTCGAGGCGATCCAAGGCCGCATCTTCCAAATGGGGGATTTTCGACGCGAGGTATTTTTCCTGGTCTTCGTTGACGACACCGACTTCTCCCATCAGCGAAATCAGTTCGAGCTGAATCCGTTGCAGCGTTTCCCGCGTTTCCGGGCTTTCGCAAAACGCCTTGGCGAGTCCGAGATGGGACGAAAGCTCGTCGATGCTGCCGTTGGCAACGACGCGCGGGTGGGTTTTCGGGAGGCGTTTTCCGTAAAGTTGGGTCGTCAGGCCGTCGTCGCCCGTGCGCGTTGCGATGGAGTGTTTGGCTTTGGATTGTCTCATGGAAAAATTTTATCGGGCAATGGAAACGGCGAGGGCGACGGCGATTGCGATATTGGCGAGGGCGGTGATGCCGAGCCCGCTTGCGGCGAGCGTGCGGAATTTGCCGCGCCCGAAAGCAAGTGTCAGTCCGAGTTTGACGAGCGTGTTGGAGAGCACGCCGAGCATGATCCCGAAGGCCGCCGTCGTAAAGCTCAGCACCTCCGGATCCGCGAGTTCGCTTGCCTGATTGGCCATCGACATGACGAGCGCCGCCGTATCCGGAATCCCGGAAAGGAAGCTCACCGCGATGAAGCCCGTGCCGAGGTCGTTTCCGCTCTTTTCGATGAGAAATACGACCAGGGCGTAGAGCAGGGCGAACTTAATGGCGTTGGGCAAGTCGAGCGGATTCTTGACGGCGGGCACTTTCCCCTCGGCGTGTTTCCCGTGGCGTAGAGCAATCAGCCCGCAGGCCAAGACGCAGACGCCGAGCAAGATGCCCCACATCCACAGCGTCGAGAGCGCGAATTTTAAATTAAGCAAAAAACACAAAACGACCAGCCGAAGCGCCATCGAGAGTTGGGCGAGCAGAATCGCCATCGCGAAAGCACCGCCGTTTTCGTGTTCGGTTTCGGAACGGCGGCTGAAAGCAAGCGTCACCGCCGTGCTCGACGCCAAACCGCCGATAAAACCCGTCACCGCTGCACCCGCCCGGGCCCCGAGCCAGCGCATCGCGATGTAGCCGACAAAATTGACGCCCGAAATCAGGATGACCATCAGCCAGGTCGTGTACGGATTGAAAACGTCCCAAAGCATCTGGTTCGGTACGAGCGGCAGCAAAACGCCCGTCAGGCAGGCGAATTGAAGCCCGGCGCGGATATCCGTTCCCGTCAGCGACGAGCTCCACTTGTCCGTCCAGCTGCGCATCCCGAGAGTGACGGCGAGGACGATTGCGAGCATCACGGCGTATTTTTCCAAGCCGATGCCCATGAGCGCCCCCGCACAAAATACCATCAGCGCCGATGCCGCCGTCGTCAGCCCGAACGTCGCCTGGTGCATCGTTTTGTCGCGTTGGCGCTCCTTGCCGCCGCGAATCAGGTAGGCGACCGTCGAAAGCCCGAGAATCAGGAGGCTCGCGAGTACGAAATGCGAAAAGCCGAGGCGCTCCATCTGGACGGAGATGAATCCGAGGACTGCCCAAAGCGCGAAGGTGCGCATCCCCGCCGTCGTGCTGTTCCCGCCGCGCCACTGGCGAACCAGGCCGACAAGCCCCCCGATGCAGACGGTAACAAGAAGCATCCAGCCGTTCTGCGGGGTCATTAAGGATTCCGGCGTTATGGGGCTCAACATGCCGAAAATTCTAAAAATTAAGCCCCCGACTGCGAGAACGAAATATTTCAAAGGTAAAACTGATAGCTGATAACAGATAGGTGGTTTGAAAAGGGATAACTGATACCTGACTTTAGTTGGCGGTGGACGGTGAATAGTGAGCGACTATTAACCATTTACTATTCACAGTCCAAAACTTATCCGTTATCAGCTATCCCTTTCCCCTTTATATTCACTCCCTTATTGACTGTTTCCGTGGGATTATTTTTCCTATGCGTCAGAATAACCCGCTTATTCCCTATGATATCTCTGAAACACTCCCCGCGCGTCGGCATTACGCTGGCCGCTTTACTCGTCGCTGCCACGGGCCATGCCTTTGAGGCCGACTTAACGTCGAACGACGTTTTCGATTTGTACTTTTTCGGAAACGGCGAAGTCGCCCAGCTCGGAGAAAATCTCTCCGGCTTTCAGGAAGTGACCGGATTGGACACGCAACAAGTCGCCGGCTGGGTCGATTGGACGGGAACGAATCCCGAGAAGCAAAGCTCCCAATGGACGCAGGAGCAGAAAAATGCCGTGGTGGAAGCCGTTTCCGCATGGACGGATGTCATCCAAAACGCCTATGATCCCAACGGAGACGGTCGCCGCAAACTGCGCATCGGCCTCTTCCTCGACGACGCTTCACGCGTCGAATCCCTCATGGATCCGGGAATGAACGGGTACGCCTCTTACGCGTTGACGACGACGGACAATAGCAACGGAAACGTCGTAAACACCTACTCGGTCGTCGAATGGGTTTGGCGTGAAAACGGCCCGACCTATGTCCGCCCGGGCTCAATGTCCACCGGAGCTTATTGGAACTACAACCTGTTGCCTACGGGCGAAACCTGCGTCGAGGTCGCCATCGTCATTAATCCGGAAGTGCGGGTGTATTCTGACGGCACTGTGACGACGCAGCTCCGAAGCGCGGAAGACATCAAAAAGATCGTCATGCACGAGCTGGGTCACGCCATGGGAGTGGACAGCAAAATGTTCAGCGCCAGTGAGTCTTATCCGCAGACCGAATTGGTTACGACTTGGGATTCGCTCGTCATGGTCGGCGAGAATACCCGTGTCGTAACGCTCGACGACCGCGGCAGAGTCGTTTACTCCTATGCGAACTTTAAAGAGCTCTGTGCGGAAGGCTGGAGCCTTTACGAAACCTGGTATAACACCCGGAACGGCGAAGAAAAATTGTTGCGCCTCCAAAATGCGGACGGAGAAACCGTCAACCTGCTGGTCACGGCGGGGACGAATGTGGAAGGCAATTCGCTGGTTCACCTTTTGGGTGAATTGGGTGCAAGCGAATACGACGATGTGCTGGGGCCTACGGGCTTGCAAAGCTCCGTGTTCTCGGATATCGACCTCACGGCGCTCCGTATGCTGGGTTGGGAAATCGCAATCCCCGAGCCGTCGACTTTCGGCTTGCTCGCCGGCTTGGCCTCGTTACTCCTCGCCGGAACGCGTCGGAGGAAAAGGTAAAACGGATAGCTTTAGGCAGTGAATAATGAATAACGAATAGTGAATAACGCTTTCTCCAAGATTTTTGCTTGATAGCAAAGATCTTCGCATAGAGCTATTCACTATTAACTGTTCGCTATTTACTCACAAGAACTACCAGTTCTCCCTTAATTTAGAGTAGTCCTGCGTCGGCGAAGGAGAAAAAGCCGCTCGTGTGGGGCGGGATATTGCGGCGCCCGATGATGACGTGGTCGAGCAGGCCGATGTCGAGTGTCTTGGCGGCGGCAGCAAGCTGCTTCGTGATTTTGAGGTCGTTCGTGCTCGGCGTGGAGTCGCCGCTCGGGTGGTTGTGGACGAGGATGATGCGTTCGGCGTTGCTGCGGACTGCCGGACGCAGAAAGTCGCGCGGATGGAAAAGCGAGGCGCTTCCCGTTCCCGCCGTGATTTCGTCGTAGCGCAGGACACGCAATTTGATGTCGAGGCAGATAACCCAGCAGCATTCGCGGTCGAGCGGGAGGGCACGTTTTTCGAAAAACGCGAAAATGTCCCGGGCGGTTTTAATCGTGTTGGCGATTTCGCGCCGGTCTTCAAAGCGGCGGGAAAGCTCGAAGGCGGCGACGAGATTGCAGGCGCGTTTCCAGGAGATGCCGGCAGCCGTAAAATCCGAAATCGTCCAGCGGGAAAGGCGGTAGAGCGAGCCGTCCGTGCAGTCGAGCAGGGCACGGGCCGCCTCCAGCGGCGGGTTTTTGGGCGACGCATCCGTATCGAGCAGGACGGCGAGAATCTCCGCGTCGCTAAGACAACGCGCCCCGCGCCGGTCGAGCCGTGCGCGGGGGCGATTGGATTGCGGTGTCTGCTCTTGAGGAGCCGGCATCGTAAGTCTGTTGTTATCGTTTAGTCCACCTTGCCGACAACGGTTCCGGCGGGAACGATCGCGTCTTTCTTGACGATGAGAACGCCGTCGCGGACGCAGAGCTGGTCGGTTTCCCAACCGTCTTCAACGCCGGCCGGAGACAGTTTGCAGTTCGCTCCGATGCGGGCATTCTTGTCGATGATGGCGTCCTTGATGATGCAGTTCGGTCCGATACCGACGATCGGCGTGCCCGCAGCGCGTGCCGCACCGACTTCTTCGAGGGTTTCGTAGTAGTCTGCACCCATGTGGACGACGTTTTCGAGCGTCGAACCTTCATCGACGACAGCGCGGATACCGATGACGCAGCGGTTCAGCTTGGCGTGCGTGACGATTGCGCCTTCCGCCATGACGACGCGTTCGATCGTGCAGCCGTTGAGCTTGGCGGCCGGGAGGAGACGGTCGTGCGTGTAAATCGGAGCCACTTCGTCGAAGAAGTCAAACGGGGGAACCGGATCCGTGAGCGCGAGGTTGGTTTCCCAGAACGCGCGAACCGTTCCGATGTCTTCCCAATAGCTGTCGAAGACGTGAGCGACGAGCTTCTTCTTGCCGAGCATGCCCGGGATAACTTCCTTGCCGAAGTCCTTCATATCGTTGTTGAGGGCTTCCTTGAGGAACTTGCCCGAGAAGACGTAAATACCCATCGAAGCGAGGCAGTATTCCGCGTCGGACTTGTCGGAAAGATTGTCACGGAGCTTGCCGCTGATGACGAGCGAGTCGATGACGGCCGGATCTTTCGGCTTTTCGACGAATTCCGTGATTTCGGAGTCGTCCTTGACGCGCATAACGCCGAGCGCGGAGACTTCCGCCTTCGGCATGGCCTTGGCGGCGATGGTGACGTCTGCGTGGCTCTGGATGTGCTGGTGGATCATCGGACGGAAGTCCATGCGGAAGAGCTGGTCGCCCGAGAGAATCAGGACGTAGTCGTTGTCCTTCAAATTCAAGTGCTGGAGGTTGTGGCGAACCGCGTCAGCCGTGCCCTGGTACCAGGCTTCGCTTTCCATATTCTGTTCCGCCGCGAGAATGTCGACGTAGCCCTTGCCGAACGCGTCGAACTTGTAGGTGCGCTGGATGTGGCTGTGGAGGGAGGCCGTGTTGAACTGCGTGAGCACGCAAATCGTGTTGTAGCCGGAGTTGAGGCAGTTGCTGATCGGAATGTCGATGAGACGATACTTCCCGGCGAGCGGAACGGCCGGCTTACAGCGGGCTTCGGTTAAGGGATAGAGACGGGTGCCGCGACCGCCGCCCATGATGACGCATACTACTTTGGAGGTTGCCATAATTTGTTTGGGTAATGATTTGTTTTATGTGAAATATAAGAGCGCGGATGAAAATCCGAACGGCATTTCAGATTAGACATTTTAGCCGACTGAGCAAGCAAAAAGCCGATTATAGCGCCAAGCATCAAACATTGAGCATCAAGTGAGCGCCGGAGGCGGAAAAAAGGGAGAACTGATAGCTGATAACGGATAAGTGTTTTGAAAAGGGAAAGCTGATAACGGATAAGTTGCTCTGTAAGAGAGATTAAAGGCTAAAGAGGGGCTGGAAATTCGTTTTTAGGGTATTGTCCTAAATTTTCTTCTTTCCGGCTGTCAGAGTCTGTGCGCCGGAGGTGCACTACATGGGCTAACCGCGGGTGCAGGCCATAGCCGAAACCCGCGGATAATCTATGAAAAATAAGCGCCGCAAAATGACAGGGACAGACCCGTTTACGTGCCTGCGGCGTAATGGAACGAATTGCGAGCCTCTGCCAAACCGCTTGAAACGAATTTTTAGAGGTAATCTAAAGGTTAAAGAGGGTAAAGGAGCTGTTGGTTGTTAACTATTAATTATTAACTATTAGGTGGCGTTAATCTGTTACCGATGTCTGACAGAGCCCTCCCCTCCTTAATCTTTAACCTTTAATCTCTAATCTTTAATCTTTTTCACAGAAACCCATCCCCTATCCGTTATCAGCTATCAGTTTTTACTTTTATTCGCTTGTCGCTTTTGATCTCTAATCTCCCTCTCCATTCGGAATTCGTCATTCGGAATTCGTAATTGCCGCTAATTGCTCTGCTCCGCGGAGC
>JAFYWY010000033.1 GCA_017546455.1 Opitutales bacterium
GACGCCGTATCGTCGGCACCAACGCGAAAACGCGCGCCGTCCTCCAAAAGCGCCCACGCCTTGTAAGTGATTTCAAACGCACCTTCGCCGCTCGGAAAAGAACCGGAATACGACAGCAAAGGCCCCGACGTGACGCGCGTCCCGCAGATATCCAGCGCAAAGTTTTTGGGCTTGTATTCCCAGATTTCGACTTCGACGCTCGCCGGAGGCGTCGCCTCGTCGTCCGCATCCGTCAGCGCCGTCGCGCCCGAAACAAGCACCGAAGCGCTTCCGGCTTCAACGCCGAACGCAGTTTCCGAAAGCGATACGGATGCAACGGAGTTGCCGGCAAGACTATTGCTCGAAGCTCCCGCAAGCTTGCCGATGCCGCTTCCGTCGCTCGCCGCCAAAAGCCCGGAAGGCGGATCGCCGGCATCGAGCGGATCCGTGCCGTTGAGAAATTCCAAATAATCGGCAATGCCGTCGCCGTCGGAATCCCAAGGATCGGTTTCGTCAAAGGGATTTGTTCCCGCCAAAATCTCCTCCTCGTCGCTCCAACCGTCCTTATCGGAGTCGTTCTCCCAAGCTGAGGAAAGCGCCCAAAGCGTTCCTGCCAGCCCCGCAAAGATAAACATGCCCGCCGCAAGCGGCAACCAACGCCCGCGCGAATTAGAAAACGTGTTTCGATGTGTTAAGTTAGAGCTACTTATGATACTTATTTTCCGGCACTTTCGGGAGACATTTCCCTCACGCACGATGACAGTTTAGCATACTGTTGCAGACAATGTAACCAAAAAATTACCCGCGCGGGTTTGTTCCCGTGCACGGATGCGTATCCGGGGGCGTATTCGCGTACGGCATCGAATTCTTTGTTTTTAAGCGGGATAGCTGTGATTTGGGCGGGTGTATGATAAACAATGAATGATAAATAAATAAAAAAACTAATAAAAAAGATTTCGAAAAACGTTGGAACGCCTGCGGAGAGCTTATTCCGGCGCCTTTCTCCTACAAGCTTTACGGCAAGACAGGCAACGCTACGGTAAGGAATCTTTTAAGGCGGGTTTTATCTCTATCGCGGGGCGCACCGTCGAACTTTTTCGAGAGGGGCAAAAAAATAAAAGGAAGCCACACCAATGGGCCAACGTGTTCCCATTTTAGAAAAATCGTAGCATTTCAGCAAAATTTTATTATTTTGTTGTACAAACCAAAGGAGCGATGAAAAACGAAGTAAAAAAGATTTACGACAAGTCCGCATTTAGGGAGAACGGCTATCTAATCGAGAAGCAAAAGAAAGTTTGGCTCTTATCGCTCTCATTGAGGTTTAGCCGATTCTTTGCAAAACTTCCCGGCCTTTTTCCCGATATAGCCGAAAGGTTCAAGGGTCGTTGTACGAAATCGGACGATTTCATCCACTTGCTTGCTCGTGCGTCTTATGTTGCCACCCAAGCGCTAAGCGCGAGTAGGGAACTGGCCGGATTTTCTGAAGCCTTTGTTGCTTTGCCGTACGCCAAGAACGAAGAATTAAGCACGCAGGAGAGACAGGTATTTACGTTTGTTATCAAGCTGTCGGAGGCCAAGCGCCTCCGTGATTTTTCTGTTTTCGCGGAGAATGCGCTTAGAATGCTTCCCGCAGCCAATGAGGTTCTGTGCTTTTTTGATTTCATCGAAAAGCATAATGCCTTGCCTGCGTGGGCTCCCGATTTGGAGCAAGAACTTGTCACGTGGATCGAACACAAATTTCCGAAACAAGCGGAAGCAGGTTTTCCGCGAAGAAACGGATTGGGCCTTTTCAAAGATAGCTTTGAATCGGGAGCTTCTTCTAAAGGCAAATTTGAGCGGGAACTTCTCGCTGCATTTTTCCCGCTTTCAGCTCTTTCGGGAAAGGCTTCGGGCCTCGTCTCCCGCGATATTCCTGTGGCATTAGCGATTTTGCGGGAACTCTCTCATGCAAAAGAAGCTTCTACGGCCAAAGCGAAAAAGAGGCAAAAAAATCTGACACGAGAGCAAGACCAAGAAGTAATTCGCCGAAATCGAGTGGACGGGCTTTCTATCAGTGAAATTGCTACGGAATACAAAAGAAGCGAAAACGCCATTAGGGACGTTTTTAAGCGAAACGGCATTGAATGGAAGCGTGTAAGGAAGAAACGGAAAGAGCGATTTGTTGACGGAAAAGCTTATTAGAACCCTGAAAAACGAAGTTTTGTTTTTAAAAAGCAAAGTTTTGAAAATGTTTTTTGTGGCCGTTTAAGGCAGTCAGGAAAAGGGATTGGCGGTTTCGGCGAAAAATAAGCGTAAGTATTTATTCGCGTTTGAGGCCGTTTGTATGAGTTACAACGAAATTCATACGACAGAAAAATTCATAACTAAGGATTCGCTTTGCGAATTCTTCTCGGTTTCGGAAAGAACCGTTTGGCGGTGGCTACGCGAGGGCTGCCCCTGCGTTCGCATAGGGGCGGGCGGCAGAGGCGATGCGCGTTTCCGGGCCTCTGATGTAGAGGCATGGCTTAACAATCGAAGCGAGGTAGCCAAACGATGAGTAAAAAGCGCTTAGACTGGGAAACGATTTGCACTCTCGCACGATCCTATGACGTCGCAAAATATCCCGTCGAAAAATTCCTTATCGCGATGCGAGATGAAAGCAAATACAGCTACCGCGGACAAGAAAACGGCGAGCTCAAGGGCTCAAAAACGTATATCTCC
>JAFYWY010000034.1 GCA_017546455.1 Opitutales bacterium
GCCGACCTCGTCGGCAAGGTCGAAGCCGGAATTCCGGAAGACGACCCGCGCAACCCCGCAACCATCGCGGACAACGTGGGCGACAACGTCGGTGACGTTGCCGGTATGGGCGCTGACCTCTATGAATCCTACTGCGGTTCGATTCTCGCTACGGCAGCTCTCGGTGCGGCGGCTTTCGTCGGCTTCAATGCAGACCCGAGCCTCTCCGTTGCCATGCAAATCAAGGCGATTCTCGCTCCGATGCTCATTGCATCCGTCGGCATCCTGCTCTCCATTTTCGGTATTTACCTCGTGCGTACGCAGGAAGGCGCGACGATGAAAAACCTCCTCAGCGCGCTCGGTCGCGGCGTGAATGTCTCGTCCGCGCTCATCGTTGCGGCAACCTTCGGCATTCTTTGGCTCCTTGAAATTCCGAACTGGATCGGCGTTTCGCTCTCGGTTGTCGTCGGTCTGCTCGCCGGTATCATCATCGGCCAGGCGACGGAATACTACACGTCCCACACTTACAAGCCGACGCAGGGCATCGCGGAATCCGCGCAGACCGGCCCGGCAACCGTCATCATTTCCGGTATCGGCGTCGGAATGCTTTCCACCTGCATCCCGGTCGTCACGATCGTTATCGCAATCGTTCTTTCCTTCATCTTCGCTGCCGGCGGCTTCGGCTTGGTTGACGGCGTAACGCTCGCCAATGTCTTCTCGGCTGAAAATCTCGGCCTCGGTCTCTACGGGATCGGTATCGCAGCTGTCGGTATGCTCTCTACGCTCGGTATTACGCTCGCAACGGACGCTTACGGCCCGATCGCCGACAACGCCGGCGGTAACGCCGAAATGTCCGGCCTCGACCCGTCGGTCCGCAAACGTACGGACGCCCTCGACGCCCTCGGCAACACGACGGCGGCAACGGGCAAGGGCTTCGCTATCGGCTCTGCCGCCCTCACGGCCCTCGCGCTCCTCGCTTCTTACATTGAAGAAATCCGTATCGCTCTTGTCCGCATCGTCAACACGGACGGTGTCGAAGGTCTGCCTTCCGGTCTCCGCCGCCTCGTCGAAGCCGACAACGGCGTGAACGCCAACAACCTTTTGGAAAAGATTCAAACGGCTTCGTTCGTTGACTTCATGACCTGGTACGACGTTACGCTGATGAATCCGCGCGTGCTCGCCGGTATGTTCATCGGTTCCATGATGGCCTTCCTCTTCTGCGGTTTGACGATGAATGCGGTCGGCCGCGCGGCTCAGAGCATGGTCGTTGAAGTTCGCCGCCAGTTTAAGGAAATTCCGGGCATCCTCGAAGGTACGGGGACGCCGGACTACGCACGTTGCGTTGCGATTTCCACGAAGGGGGCTCAGCGCGAAATGCTCGTGCCGTCGCTCATCGCGATTGTCGTTCCGATTCTGACCGGCTTGGTCATCGGTATCTCCGGCGTCATGGGCTTGCTCGTCGGCGGTCTCGCCGCAGGCTTTGTCCTCGCCGTGTTCATGGCGAACTCCGGCGGTGCTTGGGACAATGCGAAGAAGTACATCGAAGAAGGTAACTTCGGCGGCAAGCGCTCCGACTGCCACAAGGCAACGGTCGTCGGCGACACGGTCGGTGATCCGTTCAAGGACACCTCCGGCCCGAGCTTGAACATTCTCATCAAGCTGATGAGCATGGTCTCGATCGTCGTTGCGGGTCTCACCGCTGCCTGGTCGCTGTTCTAATCGGCGGACAGAAGATCAAAGAGGCGTTTCCGTAGTTTCGCGGGAACGCCTCTTTGTTTTTGCGAATCGCCCGTGATTGCCCTGAAAACTTTTTGCTTGGCACGGATTTTGCAAATCAAGTCGTCAACTATGAGTAATTCCACGACACATTCTTTTCAGGCTGAAGTTAAACAGGTGCTCGATATCGTCGCGCACTCGATTTACAAAGACAAAGACATCTTTTTGCGCGAACTCGTTTCCAACGCCAGCGACGCCCTCGAAAAGCTCCGCTACACGCAATTGACGGAGAAGGACGTATTTGAACCGACGCGCGAACTCGCCGTCGAAGTAACCACCGACGAAGCCGCGGGAACGCTTGTTATTGCCGACTCCGGTATCGGGATGACGCGCGAAGAACTCGTCGAAAATCTCGGCACGATCGCACACTCCGGCACGAAAGCATTTTTGGAAAAAGTCAAAGAAAACGGCGGTGCTAACGAAAATCTCATCGGCCAATTCGGTGTCGGATTTTTCTCCGTTTTCATGGTCGCCGACGAAGTTAAATTTTACACGCGTACCTGGCACAGCGAAGGCGAATCGCTTTGCTGGACCAGCGACGGCAACGGCAGCTATACCATTGAAGACGCCGGCGAAGCGCTTCCGCGCGGCTCGAAGCTCGTCATCAAACTCAAGGAATCCTTCAAGGATTTTTCGAAAAAAGATAAAGTCAAAGAAGTCCTCGAACGCTACTCGAAGTACATCGCTTTCCCGCTTTATCTCGACGGAGAAAAGCTCAACACGATGCAGGCGCTTTGGCTGAAAAACAAAAGCGATGTGACCGAGCAGGAATACAAGGATTTCTACAAGTTCCAATGCCACGCTTGGGACGAACCGCAGGATTGGATGCATTTTGCCGCCGACGCGCCGCTCGCCATCAATTCCATTCTGTTCTTCCCGACACACAATCCGGAAGCCATGGGATTCGGCCGCGCCAACCCGGAAGTTTCGCTCTATTGCCGTAAGGTGCTCATCGATTCCGAGCCGAAAAACCTCCTTCCCGAATGGCTCCGCTTTATGAAGGGCGTTGTCGATTCCGCCGACATTCCGCTCAACATTTCCCGCGAAACCCTACAGGATTCGACGATTATTCAGAAACTCAACCGAGTGCTCACCAAGCGCGTCATCAAGCGCCTTGAAGAACGAGCCAAGAAAAAGCCGGAAGAATTTGCCAAGTTTTGGCGCGATTTCGGCAACTATCTCCGCGAAGGTATCGCGACCGATTACGAAAACCGCGAAGCGCTCGCGCCGCTCTTCCGTTGCGAATCTTCCATCCTCGACGCGGGAACGCTCACGAGCTTGCCCGAATACGTCGAACGCATGAAGGATTCCCAAAAGGAAATTTACTACCTCGTCGGCGCTAACCGCGAAGCCATCGAATCCGGCCCGTATCTCGAAGCCTTTAAGGCGCGCGGCATCGAAGTGCTCTTCCTCTACGACGGCGCAGACGATTACGTCATGGGACAGCTCGCCACGTTCAAGGATAAGTCCATCGTCTCTGCCGATTCCGCCGACATCGAGCTCGGCGACGTGCCGCAGACGGGAACGGGAGAACCGCTCTCCGAAGAGAAAATGAAGACGCTTTGTACTTGGTTTGCAGATACGCTCGGCAAAGATAAGGTCGCCGAATGCGCTACGGGGACGCGTCTTGTCGATTCGCCCGCTGTCGCGCTTAATCCGGACAAATTTATGACTGCAACCATGCGCCGCATGATGAAGCTCATGTCCAAGGATTCCGGGGCTCCGGATAAGCCCGTCGCCGTCAAAATCGAACTGAATCCGCGCCACCCGCTCGTGCACAAGCTCGACGCACTCCGCGATGCCAATCCGGGTTTGGCCAAGCTCATTGCCGAACAGGTGCTCGACAATACGCTCATCGCTGCCGGCTTGCTCGACAATCCGCGCGGCATGACGCAACGCATCTACGAGCTCCTCGGTAAGCTCGGGTAAGAAAAGGTTAAAGGTTAGAGGAAAGGCGTTCCCGTGGATTCATTCGCGGGAGCGCTTTTTTTTTATTTTGAGCGGAAGAGCAAATTATTTCCGCCGGCGCCGTGATGACACAAATGCTAGTGCGCTTAAACCGGCAATCAACCCGAATGCCGATGACTCCAACGCTTCGGTACGATTTATAGTGAGGCAAGGCGGGCGTTCTATTTTTTTAGAAAATTGCTTGCAAAGCGTTTTTTTACATAGTAGGATAAGGATAAGAGTTTACCGGCAAAATCGCCGGCAAGGTCCCTATTAACTTCACACACACAAACCTATCACTACATACATTGTGACTCGCTACAAAATTATTTTGCCCGCACTTATTGCTGCTTCTGCTATCGCCCCTGTTGCATCTTTTGCAGATGAATGGGACGATGAACCTGAGCTCGTTGATAACAATACTGCTCGCATTTCAGACCGTGAAGCTGATGAATGGGGCGATGTAGGCTCCGAATCTACCGAGAATACCGATGCATCCGTGCAAGAAAATGCGATTGGCGGTTGGGAATTTTCCATCCAAGGAGCCTACTTGCTCGCACAAGATCCGATTTTCAAAAATGCTCCATCCGATTACGAAATCGATACGTACGGCGTTGCGTTGTCGCTTATGAAGACAACGCCCAGTCAAAGTGTTGGACTTGAAGGGGGAGGATTCCTTGTTGTTTCTGCGGGAACTGCAGAGATTAAAACTGGCAGTTCTTATTATTATGGAAACTTTTATAGTGATTGTACCCAAATAGACGTGATGTTTGGAGGAAAACTCGGACTTCGCTTTTCCGGGAAAGACTTAAACTCTCCGTCATTCAGCATCGGAGCAATGTTGGGCGCAGACTTTCGTCACATGAAAATAGAAAAGAAAAGTCCGTTGCCTTACTACGACCCAGACGTTTCCGGCTCTGACAGCGGATCCGGTTTTGGATTCTTTTATGGCATTTACGCTTCCGGGGAAATTCCGCTCGGCGAAAATTTTGCACTCACGGCTTCCGTTAATTACGTTTGCACGCAAAATACCGCATGGTATGACACGCAAAATACCGCATGGTATGAATATGAGGTTGGAGATGTCGGTTACCTGATGGCGACTGCCGGTTGCGTTTTCCGCTTCTAAGATTTCTCCTTTCCAATGAACCAACGTTCCCGCCGGGAATGTTGGTTCGTTTTTTTCCTAAAGGTTCAGTCCCGAAATGTTCTCTTAAAGGTACCCGAAATGAACAAAATATATTTTCTGACCTGCCTCGGAACTATTCTCCTATCTACGGGGTGCGCTTCGATTATCAGTGATACAACATATTCCGTAAGCATTAGCTCGTCTCAGGAAGGTGCTCCATTTTCAGTCAAAAATGAAGACGGCGTTACCGTCGCTACGGGAACGACTCCCGACATTGTTTCCCTCAAGGCCTATGCCGGATTTTTTGACGGAGCGACCTATACAATCGAATCCGGCTCGGCATCGACGACTCTTGATTCCGATTTGGACGAATGGTATTGGGGCAACATTATTTTCGGCGGCTTGATTGGCATGTTAATTGTCGATCCCGCAACGGGAGCGATGTGGGAATTGCCGGAGCACATGGAGATAGAGGTGGGCGCCGGAGATTTCGGAGGAAATGATTTTTTGGGAGAACCTGATGATTTTTGGAATGAATAACTTCGTTGAAAAACTATGCGTAAAAATATTCTTAGAACTGTTTTAACTATTTTTGCACTTGCGACTTTCGCAGGAGGATTTTCCGGATGTGCTACGCCGCACGTATCAAAGTCTTCTCCGATTGTTGATTTAGATGAGCAGGATTCGATGCGCGGAATCGGGTCTCCGGAAATTCGCCGTGTCGCCGGCGAACTGATGCCGCAGATTCTTTCCTTGCCCGAAATCGCCGAAGCAGAAGAACCGATTCGCATTATGCTTTCGCGCGTTTCTAATCGCACGTCTCACCCGATGGATATGAGCATCTTTGCGCGTAAAATGCGGGCGGAACTGATGAAAAATGCAGAAGGCAAGGTTCGTTTTATCGCCGATCGCCGCGGGAACGCCAACATCAACGAGACGCGCGATACAATGCTCAAACAACGCGTTGAAAAAAATCGCGACAAAGCAATTAGTGATATCGCAAAAACTATCACCGGCATGAAAATTTTCGCTGACGTGAACGCCTCGAAAACCATCGCCGTTATTCCTGCAATCAATTGCAACCTTGCCAACCTCAACGCAGACAGCTTTGTCGCAAAGCTCCGAAGTAAAATTTCGGAATACTCCGGCGGCACAATCGGTATTTTGATGCCGGGTGAAACAGCAGGGGCGGATTATTTTCTCACCGGACAATTTATTGCAGACAGTATTAAAAGCGAAGGCATGGTGAATCTTGTCGATTACATTGCGCTGATGGAAGATCGGTTGCGTAAGGAAGACTTACCGCCGGAAATTCCGTCCGGAGGTTCGCAAAGTATCAATAACTCAACAATTCAAAACAGCATCGTTGTCGGAAGCACATCCTCTCCGCATTTGCCTCCGCCTCGACGCAAAGCGCTCTTGGATGAAATTGAGCGTTCCCGCGACTTGCGAAATGTGCCGGACGTTGCCATGTCTCTCAATGTTATACTTCTTGATGCTAAGCGCCGAGTGTCTTGCTTTGAAAAGACTTTCGACATCAACAAAAAGTTCGACGATAACTCCGGAGCTGCAAACTACATTCTTTCCGCAGAAGTCAGTAGTACATCGAAGCGTGCGCGCGGGAAAGAGCGTACTTACTATATTTTTTCGTTCAAACTTTCGGATCCCGAAACAAACGAAATTTTGTGGGAAGGAATTGTTGAAGAAGCCAAGGAAACGCACGGAGGTGTCGTCTATTGATTTTTTACCCGAAAACAGAAAGTTTTTTTCATGAAACAAATATTTTTCAAATTAGCGATAGGAACACTTTTCGCCGGAACGCTCCTATTCTCGGCGTGCGGAACCGTCAGTAACGTTGATAGTGCAGACACAAGTGGAGAATCCTCTATGGTTTTCGTCCGTCCGGGAACGTTCACGATTTTGGGAACGCGCTCGCTCGCAGACTACGTAGAGGTTTCCTATGAAGATATCGGCGCGACACCAACCGGACACATGACGGTTGCTTGCGGTGTTCGCAATCGCGGTGGACAACATTGGTACGACGTTCGCGGTCCGCAAATCACAATCGGTGCGAAAATTGCGTTTTATGCGAAGCCCGATCGCAAAGGCAAGCCGCTTTGGGTTTCGCCGCGAAAAACGGTGCTGATTAAGCGCGGCGACACGGCGCATCTGGAGTTCATCTGCCCGAAACCCGGAGCGATGAGCTATCAGATTACGCTCTCCGATTACGAAGGAGTCCGCTGAGAATGAGAATGTGGCCGAAAACCTCCTTGCGGAGTTCCCTAGCAAAAGCTTTTTCCGCCGGATTAGTTGTAACGCTAATTGCCGGATGTGCGACACACGTTTACACGCCGGTTCAGTTGCCGAACGAATCGCGAAAGTTCAAAATAGGAAAAGAAGCACCCGAGTCCTTCGAGTTTTTCCGAAGTGACGAGGAAATTCGCGGACGCCTCCTTGCCGGCGTATGGAAGTCGCGGGAAATCAAATCTATCTCTTACTCGGAGAGTAAATTAAGTGTCAATAACTTCAAACCTTCCCGTGTAAATTCACCCTTAGTAAAAACTACAAGCACTTTAATTTTCCGCGAAGACGGAGAGTGGACGAGCAATATCGTATCCGTTTACGAGAACGGAGGTCGGGAAGAAGTAAAACGAAACGGAAAATGGATAGTCTTAAACGGAGGATTGCAGCTTTTAACTACGAACTCCGGCTCAGAAGTCGTTGATCCAAGGTCGGGGTTTTACTCTATCCGTTTCCTTGATAATAAAACATTTGAAATGTTCGAAGATGATTTTGTCGGCTCCATGGAGGAATTCATGAAAGCCCAAAAAGAAATTGATGCGAAAAAAGGCGTTCAATATTTTCGGCAAAATTGGAAAAAATTTCGTGATGAGAACGGGAACGTTTATCAAATAAACGACTCTAAATTTTCGGAAGGAAATATCCGCTCAAAAGTACTTTTTATACATAAAAGTTCGCCGTCCATTTTTGAGCTACAATAATTTTTGCGGGAACACGAACGACGAAACTAAGATGAAAAAGAGTCAGTTGATTTTGGCGGGAACGCTAAGTTTTATTGCATTGATGCCGCTTGCGAATGCAGATGAGCATGATTATGCGCGCGAGTTTGAAGCAAAAGGAGAAGCTCCGCGCAATGCGTTTTATTCCGGAAATTATGCGGACAGCGCAAAACAATTCGAGGTTCTTGCCAAGCGAAAGAAAAACGGGAACCAACCGATTTATTGCTGCGAGTTAATTTCTGCAGCTTTGCTTAGCGGGAATAAAGATTTGGCGTTCAAAGCGACGCAGCGCGCCGTAAAGTTGCTCGAAGGTTTTTGGGATACTAAGAAAGAAGAACAGGCGGCAAGTCTTTGGGGAAGCGAATCTGACAAAGTTTACAAGGGAGATCCGTATGAACGGGCAATGCTGTATTTCCTTTACGGGACTCAATTGCTTGAGCGCGGCGATATCGAAAACGCCGCAGCAGCTTTCCGACGTTCGCTGTTAATGGACGGCGACACGGAGAAGCAACGTTTCCAATCCGACTTCGGCTTACCGTTTTTCTTGCTCGCAAAATGTAATTATCTGTCGGGAGAAATAGATGAATGCGAAAAAAATTTGCAGCAGGCTTTTATTGGTGCCTGCGCTGATAAAAATTTTGTTTCTTCGCTGAAAAAAAGAATTATTCAGGAATTCCGAAATCGACAGAAAGGGAACGGCGTTGTCGTTCCGCCATCGCCGAAACTTCGCAAAATTTGTGCGATTGGCGGAAAGCGCGGTGTAATCAAAGGATTTGGTCTCAAAAAAACAGAGCGAAACCAAGAGATTGTCGATTGGCTCTTTTCCGAGACGAAGACTTTTGATGAGGTGATGAATTTCGATACGATGGCGATTCTCTGGAACGGACGCGGTCCGCGAATGATGTGTTCGGGCGAACACGGAGAACGGCGCGTCATTGTCCCCGGAGAAATGGCCGAAGAGAAATTCTCACTTAGCCTGCATGACGGAAACGACGATTTAAGTTTCATCGGTGGCTTTGGAAACGTCAATTTCCAAGCAACGACGCGAGGCGGACGTGAAATGGACAACGTGTTGAAAGACAAGGCTGCGGCAAAAAATGCGTTGCATACAACGGGGTCCGGCTTGATGGCTGTCGGTGCGGGAACACTCGCCGCAAGCACGATGAACTCTTTGTATAACAACAGTTCAAATCCTTATGCCGCTCTAGCAGGATTGTTAATGTTAGGAGCCGGTGCCGGACTAGATGCTCTTTCGGATGCGGTAAACGCAGAAGCGGACACGCGGAACTGGCGCTGCTTGCCTTATGACATGCAATTTGCCTGTTTTTCAAGTGCCGACGGAACAAAATTTTCTGCGACATCGTGGATTAACGAAGTCAAACAACGCGAAAAAACCTTTTCGATTCCTGAGAAAAAAAGTAACGAAGAGGTATACGGCGGCGTTAAATTCATTCACATCGGCACGAATACAGAAACATGGCAAGTTGCGCTTCATGAAGAAAAAAATCGTTTCGCACGAGAGATTTGCCTTTCGCAGAATCCGGAAGCCATCGCAGAAATTATAACAAAAGCCGATAGCGGGAATGCGGATGCCGCATTTTGGCTCGGTGTGCATTTCACGGAAAGCGATCCTGTGCGCGCTTTGCATTATTACGACAAAGCAGCGAAATCTTCGAAAAGCATTTTTTGTGAGGCTCGGCTCGCAATCGCACTTCTCCTGCTCAATAAAAGCTCCTTGGTGTTCGACGAAACACGTGGCATTGCGGAAATGAAAGCGGCGGCAGAAATCGGCATTCCGCTTGCGCAATATTATCTGGGATGTTTCTATGCGAATCTTCCTGGTGCGACCTTTGATTCTGTGCCTTACAATCGCGAAGAAGCTCTCCGTTGGCTACGTAAAGCTGCCGCTAATAACGTTCGCCTGGCAATTCGTGAGCTACGAAAATTATAAGTTGTTTTAACTTTCAAGGAGAGCATACAGCGCACTACGGTGAGAGTTTTGGGGTGATTGCGTGCTTTTCGGAAGCGGAAGAAATATTCGAGCTTCGGCCGCGTTGCCTGCTCGCAGTGTGACAATGGCGCAAACAGTGTGGTGACGAATTGTCGTTTTGCTAAAAACTATTTGACGCTTATTGATATTCCACTAAGTATATAGGACATGAAAAAGCGTTTTCTTTCTCTGATTGCTCTGACAAGTCTCGCCGCTCCCCTGAGTTCGGCCGCGACGTATTTTCTCCCCGGTGTCTCGGAAAGCGGAGGCTGGCATGACGCCGAAAAACAATGGGGAGGCGTGGACGATAATATGTGCTGGGCGGCGCAAGCCGCATGCATGACACAGTATTGGCAGGATTGGTTTGTTAAGGCCGGAAATACGCTTCCCGACGGAACGCCAAACGGCTACGGCGTGAGTAAGCGATCGGACGGAATTCGTTCGTCCAATATCTTCGAAACGTATAAAGCCAACTGGACGAATGTTGGCGGTCTCTCCGAATTTGGGCTTCCGTGGTATTTTACTGGGACGCCGGATCCGGAATATTATGATCATGGGTACAGCCGGAATCCTCAATGGTCACATTTGACGACATCCGGCCAGGGCGGTTATTTCTCCCAAGAATTTACAGGCCCCGAAGATTTTTTCCAAAAGGTGAATTTCCTTGAGCACCGGGAAACTGACGGCGGGTTAAGTATTTATGAGCTTACCGATAAATTGATGGATTTGATAACGGTCGAATACAGTATCGTCGGTTTAACTCTTGATTTTTGGAATCGCAATCCCATGAGCTATTACGGCGGGCATGCCGTCACGCTTTGGGGATTTGACACTGATGATTCTACAGGGCTGGTTTCCGCAATTTATATTACTGACTCCGATGACAATGCCCACGCTTTGGTGCGGTATGATTTGGTGACTTATTATGATGGCGCGGATATTGAGATGCCTTCCTATCTCACCGCTGCGCAGCAGGAAAAATACTCCGTAACGATTGATAAGTTTTACTCGCTTTCCGTGGCCGACTTCGTTGCTGCGATTCCGGAGCCGTCATCGTTCGGCTTGCTTGCGGGAGTGGTTGCTCTTGGCGCCGGAGCTTGTGCGCGCCGCCGCAGACGCTGCTAAGCTCGGGAAAAATAGCCTCGGCAAATTTTCCCGAGCGCTTAAGCTGTCCGTATGTTTTCCGAAGATTTTTGTGCCCGATTTGCCGGAGTTGCCCGGCTTTACGGCGCGGAGGCGTTTGAAAAAATCGTCCGCTCCCGTGTTTGCCTTATCGGGCTCGGCGGAGTCGGATCTTGGGCATGCGAAGCGCTTGCCCGAAGCGGAATCTGCGATTTGACGCTCGTCGATATGGACGATGTTTGTGCGACGAATACCAATCGGCAACTTCATGCGCTTGACGGCAATTACGGGCGTGCCAAGGCCGAAGTGCTTGCCGAGCGTGTGAGTACAATCAATCCCGAGTGCCGGCTTACGATCCAAAAAATCTTTGTCACGCGGGAAAGCGCCGCGGAATTTTTCGAAGCCCGACGCGGTCGCTTCGACCTCGTCGTCGATGCAATTGACGGTGCGATGAACAAAGCGGCGCTGATTGCCGCCTGTGTGGCTTCGGGGACGCCGTTGATCGCTTCCGGAGGATGTGCGGGGAAGCGGGACGGCACGCGCGTCGAGTATCGGGATCTTTCCGAAGTCGAAGGCGATGCCCTCCTGAAATTTGTCCGCAAGGAACTGCGCTCGCGCCACGGATTTCCCAAAGGCGGCAAGAAAATGGGGGTTCCGGTTGTTTTTTCCCGGGAGGCGTCTCGTCCGCCGGAAGTCCTCGACGAAGCGGCCTTTCCGCATATGGTCTCTCCGGCCGGAGGAAAACCGCGTTCCGGTACTGCCGCGTTCGTTACCGGCGCTTTTGGCTTGGCGCTCGCTCAACTTGCCGTCGAAAAGCTCCTGCAGGGGACGCGATAGGCGCAATCTTTCCTTGGTGTGGGCGAATCAACGCTAAACCCTTAATCTTAAACGCTTATTTGCGAGATTACACTTGCGGGGGCGGAGGAAAAAGTCCACGATTATTGCCTAATTCGTCAAGTTTTTCGGGGTGTGAGCCTCGGGAAGCCGGAGTTGCGGCGGTGACGCCGTTAGACGGCGCTCCAGACTTTCGGGTCCGGGACGCGGAATTCCCCTTCGGGAAGGCCATTCAGCTCTGAAAACAAAACAACAGACTATGTACAACAAATCCGAAATCATCAACAATTACAAACTCAGCGATAAGGACACGGGTTCCTCCGAAGTTCAGATCGCTCTTCTTTCCGCGCGCATTGCTCACCTTACGGAGCACCTCCGCTCGCACAAGAAGGACTTCCACAGCCGCCACGGCCTGATCGCGCTGACGAACCGCCGCCGCAAGCTTTTGAACTATCTCAAAAAGAATAAGCTCGAAGCTTACGAAGCGATTATTCAGAAGCTCGGACTTCGCCGATAGTGTGCGAAAAAAGAGCGTTCCCGCGATTTTTACGGGAACGCTCTTTTGCTTTTCCTTACCCCTGCGTTGTACGGGTGATTTCCCGGTTCCCAAAGCTTTTTCAGTACAAAACAAATAACCCGTTTCCGCAATCCCGCGGGAACACAAGAAAGACAAAAGACATATGCAACAAGAATACAGCGTGACGATCGAAGAATACGGTCTCACAATCAGCACGGGCTCGATCGCCCGCCAAGCCAACGGCGCCGTTACCGTCTCGGTCGGCGGAACGGAAGTGCTCGTAACCGCTACTGCGGCCAACGAACTGCGCTCCCCGGACCAGGACTTCTTCCCCCTCACCGTCGATTACCGCGAAAAATTTGCTGCGGCTGGACGTTTCCCGGGAGGCTACTTCAAGCGCGAAGGACGTCCGTCCGAAAAGGAAATTTTGACCTCCCGTCAGGTTGACCGCCCGCTTCGCCCGCTCTTCCCGAAGGGCTTCATGAACGAAGTGCAGGTTATCGGCTTGCTCCTCGCAACCGACAAGGTCACCGACCCGGATATCCTCATGATCAACGGTGCTTCGGCGGCACTCCTTTGCTCCGACATTCCGTGGAACGGCCCGATTGCCGGTGTCCGTATCGGTGAAGTGGACGGCGAATTCGTCGTCAATCCGACCCACGCTCAGATGGACGAATCGACGCTCGACCTCGTTTATGTCGGTAACGAAGAAGACATGATGATGATCGAAGGTTCCGCCGACCAGATGCCGGACGACCGCTTTGTCGAAGCTCTCGAATTCGCCCAGAACGCGATTCAGAAGATCATCGCCGCCCAGCGCGAACTCGCTGCGAAGGTCGCCAAGCCGAAGAAGGAATTCCCGCTCGTCATCTGTGATCCGAAGGTTTTCGAAATTTGCGAAAAGATTGCAAACACCGACGACAAGCTCGCCAAGGCCGTCTACCTCCCGGGCAAACAGGAACGCGGCAACGCTGTCAGCGCCGTCAAGGCGGAAGCCAAGGAAGCCGTCATCGCCGCTCTCGGTGAAGAAAACATCGACCCGCGTCACGTCAATATCGCATTCGAAGAACTCCAGGAAAAAGTTTATCGCGAAGGCATCCTGAACAAGGGTGTGCGCGCCGACGGTCGTTCGCTCGACCAGCTTCGCCCGATTTCCTGCAAGACGGACGTTCTTCCGAGCGTTCACGGCACGGGCTTGTTCCAACGCGGTGAAACGCAGGCGCTCGTTATCGCGACGCTCGGCACCTCGAAGGACGCTCAGGAACTCGACGGCCTCGCCGGTGGTCCGAAGTCCAAGACCTTTATCCTCCACTACAACTTCCCGCCGTTCTCGGTCGGTGAATGCGGCAAGTTCGGCTCGCCCGGCCGTCGCGAAATCGGCCACGGTGCTCTTGCGGAACGCTCCCTCGTGCCGGTGCTCCCGAGCGAAGAGGACTTCCCGTACTCGATCCGCCTTTCCTCCGAAATCATGGAATCGAACGGCTCGACCTCGATGGCTTCCGTCTGCGGCGGTACGCTCGCTCTCATGGACGCCGGTGTGCCGATCAGCGCTCCCGTCGCCGGTATTTCCTGCGGCTTGGTTACGCTCCCGGACGAAAATGGTAAGATCGTTAAACACGTCGTTCTCACCGACATCATCGGCTCCGAAGACCACTTCGGAGACATGGACTTCAAGATCTGCGGTACCTCTGCGGGCATCACGGGCTTCCAGCTCGACCTCAAGATTCACGGCTTGCCGATCGCAATCGCGAAGGAAGCTATCAAGCAGAACCGCGTTGCTCGCGACGCCATCCTCGGAATGATCACGGAAGCCAAGCCGGCTCCGAGCGCAACGGTCAAGCCGACGGCTCCGCGTATCCACACGATGATGATTCCGTCCGACAAGATCGGCGCCCTCATCGGTCCGGGCGGCAAGAATATCCGCCGCATCTGCGAACTCTCCGGAGCCCAAATCGACATCAACGAAGACAACTCCGGCCGCGTTGATATCTTCGCAACGAGCGAAGAATCCATGCAGCTCGCCATCAACGAAGTCAACCTCGTTGCCGCGCAAATCGAAACCGGAAAGACCTACAAGGGTATCGTCCGCTCGATTAAGGAATTCGGTTGCTTCGTCGAATGCCTGCCGGGTCAGGAAGGCTTGGTCCACATTTCCGAACTCACGGAAGAACGCCTCGAAAAGGTGGAAGACCTCTGCAAGCTCGGCGATGAAATTATCGTCAAGTGCGTCGGCATCGACGAAAAGGGACGCGTCCGCCTCTCCCGTCGTGCGGCTATCGCCGAAAAGGAAGGCCGCCCGTACGAACCGAAGGCTGCCGAACCGCGAGGAGATCGCCCGCGTCGCGATCGCAATGACCGCGGTCCTCGCCGTCCGCGCCGCGACTAATCCGGTGTATTAAAGCTTACAAGAGGGGCGTTCCTGTTTTGGGGACGCCCTTCTTGTTGTTTAAAAGAGCATCTTGTAAATTTTCCGTTGAAAAATACATATTTATAACGATAATCAGAGGTGGTTTGTGCCATTGTGAGGCACGTATAGCATCCCAAAGGATAACCTAAAGTTTGGAGTTTTTATGAAGTTCGGAAATAAATTAAAATATGTAGCTTGTGAGATAGTTGCGTGTTTGTCATGCGTATTGGCGTTAGTTGGGTGTGTCCCTAATGTTGAAAAATGTGCGGCAGCTGCAGTGGAAAAGCATTTTAAGCAGCGGGAAAATACCGTCGTCAAGTGTTCGGAGGTCTATAATATTTGTGCTGTTGAAAATTCGACGGGCCTTTACACCGGAAAGGCTTTAGTAAAGAAAAACGGCGTTCATTTGGCTTACAACATTGTAATTGAAATGCTCGGCGATAAAGCGATTGTTAAGATTGACCACGGATCTCGCACGGAACTGAACTAAGAAAGGGAGAAATGAAAAATCATATTTTATCTGCTTTGCTTCTTGCCGGTGTGTTACTGGGGACTTCGTGCGGGAAAAGCCCGACGGACGAGGTGCTTGCGCGTGTTTCTGCCGAAACAGACGAACTTGTTCAAAAAAAGCTTGTCGATTATGCCCGATGCTTTTCGTCGTTGAATGAAGGCAAGCGTTTTGACGCAACCCAAGCACTCGCACTTGCCGTTGAATTGGGTTATCCCGAGCACATTCCGACGTTTATTAACGAGGGCGCGGATATTAACGACCGCGATCAATTCGGGAAAACGCTATTGTCATTTTCCGTGTTGGAAATGGAAAATTTGGATGTCGCGGAGGCTTTGATTGAGAACGGCGCGGACATTAATGTGCTCAATGACGGTGTGCCTTTATTGACGGATGTTATTTTGAAAAAAGTCAAAAAGCCCGGGAAGTCGGGTAATCCCAAATTGAGCCGCGGGAAATTTGATTCTGACAAAGTAAAAACGCAGTTTATCGACTTATTGCTCGGGGCGTTCCCGAATGTAAATGTTTTTAGCAAAAACGGGCATTCGCCGTTATCCGCAGCCGTTTTGATGAAAGACAAAATAACGGCAAAAAAAATCCTTTCGCGCGGGGCGCTTGTGAACGACGAGTCGCATAGAATGCTACCGCTGATTTTAGCCGTGAAGCAAGGGAATGCGGAAATTGTGAACTTGCTACTCGATAATGGCGCAAATCCGAAATTAAAGTCGTCGGGAAGGTCTCCGTTGGCGTTTGCTCTGGAGGAAAAGAATTTTTTGCTCGCCGATTTGTTAGTCGCTCGAGGCGCTGATATCGATGAAATTGAGACCTTTGTCGGTGTATGCCGTAGCGGAAATCTGGAAGGGATTTCTTATCTTTTTAGGAAATCCACGAATCCGGAAATTTTCTTAAACGAACGTTCGGGTATTGAAATCGCGGCAGAGAATAATCAGCGCGAAGTTGTGACGTTTTTAGTTGAAAAGGGGGCTTCAGCGACACAGGTGCTTCCGCAGTTTGTCCGCAAGGGCGATCTCGAAATGGTGCAATTTCTCTTAACCCACAAAGCAAATCCGAATGTGACGTTTGCTTCCGGAGAGCCGGTTATTAAGGTTGCCGCCAAATCGAATGTATTGATTGTTCAAGCGCTTATTACGGCGGGAGCGAATCCGACACCGGCGCTTCCGCATTATGTCGAACGGGGAGATGCGGAAGCAGTGAGGTATTTGCTTTCCAAAAAAGCCGACGCAAATGTCGTACATAATGGCGTCCCGGTCTTGGAAATTGCGGCGAAGGCAGAGAACGACGGACTCGTGCGTGACCTTGTGGGCGCGGGAGCGAATCCGACACCGGCGCTCCCGTATTATGTGAAACTGAGCGATCCGGAATTGGTAGAATATTTGCGCGTGAACGGCGCAGATTTTCATGGTCTGAAAGGCATCGAGCCGGTTGTTAGCAAAGCCTCGAAAGTTGTCAATGGAACGGATTTGGTGAAGATGCTTGTTAGAGGTGGAGCCAATCCGAATTTCGTACTCCCGTATTTTGTCAAAAATTCGGACGAATCTTTGGTGGCGTTCCTTTTGGAAAATAAAGCGAATCCGAATCTGCGGGAAGAGGGCGTGTCGATGGTCGCTCTTGCCGGACAAAAAAATAATTGGAAAATTGCAAAACTGTTAGTCGATGCCGGAGCGTCCTCAACTGAAGCACTCCCGTATTTTGTGAAAGGTAAAGACGAGGCGGCCGTTTCGTATTTGTTAAGAAAAGGGGCGGACGCGAATGCAAAACTGGAGGACACTCCGGTGATTGAATATGCCGCGCAAAACGAAAATCATTCCATGATGAAATTGCTCGCGGAGGCCGGCGCTGATACAACACCGGCGCTTCCGCACATCGTCGAGCAAAAAAGCGAAACACTCGTTAAATACCTGCTGGCGAAGGGCGCGAATCCAAATGTTTTCGTCGAAGGGGATAAGCCGCTCGTAGCTTTTGCTGCCGAAAAAAGCACACTTCCGATTGTGAAGCGTTTAATTGAAGCCGGCGCGGATTCGACAGCTGCTTTGATTCCGTTTGTCAACGCGGAAAACCTCCCGGCGGTTACTTATCTCATGGAAAAGAAAGCGAATGCAAGCACAAGGCTCGGACGTGTTCCCGTAGTGGTTGTTGCCGCGCAAAAACGAAATGCGCCGCTTGTGGAATTACTGGTTAAAAATGGTGCAAATGCCACGTATGCGCTACCTTATATGCTCACGCCCGCATGCCGAAGTTCCGTTGCGTTTCTCTTGAAAGAAAATGCCGATCCGAACACGCTGTATGGCGTTGTTCCCTGGCGTTTCTCGAAAAAAACGGAGGCGCTTCCGACGGGAAAGGCGAAACAGAAGGACGATCCCCAAGGAAAAGCCTCAAAAGCCAAACCCGAAAAAAGTGTAAAATCTGCCGCAAATAAAAATTCCGAGACGAAAAATTCGTCAACGAGTGGCACGCGACCCGTGAGAAGAAAATAAATGGCAAACACAGAAGAACGTTCCCGTGAGTTTCGCGGGAACGTTTTTTTTGTGTCAGGCTCCGGATTTTTATTTTCAATATTTGCGCAAAACAATTGACAAGAGTTGTCTTGTGTCTATTGTGTCTTTAAAACTTAAAATTAAAGATGCAAGAGATACAACGAAAACATTTCGGTTATTGGATTTTGCGTTCGACGCTCGCGTTTGCCGGGCTTGCGGGTGCAATTTGGGCTCTGGCGGGGATTTGGGAAAACGACTCCGACAACGACGGTTGGAGCGACGAAGAGGAAATTTTGGCGGGAACGAATCCCTTTGACGAAACCGATCCCTGGGATTCCGACGGCGACGGCATTGCCGACTACCTCGAATTTTTCAACGGTACGGACCCGCTCGATGCCGGCGACCCGCCGAAGACGTTGCTTGTACAAGCAGGCTCGGGATTGGCTCCGCTTGACGGCATTCGAAGCGTCCGGAATCTCGTGCCGACGGCGAGTTTTCCGCCTCAACCTTCGATTACTCCGGCGGAGCCGTTTCCTGTAGGGGCTAAGGACGGAAAACGATCGGCTTCACTTGCATTTTCCGGCGGAACGGCTACCGGGCCGGGCTTTAAAGGCAGCTATGAATTAAGTGTGCCCGTCGGCAATTATTACGAAATCACGGTCTCGGCAGACGATTTTGCAAACGTTACAGGCGAAGGTGCTTCTGCTCATTCGAAATGGAGTCCGCCGAAGAAACGAATCATTCCCGGAAAGGCAGTTTCAAATTATCGCGACATTGCCGATCTGAACGGTACGCGCACTTTTTCGATTACTTATGAAAACA
>JAFYWY010000035.1 GCA_017546455.1 Opitutales bacterium
GCATAAAGCGCCCGCGGGCCGCCGGTTTTTCAAAGACGACTTCGTTCTTATTTTCGTCTTCCGCCAAAGCCGTGGCGACTTTTTCAAAAAAAGCGTTGCTCGGCGCCCGCGGCTGCAGGCGCGACAGAGCCGCTTCAACATCGGCGAGATCTTCGAGGCCGGCCTCAAGCGGAGGCCCGGCGTCTTCGCGGTCATCCGCAAGTCGCTTTGCCACGCGGGCAAAAAACGCGTCCGAAAGCGGCGGCAGAGCCACGGCTTTCAACTGTTTTTCAAATGCCTCGATTTCTCGTTCGGTCATGGTTGTTTTTTGATGTACTTTCGCAGCCCCTCGAGGGCATAGCGATAACGCGATGCCGCCGTGTTCTGCGAGATGTTTAACTCGTTGGCGATTTCTTCGAATTTAAGTCCGCCCCAAATTTTCATCACCACGACTTCGCGCTGTTCCGGCGGCAATTTCTGTAATGCCGTTTCGAGAGCCTGCGCCTCTTCGTCGGGGCCGAACTCGAACATCGTCGAACGCTCGCCCATTTCGTAGGCTTGCGTTTCACGATGAACGCGACGACTGCGGGAACGTCCCTGGTCAATCGCGGCTCGGCGAATTGAAGTTATGATGAGAGCTTCCGGGCTACCTTCCAAGTGGCGCTGATGCTTCCAATAGCGGACGAAGGCCTCCTGTAACACGTCTTCTGCGTCGGCAAGTGAATTTGTCCACTGTTGAGCGCATAACAGAAGGCGGCGACCGTTGGCATGAAGCCAAGCCTGCCAGTCCAATTGAGCGGTAGTGTTTTCGGACATTGTTTTGTACGAAAAAAGCGAAGACGGTTTTTCTTTTTGTTTAAAAAAAATACGCCCCCGCAAAAAAATCTGCGGGAACGTATTTTTCGAATATCAGACTTAAAGACGCTGTCTCTTTAAGTCCGAATCCGCAAAGCATTCCGAGCTTACGCTCCGAGTTCGTTTTTGACCTCGATGAACGCGGCGAGTGCCTTTTCCAGATCTTCGCGCGTGTGGCCGGCCGTGATCTGCGTGCGGATACGTGCCTTGCCTTTCGGAACAACCGGGTAGAAGAAGCCGATTGCATAGATGCCCTTTTCGAGCAGGCGGCGGGAGTATTCCTGAGCCAAGCGGGCGTCGCCGAGCATGACCGGAACAACCGGGTGCGTGCCCTGGACAACATTGAAGCCGGCCTTCGTCAGGCCCTCGCGCCAGAACTTCGTGTTTTCCTGAATGCGTTGGACAAACGACGGATCGTTTTCGAGGAGTTCGAGAGCCTTGAGCGCACCGCCGACAACCGCCGGAGCGATCGAGTTCGAGAACAGGTACGGGCGGGACTGCTGACGGAGCAAGTCGATGATTTCCTTTTTACCCGAGGTAAAGCCGCCGGAGCCGCCGGAAATGCCCTTACCGAGCGTACCCGTGATGACGTCCACGCGGTCCATGACATCGCAGTGTTCGTGCGTACCGCGACCGGTTGCACCGAGGCAGCCCGTCGAGTGGCATTCGTCAAAGCCGACAAGCGCGTCGTACTTGTCTGCGAGGTCGCAAATGCCCTTGAGGTTTGCGATAACGCCGTCCATCGAGAACGAGCCGTCCGTGAAAATCATGATGTTCTTCGCACCGGCAGCACGAGCTTCCTGGAGCTTGGCTTCGAGGTCCGCCATGTCATTGTTTTTGTAGCGGAAGCGCATTGCCTTGCAGAGGCGAACGCCGTCGATGATGGAAGCGTGGTTGAGTTCGTCGGAGATGATTGCGTCGCCTTCCTTGAGGAGGCATTCAAAGAGACCGCCGTTCGCGTCGAAGCACGCGCCGTAGAGGATGGTGTCTTCGGTCTTGAGGAACTTCGAGATAGCGGCTTCGAGCTGCTTGTGAATCGTCTGCGTGCCGCAAATGAAGCGGACGGAGGCGCAACCGAATCCGTATTTGTCGAGGGCTTCGTGTGCCGCCTTGATGACGTCCGGATTGTCCGCGAGGCCGAGGTAGTTGTTCGCGCACATGTTGATGACTTCGCGTCCGTCTTCGAGACGGATGTGAGCTGCCTGCGGGCTGGCAATCACGCGTTCTTCCTTGTAAAGGCCGGCTTCGCGGATTTCGGCGAGGCGCGTCTTCACGGTTTCGAGATAGCTTTTGTACGACATAGTGTTTGATTAACGTTAAAAATTGCTCTGAATACGGCAATTTTTGCCCTCTGCCTCCTTATCGGCAAACAAAAAAATTCCTTTTTTAGATTTGGGTTCAAGCCTTCTTCCATTCTGCTCGCCAGAATGTGTGCACCTCCGGCGCACGTAACTTAATCTTGAGACAGATTTTGAATTTCTAGAGGTAGCCATAAGCGGCACACTGCCGGGGCCCTAAAACTCACCTCAAACCTGCATCAACAAAGCCCTGAACACCCGAAATCGTCGGCGAAGCCCGAAAGATTCAGCTTCAAAATATTCTTTCCGCTTGGAAATTCGCCCGGGCGCCGGAAAACGAAATTTCGCTCGAAAGGAAGAAGCTTCCGGCCTTATAAATTTTAACGCTTCGCCGGACGAGAAAACGGCGAATTCGGATTGAGAGATTGTCCAAGGAGCTCGTCGTATTCGTAGCCGCGTTTGCGGACTTGCGCGGCGCACCGTTGTTTCTTTTTGTCCGAGCTCTTTTCTCAAAAAAACACCCAATTTTCACGCATGAATAATATCCTTTTCACAGCCTCTTTCTTATTAACGCTCGCGATTGCCCCGTTCACGGCATTCGCCTCCGAAGACGCGCCGGAAACGCAAGCCGATTCTTCGGCAGACACAGCCGAAAAACTGCCGAAAAAACCGCTCCGCATAATTGAATGCCGGCAATCCGAGCGGAAAATCTCCGTTACATTTTCAGATACAATCACCACGGAAGACCTCAAAAAAAGCATCTCCGTCGAACCTCCGATTGAGTTTTCCGTCACTCAGAACTGGGAGCGATCATTTACGGTTTCCGCCGACTTCGAACCGGGCGAAACCTATGCCGTCTGCATCGCGCCGACGCTCTGCGGCGTGAACTCGCTCCCGCTCGGCAAGCGCGAAAGCGTTGTATTCACGGCGAAAGATTATCCCGAAGAGTTGAGCTTTTTGAGCAACGGCAAATTCTTCCCGCTCGGCGCCAAGGATTTTTCGCTCCCGATTAATCTGCGCAACCACGAAAAGCTCAAAATCAAGGTCCGCCAAGCCTACGAAGATTCCGCCGCCGACTTTTTCTTCAGCTCCCACAACTCCGATTATTCAAAACCGATTTTCTCGCAGGAAGTCCTTCCGAAAGCTCGCCGGAACCAACGCGAACACTATGCAATCGAGCTCGAAAAAATCGGCATCCCGCGCAAATGCGGTATTTACAGCATCGAGCTCGAAGCCCCCGCTCGGCCCTACTACTATTTCGAATATTCTTGGAATCGAGAGCGCCTCGTCGTCATTACCGACCTCGCAATCCAAGCGGCGCGCAACGGCGAAGAGCTTGCCGTCGCCGTAAAAAACATCTCCGAAAACGCCGCCGTCCCCGGAGCTAAAATTTCCGTTTTTTCCTCTAAAAGGCGCCTGATCCTTTCCGCGGATTGCGACGAAAACGGCTTTGCCAAAATCCAACTTCCGACGCTCGAAGACAAGGAAGATTCCCCCTCAATGATTCTCGCCGAAGCCGGGGACGACAAAACCTTTATCAGGCTTTACGATTTAAATGCCCGCCGTCAAGGCCGCGGCTTTGAAAAGCAAGGCGCGAAAGCCCACGTCTTCCCCGAACGAGGCATTTGCCGCCCCGGAGAAAAAATCCACCTTTTCGCCGGCCTGCGCGACGGGAAAACCAAGCTCGCCCAAGGTCACGTCCCCGCAGAATTCCACATCGAAGACCCGAGCGGAAACACCTTCCTGCGCATCCCCGTCAACGGCGACGCCTTCGGATTTTACAAAACCGCCGTGGAAATCCCCGCCTTCGCCGCCACCGGAAGCTACGAAGCGACCCTGCGCATTCCCGGGCAGGAAGACTGCGAATTCGGCAGCACAAAGTTTTCCGTCGCCGAATACGTTCCGGATGCCATCGAAGTCTCCGTGCAAACCAAACGCGAAAACGACTGCATTTGCGCCGACGGCAATGCCGCCTACTACTTCGGGTTGCCGCTCGCCGCAGGCAAAATCGACTTCGCCTGCGATTTCAAATTCACGCGCTTTGTTCCCAAGAATCGCGAGTTCTCCGAATTTTTGTTCGGCCTTATTCCCGCCGACACGTTCAACACCCTGCGAGTCGCGGGAAAATCCGACGACACGGGCCAATTCTCCGCACGCTTCGACATTCCGAAATACGAAAAACGCCAAACCGCCACACTCCTGGCGCTCGTCTACGCCAGCGCATCCAGCGGCGCCGGCAGCCGCAGTGTTTCCGCACGCCATTCGACGGAAATTCACAATTGCGATTTCTACTTCGGAACACGCCAAAAATCCGCCGACGCACAGGGCCGGGTCTTTGAAATCTGCACGCTTTCGCCGAACTCCGAAGCGCTCAAACTCGAAGGCAAAAAGTTCAAAGCCTCGCTCTACCGCAACGAATGGAATTACCTCGTCCGCGAACAAAACGGCGCCCTCCGTTGCGAATGGCAGCGGGAATCCGTCCCCGCAGGCAGTATCGAATTCGACGGCTCCGCGAGCGAAATTGCGCTCCCGATTCCTCAGGTCGGCGAATACAAACTGGTTATCTCCGACACCGAAAACGCAGACGTGCTCCACGAACGCGAATTCTGGCATTACTACGGCGAAAGTGGCGGACATCCGCGCAATCCCTCGGAAATTACGTTCCGATTGGACCGCGAAAAATACCTGCCCGGCGAAACGGCAAAGGTCACCTTCGATTCGCCGTTTACCGGCAATGCCGTCCTGCTCGTCGGCTCGGAAAACATCGAAACGATGCAACACATCCCGCTCAAGCTCGGCGAAAACGTCGTCGAAATCCCGATTCCCGAAATCACGGCGAGCGGGAGCCGTTTCTTCTCCGTTACCGCGAGCGGGAAAACCGAACCCGGCGCGTCAGAACTCGTTCAACGGCGCTTCGGTGTCGGCGTGCTTCCCGTTGACCAACAGGCACGCACGATTTTCGTCAAAACGGAAGTCCCCGAAGTCGCTCGCCCGGGCGAAAAAGCGCAAGTCCGCGTCCGCCTTTCCGACGCCGCCGGCAAACCCGTTGCGGGGACGCTACAGCTCTGGGCCGTCGATCGCGGCGTGCTTTCGCTGACGGATTTCAAGACGCCGAATCCCTTCGAGTATTTCTTCGGAACCTACGATTGCCCCTACAAATTCGGCGACAGCTACTCGGATTTTTATCCGCTGCTCGCCTTGGACAAAAAACTCTTCGGCGGCGGTGCCTCCCTGAGCAAATTTCTCAACGATCGCGACGAATCCAAACAAAGCGCCGTCGTGATGCTCGACACCGTAAACGTCCCCGCGAGCGGCGAAGCGACCGTCGAAATCGTCGCTCCGGATTTTGACGGCGGCATGCGCCTCATGGCGGTCGCGCTCAACGAAGAAAAAACCGGCGCCGGCGACAACACCTTCATCGTCCGCGAACCCGTCTCCGTACAGATGACGGCCCCGCGTGCCGTAGCTCCGGGCGACAGCTTCGAAATCGTCACGGAAATCTTCAACACGGATTTGCCGGAACAAAAATTCTCCTGGCAATTGGATTTCGCCGGCGAAAAACTCGCATCCGGGGAATCCGACGTTTTGAAGCCGGGCGCAAAGCACGTCGTTCGCGCCCCGATTACCGCTCCGGACAATAACGGCGCGAAGAAGGCGGAACTGCGCATCTTTGATGCCGACGGCAAGCTCTGCTCGCAAGACTACGTCAGCATCTCCGTCCGCGCGGCGCTCCCGGCGCAGGACAGTGTCGCCGTCACCGAAATTGCACCCGGCGCCGAAGCGTATTTTCCGAACAATCAAGCGTTCGGCGAAATCTCCGTCGGTTCCCCGGCGCTTGCACTTGCGGGTGCGCTTGATTGGCTCGAAGCCTATCCGTACGGATGTCTTGAACAGGTTTCGGCGGCGGCCCTCCCGCACTTGGCAGTCCCGTCGCTGATTGAATCCGGTCTCGTACATCAGGCCTTCGGAGAAGGCTCTGCCGGAAAAATCCGAAGCGCCCTCGGGAAGATTTCGACGATGCGCCTCTACAACGGGAAATACGCCATGTGGCCCTGCTCAAACAAGGTTTGGGAAGCCGGAACGCTTTTCGCAATCCACTTCGAGCTCGAAGCCGACGCCAACGGATTCCCGCTCACGCAGGCCCGCCGCACGACAATCAGCCGCATCCTCGCCCAATTCATCAACTCGCGAAGCCCGGAATCACAACGTGCCTACGCAGTTTACCTGCTCTCGCTCATGGGGGACAAACGCATCGCCTCGTACGCCAAGCCGATAATCTATTCGGAGAAAAATCAGGACTTCTCGCGCTTCCTCGCAGCCGCCGCGCTGGTTAAATCCGGATACGCCGCAGAAGGAATGAAGACGATTCTTCCGCTACTCGAAACGGCCTTCTGGCGCGCCGAAAACACGAACTGGGATTCCTGCTTGGACTCCTCCATCCGCCGTGCGGGAATCACCCTGCGTATTCTTACGGAAATCGCGCCGGACGCCCCCGAAAACGCCCTCATCGCGCAGTATCTCAGCAAGCAAATCCAGTCTTCCGGGCACTGGGGCTCGACACAGAAAAACGCGTGGGCAGCCTTCGGACTCGCGGCCTATTTCACGCGTACCGGCGGCTACGGGAACGAACGCGCCCTGCTGGAAATTGACGGAGAAGCGAGCGAACTTAAAGGCTCAATCCGTGTCCCCGGCGGCAAGAGCCTCCGCATCAAAAACGTCGGCGAACGCCCGATCTCCGCATTCGTCCGCACCCGCGAAATCCCGAAAAGCTTCAAGCCGATCCGCGCCGGTTTTGAAATCACGCGCGAATACTTAGACGCCAACGGCGACCCCGTCTCTCAGTGTTCCGTCGGCGATTTCATCACCGTAAAAATCAATATCCGCTCGAAAGAATGCTGCCCGAGCGTTGTCGTCTGCGACCTGCTTCCCGGCGGGCTCGAAATCGAGGACGAAACACTCGCCACCCGAGCTCAGGCCGCAGCTCCGAAGTCTCAATCCTCCGGCCACGCCTACAGGGAACTCGCGCGGGAACGCCGTTTCGACCGCTTCCTCTCGTTCGGTTCCTCCGATATCGACGATGATTGGACGACGCTGAGCTACCGCGTTCGCGCCACCTCCCGCGGGAAATTCACCATTCCGCCGATTCAAATCGAATCGATGTACGAAGGAGAAAAACGCGGCGCGTGGCAGCCGGAAAACACGGTATTCGAAGTCCGCTAATGACCCGGCAACGGAAGCGATTCCTCTTAAACATCGCAATGCTTTCGGGCGTTGCGATGTTTGCCGTTGCCGCATTTTGGGAATGGGTCTTCCCGCATATTTTCGTTTTCGACACGGCGGCGTTTTCCCGCCAATTCCCGGCGACGCGCTTTACCGATTGCCGCGGAAACGTCGTCCATACCGAGCCCGGCTACGATTATTGCCTGCGTTTCCCCGTCAAACTGGAGGATTTGCCGCAGCACTTAATCGACGTCACCCTCGCCGCCGAAGACCGCAATTTTTTTGAGCACGACGGGGTCGATCTCTGCGCTGTCGCCCGCGCTGCCTTTCAGCTGATTACGAACGGGCGCATCGTTTCCGGGGCTTCGACCGTAAGTATGCAACTCGTCAACCAGACGGGAGAACGCCGGGAACGTTCCCTGCTTTACAAACTCGCCCAAATGGGGAAAGCCCGCAATTTGGAGCGCCGTTGGAGCAAAAAAGAAATCCTCGAAGAATATTTCAATCGCCTGCCCTACGGCGGGAAAATTTACGGCATCGAAGCCGCCGCCAATTACTATTTCGGACTCCCCGCCGGACAACTCAACACGGCGGAATCCATTTTGCTCGCCGGCATTCCGCAGCGCCCGAACCGCCTGCGCCCCGACCGCTTCCCCGAAGCCGCGATAAAACGCCGCGACCTCATTTTGGAAATGCTCGTACGCCAAGGAAGCTTCACCGAAGCCGATGCCGAACGCATCCGCCGCGAGCCCCTGCGCTTTCGCGATTTTTCCCTCGAAGCCTTCCCGCGCGCCGAAGATCCGCAGTTCTTTCTTTGGACACGACAAAATCACCCCGAAATACGCGGGACCTGCGCCACGACTCTGGACATGGCCAAACAATCCGTCGTCAACGCCGTCATCACCCGCTGCGTCAACGAACACCGCTCCGTACACGACGGCGCGGCCATTGTCGTTGAAAACCGCACTCGAGCCGTACGCGCGTTTTTGGGAACGACCGATTTCAAGGCCGCCGGCGACGGCCAGGTCAACGCCGCCCTCGCCCGCCGCTCGCCGGGCTCGCTGCTGAAACCCTTCATTTTCGGCGAGGCCATCAACGGCGGCTTGCTCGTCGCCGAAACGCTCGTCGATGACTCCCCGCTCTCCCTCGGCAATTACCGCCCCGAAAATTTCTCCGGCGATTTCCTCGGCCGCGTTTCCGCCCGGAGCGCCCTTTCCCAATCCCTCAACACACCGGCAGTACGCATTTTAAACAGCATCGGAACAGCGCGCTGCATCGAAACGCTCGGCGCTTTCGGGATTCGTTTTCCCGAAAATACAAACGCCGAAAAAATCGGACTTTCTTTGGCCTTGGGCGGAGCGGAAACGACACTTTGGCAGCTCGCCGGCGCGTACAGCTCCTTAGCTTCCGGAAGCGTCCCCGCAGACTTGCGTTGCACGGAATGCGCGACGGAAGCAAGCAATTCCGCCGGCGCGATCTGGAACGCGGGAACAGCCGCGATGGTCTTGGAGATGTTGCAGACAGTGCCGCTTCCCGGCGCCGAGCACCTGGAAATTTCCTGGAAAACGGGCACCTCCAACGGCCTCCGCGACGCCTGGTGCATCGCCGTCACGCCGGAATGGACCGTCGCCGTTTGGTTCGGCAACAAAGACGGTTCGTCCGCCCCGGAGCTCGTCGGCGCCGAAATTGCCGCGCCCGTCGCCGGCGCCATCATGAATGCGCTTTACCGCGACCAAGCCCCCGCAGTCCGGGACACAAGCGCGCTTCTGCGCACCACGCTTCTCTGCGAAAAAAGCGGTCTGGCGGCAGGCACACACTGCGAGAAAACCTTTTCGGGAACGGCTGTCGTCGGCATTCCGCTACGCACCTGCCCGGCTTGTAAGAGCTTCGACGGCGCCAATCCGTATTCGCGCGAAACTCAGGTCCTGCAACCGCTCGGCGGAGTTTACCGGAAAGGCTTCAACGGCAAGGCGCGCTTTATTTTGAAAAGCCTCCCCGCCCAAGCCCACTGGTACTTGGACGGAAGCTATCTCGGATTTCTCAAGTCAGGGACAGCGCTCGAAATTCCGCCCGGGAAGCACCAAATTTACGTCTGGGGCGGAAACGATTTTTCCTCAGCAAAAATCGAAATCGAAGTCAAATAAGCGGACGCATTAAGCTTCCGGGACGGACTCTTCTTTCGGCGGGCGCTTAGCTTTCAGCTTCACGGGGAAACGCAAAACGATCTTCCCGAGGAGACCGGTTTTCCGTTCAAGCTCCAGCTCGAAAGCAAAACGCCGCTTCCGGCTCGAAGTCCCTTTGCCTTCCGGCGGAGTAAAGTCACAAGCGCCGTCCCGCAGGTCCATGCGCGCTCCGGATTCGCAGATCGGCGTCCGCTCGACGATTTTAAACACGGGCTTGCCGTTGACTTCCGTATCCTCATCGCGCTCCATCTGCACGAAGCTCAGGCTGAGCCGAGTCAGCTTTCCCGCTTCCCCGCGCGTCAGCTTCCAAAGCACGCGCACCGCTTCTCCCGCAACGAGGTCTTTCGACGGCCTCAACGAAAGCGTGTAAGAAAATCCGCAGAAATGCTTCATCAAGGCCCTGATCGCCGCGACGAAAACAACTAAGCCGACAATCGAAAACGGAATGAGGAAAAGCACAAGAATCCACTCAAGTTCGTCTTTCGAAAAAAGTATCGCGAAAAACAGCGCAACAAAAGAGTTCCACACGAGCGCAAAAAGCACGGTCCCGAAAGGCGAATCCGCCTCGGGTAAAACAACGTCGCGCTCCGGTATCCGCCCGTTCTTGCGTTCCCGGCCGCCGAAAATAGCGGAACCGCAAACAAAGCCGCCCATGAGGGCAAACGGCAGACCGAAAATCGGTAAAATAACTTGCTCGAACGAAAACGCCGCTTCCGGCTTTTCCAGAGCGGCCTCACTCGGAGCCTCCGGATCCACCCAGCAGTTTTTATGCTTCCTGAGCCGATGCAATTCCTCCTTCGCCTTCGAATGGCTCTTGAAGCTGCTCCGAGGCTGGAGGGAAATCTCGTCGCACGAAAACGCTTCGCCTTTGTAGGTATAGCGGAAAGTGATTTCCAGAGAATAGGAAATCCCTCTTTTCCGACGATGATTCGTATCGATTTTTGCGGAAACAATCTCGCAGGGGACCGACACCCAAGTCTCGGCCGCCCGATAACATTTCACGTAATTTGAGACGCCGTAAGTAATAATCCCGCAGCCGCCTGCCAGAAAAACAGCGCCGAGCACGGCAGAAACCAGACGCTGTTTCCCGCTCATTTTCGGGCGCTCAGACTCTTCCTCTCCCGGAACAACAAGCTTCCCGCGGCGGAAATCCCGCACCGTAGAACTCACCTTGCCGAATGTTTCTTTAAGGCTCGGCGACGGCGGCTCATACGTGCTCGTTGCTTCCACCGGCACTGCTGACACCGGCGGCGCGTTTTTAATCAGCAAAATAAGCCGGATAAGCTTCACGAGCCCGGAAATTAAAAGTCCCGCGCCGACACCGATGAAAGGCAAAGTAAAGAGAACGGGCAACCACGTGAAATTGCCCTCCACATTGCTGTTTCCCGTAAGAATCGGAATCAGGATAAAAAACAGCGGCAAACCGCCGAAAACCGCGCCGAAAGCACAGCTGAAAATGCTGCCGAACACGACGGAGACTGCGACGCCGAATCGTTCAATTCGGGTCCGCGCGCCCAAATACCGTTCTCTTTCTTCCGAAAAACTTTTGACCTTAGACTTGGCTCTCATTGAAAAACGAATGCGATTCTGCGGACGAAACCGCCGCTTAAACCTTGTATTCGACGCCGGGTTCGGGGCTGAGCACCTTGGTCTTCGGAAGCTGAATCGCCAGCTCTTCCTCGTACCATTCCTGCGCCGCCGGCTCCCCGTGAGTGAGCACCACCAGGCGCGGATCGACGGCGTTGACGAACTCCATCATGCGTTCCCGCGTCGTATGTCCGCTCAGGTCATAACGCGCAACGGCGGCACGTACTCGGGCGATGTAGTTCAAAGGCGCAAAACGCAGCTCATCGACATTCGTGCGCGTGAGCAGGCGTCCGCCCGGCGTGTCCGGATCGCAGTAGCCGACAAAGGCGATGAGATTATGCGCGTGGTCGAGCATGTTCGACGCAATGTACCACGCCGGCGTGTTTTCCACGAGCATTCCGCTCGAAACGAGGTAAATCCCCTGCACGGGCACATCCGTCCCGGGCGCCTCCCAAGTACGAAGTGCCTGCACGCCGAGTTCCTTCGCCATCGTGCGGTGGAAATAAACCGAGCCGGTTTTCCGCGCCATCGTGTCAAAATAATCCGCCAAATCCAAGCCGAGCCCGGTACAGAAGACCGGAATTTCTTTCGGAATCAGGCCTTCGTTTTTGGCTTTGAGCAGTACGTGGAAAAGATCCTGCATGCGCCCGAAAGCAAAGGCGGGAATCAAAACGGAGCCGCCGCCGGCCAGCGTATTGGCGATGTCGCCGATCAGGCGCTCCAACTCGCGCTCACGCGTCAGGTCCGGATCGACCTCCGTCGCGCCGCGCGTCGTTTCCATAATCAGGGTATCGATTTTTTCCTGCGGAAAGTCCGCACCGTCCACGGTTTCCTGGTCGTTGAAAGAGACGTCGCCCGTGAGGAAAATTTTCCGGTGGCGATACTCAATCATCACGCCGACCGCTCCCGCAACGTGCCCGGCGGGATAGAGCGTAAAGGTAATTTCGTCGTCGTTTTCATGGAACGTCTTCGGAACCCCGAGCGGCAGAGCCGTCAGCGCCGCATCGACGCGGTCGAGCTCGCTGTAAGTATAGAGCGGATACTCGTTGATGTTTTGTTCCTCGCGCTGGCGCAGCATCACGTTGATGGAATTGCGCAAAATCCGCGTCGCAATCAGGCGCGAAGCCGGCGAACACAGAATGCGGGCACTCGGATGTTCACGCAAGGCCACCGGAATCCCGCCCAAGTGGTCGAGGTGGCAGTGGGTCAGCAAAATGAAATCCACGGAAAGCTCGCGAATCTTTGTAAGATTCGGCAAGGCGTTACGGCCGAGCTTCTTTGGGTGAATCCCGCAGTCCGCGAGAATACGAAAGGGGCCGATTTCCAAAAGCATGCAATTGGAACCGATGTCTTTTTCGCTGTTGAGATCCGTAATGAGCATAAGCGGGATAAAGTCCTCCACGTGCTTCAACGATAGGCGTTCCCGCCCCCGAGGTAAAGCGGGAAACAGAGCTTCAAGCTCAACTTATGTCGGAGAATCGAACGCCCCGTCAAATTCAGATTCTAACACGAATAAGATGTACAGAGGCAGATTGGTCGTACCTGCGGGAACATTCTTCTCGTACGGCAACAGACTCGTTCGCAAAGCCAACGAAGGAGAACAACGGTCTTTGTAGGACTTCAGGCTTTTCGCATTTAAGTTCTGCCCTGACTTGCACTCCAGCGGACAAGCCCAAAGACAAATTTTTTATTTTCCTTCGCAAGCTGAGAAGGAATGCTATTCCAAACATAGCGAATCTTTTCAACTAAGCTCTTGGGGGCATGCTTGGAAAAATCATTTTCGTAGGCGCTAATTAAGTTTTTCTGTACGTCTTCGACTGCAAAGAAATCGCCCGAATCCAACCACTTCTGAACCGCAGCAGGCATTCCGCCGACGATAAAAGCAAAAATCACATTTTCGACACGAGATTTCACATAAACTCACACATTTTCGGCACGAGTTTTTGAAAAACAGTCACATTTTCAGCACGAGATAATGAATTTCAACAGCCTTGCCCTTATAAGGCTACCTCCAGAAATTCCTTTTTTAGATTTGGCTTCAAGCGTTTTTCCATTCTGCTCGTCAGAATGTGTGCACCTCCGGTGCACAGCCTCGAAAAGGCAATTTCGAATAGTAAATCTCGAATTCCGAATGATTCCCGCTTAGCAAATTCTATAGTTAGCTTTAGCGGAATCATACCTCAAGCTCTCAATATCCAATAACTCCGCACAAATAAAGCTGGCGCCCCGACCGAGAATCGAACTCGGATTGACGGTTTAGGAAACCGCGGTTCTATCCGTTGAACTACCGGGACAACACCGGAAAGACAATGCCGAAGCCCCGAAGGCTTGGCGAGTTTCTTTTTAGAGCGCGTCTTCGTGGATGCGCAATTCGCGAATAACGACTACACGAATTTTGCCCGGGTAGGTGAGGTTTTCCTCAATCGCAATGCGAATCTTGCGGGCAATCGCGCGGGCCTCGGCGTCGTTGACTTCGCTACTGGAAACCATAACGCGCACCTCGTGTCCCGCCTGAATCGCAAACGCTTCGGTGACACCCGGGAAGCCTTTCGCAATTTTTTCCAAATTGTAAATGCGCTCGGCGTAGCCCTCGTGCGTCGAAGCGCGGGCCCCCGGACGCGTCGCCGAAATCGAGTCCGCCAACATCACGAGCGGTCCGTAAATATTTTCGTGCCCGACTTCGCGGTGGTGGGATTCGACGGCGTTGACGACTTCACGGCATTCTCCCGCCTGGCGCAAAACGCGCGCGCCCGCAATCGCGTGGGCGTCTTCGTTGTTGGCATCGACGGCCTTCCCGATGTCGTGGAAAAGACCGGCACGCGTCGCTAAGCCGACATTCAGACCGAGTTCCGCGGCAAAGGTTCCCGCGAGCTGAGCCGTTTCAATCGAGTGTTCCAAGGTGTTCTGATTGATGGAAAGGCGGAACTGGAGCTTCCCGAGCAATTCCCGCACCTTTTCGGAAACATTGAGCAGTCCGAGATCGTCGCAGGCCTTGGTTCCGACGAGCAAGGCACTTTCCGAAGCCTCCTGCTTGGCTTCCTCGACGTAGTATTCGATGCTTTGCGGATGGATACGCCCGTCGTCAATCAGGTGGCGCAAAGCCAGAGACGCCACTTGGCGGCGGAAGGGATCGAAACAGGAAACAAGCACGGAGCCCGGCGTATCGTCGATAATGAGCGTCGTCCCCGTGAGTTGTTCAAAGCTCTTGATGTTGCGCCCTTCGCGCCCGATGAGCCGTCCCTTAATTTCCTCGGCGGGAATCGGAACGAGTTCGGAAGAAATTTCGTCGTTCAGTCGCGGAGCCACGCGCTGCATCGTCGTAATGAGCAGCTTTCGTGCGTCGTCGGCATAATCCTTTTCCGATTTTTCGAGAATCTCCCGGCGAATGCGGCGAGCCTCATCGGCGGCGCTTTCGGCAACGCTCTTCAGGATGTCTGCGCGGGCTTCTTCGAGGGAAATTCCGGCAACGTCGCGAATTTTCTCTTCGTAGCGTTCGCGTGCGGCAACGAGCTTTTCGCGCTCTTCGGTGAGGGCCTGCTCCCGCAAATCCAATTTCGCGGCGCGCAATTCCAAATCACGCTCGCGCTCCAGGTTCTCACGCGCGGCACGTTCCGACTCTGCACGGCATTCCGCCACCGCCTTCTCGGCCTCGGCCACACGCTCACGCGCCGCAGACTCCGCCGCATGGCAGGCAAGCTCCGCCTCGCGACAGGCCTTGTCGAGCCTCCTGTTTTCCCGCACGACTTTGCGCGTACGCATAAACGCAAAAAAAACACCCGCGACGACAATCGCAGCTGCCACATAAATGAGACTGTTTAAATCCGATACGGTTTCCACGACGAAATTCAAAGGTTGAGTTGCCGAGGAAATAAGGAAACAAGAGACGGAAAATGATGTGTCCATTTTCTTTTTTGCTTTTTACATTCTCAAGAAAAAACTCGCCCGAACGCATATTTTTTGAAACTTTCTTCCGAAAACAGGCATTTAATATTTATCATGAAATCCAAAATCCTACCTATCGTTATCTCCAATCTCCTCGTCGCCGGGATCGTTTGGTACGTCGCCGCCGCTCCGGCAGCCGATACGGATGCCCTCGCCGCCAAGGACGCCGAAATCCGCGCCCTCAAAGACGAACTCGCCCGCAAGAACACGCGCTCGGCACGCGGCAATCGCGCGTCCTCACAGCGCGCCGAACGCCCGGCCGTCGCCAATGACGAAGCCGCTAACGACGAAACCCGCGAAGCCCGCCGTCAGCAAATGGCTCAGCGCTTTGACAATTTCCGCCGCATCCGCACCAACACGGCCATTTCGCGCCTCGCCCTGCGCCTCAATCTCAGCGCGGAACAAACGACCCGCATGCACGAATTGGCCCAAGCCCGCAGCGCCGAAGCCCAAAACCTGATGGTCGCCATCCGTGAAGCCCGCGAAAACGGCGCCGACACGAACGAGCTCAGCGCCCAACTGCGCGAAGCCATGCGCGCCAACAATCCGGAAGAATACATCACGGAATTGCTTTCCGACGAGCAGAAGGCCGAATACGAAGCCTACCGCGCCGAACGCGCGACCGCCCGCGCGGAAACCGTCGCCAATATGCGACTTTCCATGCTCCAAGAATCCGTTGCCCTCAATCAGGAACAGAAGGACAAGTACTTCTCCGAATACGCCTCCGCCGCGATGAACAACGACGGCCGCGTTGATCGCGACACGGAAGAACGCATCCTCAGGGGCGTACTATCCGCCGAACAGTGGAATGTTTACGCCGAACAGCAGAAAGCCATGGAGGCTCTCGGCGGCCCCGGAGGCCCGGGCGGACCGGGAGGCATGCGCGGCGGCCGCGGAATGATGATGCCGCCCATGTAGCTTTTATCAAAATCGCCTCGTAAAACGCCCTTCCTCAAGGGCGTTTTACTTTTTCACCCGAAAAAAGTTTCCTTTATTTATGTGGCACAGAAAACGATTTTTAATTTTTATTAAAAAAGTGCTTGCACGAAAGGACAAAAAAATATTTATTGGATTCATATAAATCAAAAATTTCTCTCACGTAGTGAGAGATGGGGTAATAAGCAACGAGATATAGAAAATAAAGGCGGGCAGCTTAGGGGTAGGCTGCCCGTCGTCATTTTCACAGAAAACGACATTTTCTAATATCGTTGAGAGGTTAAACAAAAAAAACGTTCCCGCAGGTTTTATGTCTGCGGGAACGCGTCATTTTCGGAAAGAAGCGAAAACAGCTTAGAGCTTTTCCAACGCGGCGAAATTAATCATCGGCGGAGCGGACATCATCGATTTCCGCTCAAAGCGCGAATTCGACTCAGTCGTTTCGTTGAAAAATCCGCAGTTGCGCAGGAAGAACGATTTCCCGTCTTCGGAAAGCCCGCCCGCGAAGTCGGTGCGGACGGCGGCGCGACCGGTACCGTCGCAGGTAAACGTCCCTTCGGTCAGCTCGTAAGCCTTTCCGTTCTTATCCCAAGCCCATTGGTTGAAATAGTTGGCGCTACGGCCGGTATATCCCATGTCGGGATTGAAGTTTTCGAGGAAGGAGTGGGCACCCTTATACCAGGTCGATGTTGCCGGACGACGGAAGCTCGCGATGAGCAACCACTTGCGTTCGCTCGGGACGTGGAAATAGGTCGTGTACTCGGTGTTGCCGTTGCCGTCCGGACGGATGCGCGTGAGGAATCCGTAGGTCTTTCCGGCCTCCCAGGGGTAGCGCAAATAGCTCTGCCCGCCGGAACCTTCGTTGCCGAATTCCCCGATCTTTACGCCCTCCCCGCGGCGCAGATTGACGACGCGCAGGTGCTCGGGAATGTCTTTCGGATTCTGCGTGTCAAACGGACTCCAAACAGAGAAAAGCACGCGGCGTTCCGTCGGCGAATTCACCTGAATTCCGCTGTAACCTTCGCCGAATCCGTTGACCATAAAGTAAGTGCCGACCTTATCCATGCCTTTCGGAACAAGTATTTCACTGTAAAAATACTCGATGTTCTTTTCCTTCGGAAGGGTGTAGCGCATGTGAACGCTCGGGCCGCGGCGTCCCCAGTAATTATCGAAGCCGTGAACGTAGTTCGACGCCCCGAGAACATTCTTCAGGGTAAAGTCCGAAATTTCGCCGAAGTGCTCTCCGCTTTTTTCGCAGCCTTTGATGTAAATTTTCTGATACCCGGCCTCCGCAAACTTGATTTTGCCGACCGGGTATTCCTTGAATTCGTCGGAATCAAGCTTAACGGAAAAGGTCTGAGCCTTGTCGCGATTGACATTAAATTTGATTGTCCCGTGGCCGCGCGCTCGGATTGAAAAATCAACGTTCTCCTGCGGGTCGGAAGTACGCACGTAAACGGCGATCATCGCGTCCTCGCCCGTCCAATTGACAAGGCCTTTTTGGGTGTGAATCCTCGCACCGTTCTTTCCCTTCAGAACATAGGCATTGCCGCCGAGAGGAATCGAAAGTTGCGAAGCGCTTTTTTCGAGCGGAGCCCCGAAAACGGCGGGCGGAGCCGCATTCAGTGCGAGCGTGCCCGACAAAACGGCCAGGACGGCAAAGGAGATTTTTTTAAGAAGCATAAGCTCAATGAGATTTATTCGGTTAATAAGCAAACGAAAGGCGTTCCCGCAAGAATCTCACGGGAACGCCTTGAAAATTAAGCGACTTTTTCTTCGTCGTTGGCGCCAAGGGTTTCGCCGACGGTCGGGTGGACTTTTTCCATGATCTTAGCCTGGATTTCGTCGAGCACTTCCGGATTTTTCTTCAGGTATTCCTTCGCGGCTTCACGGCCCTGACCGATCAGGTTGCCGTTGTAGGCAATCCACGCGCCCTTCTTTTCCAGGATTTTGTTATCGACGCCGAGGTCGATTACCGAACCCGTACGGGAAATGCCTTCGTTGTACATGATGTCGAATTCGCATTCCGTAAACGGCGAAGCAACCTTGTTTTTGACGACCTTGATCTTCGTGCGGTTGCCGATGACCTTGCCCGACGGTTCCTTGATTTGGCCAACGCGGCGGATATCCATGCGCACGGAAGCGAAGAACTTCAACGCGCGGCCGCCCGGTGTCGTTTCCGGGGAACCGAACATAACGCCGATCTTTTCGCGGATCTGGTTCGTGAAAATGCAAAGGCACTTCGACTTCGCAATCGCCGCCGTGAGGCGACGCATGGCCTGCGACATCATGCGCGCCTGCAGACCGACCGTCGTGTCGCCCATCTGCCCGTCCAATTCCTGCTTGGAAACGAGCGCCGCCACAGAGTCGAGCACCACAACGTCAACCGCGCCCGAACGGACGAGCGTTTCGACGATGTTGAGCGCGTCTTCACCGCTTTCCGGCTGGGAGACGAGGAGGTTTTCCAAATCGACGCCGACAACCTTCGCATAGCGCGGATCAAGCGCGTGTTCGACGTCGATAATCGCCGCCGTGCCGCCTTCGCGTTGCGCCTGTGCGATAACGCTGAGGCAGAGCGTGGTTTTCCCGGAAGATTCCGGGCCGTAGATTTCAACGATACGGCCGCGCGGAAGCCCGCCGACGCCGAGCGCGAGGTCAATCGCCACGGACCCCGTGGAAATCGTCGTCACGTCCATTTTCGTCGCGTCGCCCATGCGCATGAGCGTCCCTTCGCCGTAGGTTTTATTGATGGCGGAAAGCGCCAGTTCAAGGGCTTTCTTGGTGTCGGGAGCAACGATGTTCTTTGAAGGTTCTTTAGCCATTTTTCTTTCTTATAAAGGTGTAAAAGGTAAACGATTGAATGCCCTTGAGCTAATCCGTTTTTACGATTTCCCGCGACAAAAATTTTCTTATCGCTTACGGGAACAAGGCGGACACTCGGAAGAAAACGCTACGACAAAGCGCCAACGGTCACATTCCCGTGCCCGGATGCTGCGTCTGACGGATTTTTCCGCAGTATTCGGAATCTCCGTTCGGGAAGTTCTTATGGGCATCGGGGACAAATACCGCCGTCTCCGAAAAGTATTTTTCCGGGGATTTTTCCGGCGTTCCCGCCACATAGGCGTAGAGATAATCCGCCTGCTTCTCGGCGAAGAGCTCCCTCAAAAACGCCGGACCGCATTCGAAATAAACGCCGGTAATGCCGCTCTCATTGCACCGCGTGCGAAAGGCCACCCAAAACGCGGAAGGCTCCGGCGGTAACTCCCAAACGCAAACGCCGCTTGCCGTCAGTCGGGCGCGAGCACGCTCCGCCGTTTCCGGAGTCGTCACTAAAATCGTTTTCTCGCGGAATTCATCCGAAAAGACATTGAGGCGCTCCGCGCAAGCGAGCGTGCGACCGCGCCGATCGAAAACAAAGCGTATCGGACAACGTATTGCCTCGCCCGAAAGCCGCACCGTAAGCGACGGATTATCGCAAAGCACCGTCCCGGAACTCGTTGCAATTGCCGGAAAATAACAGCGTTCCCGCATGACATTTTCCCGCGCATCGGCCCCCGTAATCTGCGAGCGCTCGCCCGGGACAAAAAACATTTTCCCGTCGGGCGTCAGCGCACACTTGGCCGCAAGCAAGGGCGACTTTCTGACGATATTGTAATTAAAAATCGGGTTCAGGGCTTCGCATTCGCGCTCGAGAACGCCGGCAATAACTTCGACGCCCCGCTCCCGCAAAAGCTCAAGCCCGCGCCCCGCATGCGCCGGATTCGGATCGGTCGCTCCGACAACGACGCGGGCAATCCCGGCGTCAAGAATCGCCTCCGTACACGCGCCCGTACGCCCGTGTGTCGAACAGGGTTCGAGCGTGACGACAAGCGTTGCACCGGGTTTCGGCTTGCGTCCGAGCGCACGGAGCGCCACGCGTTCGGCATGCGGCGTGCCCGCCCGCGCATGGAAGCCTTCCGCGACGATTTCGCCGCCTTCGACAATCACTGCGCCGACGCGCGGATTCGGGTGCGTATCCCCGCGGGCTTGCTCCGCGAGTTCAATCGCCCGACGCATGTATGCTTCGAACGCAGCCATTCCGGAATTTAGTCGCGGAGACGCTTCGTGATGTCGCCGTAAGCGTCGATGCGGCGATCGCGGAAGAACGGCCAAATGCGGCGGAACTCGCGTTGCACCGTGAGATCGCATTCCGCGATGAGAATTTCTTCCTTATCGGCAGACGCGCGGGCGATAATTTCGCCGTAGGGGTTCGCCACAAAGCTCTGTCCCCAAAACTCCGTGCGCCCTTCGACGCCGACGCGATTGGTCGCCGCAACGTAGCAGCCGTTGGCAACGGCATGACCGCGCTGAACGGTTTCCCAAGCGCAGTGCTGCGCGGCACCGAATTCGGCCTTTTCTTCGGGGAGCCATCCGATCGCCGTCGGATAAAAAATAATCTGCGCGCCCGCAAGTGCGGTCAGGCGTGCTGCCTCCGGATACCACTGGTCCCAGCAGATGCAGACACCGATTTTACCGAACGCCGTTTCCCAAGCGCGGAAACCGAGATCGCCCGGCGTAAAATAGAATTTTTCCTCGAAGCACGGATCCTGCGGAATGTGCATCTTGCGGTATTTACCGAGATAGGTACCGTCGGCGTCGATAATTGCTGCCGTATTGTGGTAAATCTCGTTGCCGCGCGCTTCAAACATCGGGGCGACAATGACGACTCCGAGGCGCTTGGCAACGGCGCAGAGTTCCTGCGTGGACGCGCCTGCGGGAATCGGCTCGGCAAGGTCAAAACGATCCGGATTCTGGTCGATGCAGAAATATTTCGTCGTAAACATTTCCTGCAAGCCGATGATTTTCGCGCCTTGTGCGGCGGCGGCTTCGATCTGCGGGATTGTTTTACGAAGATTTTCGGCGGGCGTTTCCGCACCCGTCAGCTGAATGAGTCCGATGTTGATTTTGTTCATTTGCCCTAAGCCTACAGCAGTAGCCCGAAAATTTCAATTTCGCACAAAGCGTTAGGAAAACCATAGAAATTCGCTTTTCAGAACTTATCATCAACATCGGCGGGAATTCTCCCGGAAGAAAACGGCAAGCTCCGCAACCCCAACCCTCCCGCAAGCAATGTCAAGAATCGCTTGCGTGAATGCAACATCGTCCGCATCAAAATCATAGCCATTAATTTCCAAAAAAACGGCTGCACACATCGCACCGGTTCGTTTATTCCCGTCAACAAAAGGGTGATTTCCGACAATGCTGACCGCATACGAAGCGGCCATTTCAAAAATATCCCGATAAAGAAACTCACCGCCAAAGCTTGCCCGAACAGCGTTAATCGATGAATCCAACAAGCCAAGATCCCGTAATTCTCCGGTCCCGCCAAAATTCAGTACCTGAATCGCGTGGATTGCAAAAACCTCCTCTTGCGTTAGAAACCGAGGACCTACGTCCGCATTCATTTTGCAAGCTCTTCAAAGGTTTTCGAATAGCGTAATGCGACTTTTTCAACCGCTTTACGAAACTGCGCCTCCCGTAATTTATCCCTACGCGGAGAAAGGATCAGCGCCCCTCCATCGGTAACAACATCAAACTCCGTAGAAGCATCGGCCCCAATCAGATCAAGAATCGGACGATCGATTATCAACGCAAGACTATTGCCGTGTTTCGTTAGTTTTTTTACCATGCGGTAATTCCATTGGATATACACTCTGCCGACAAGCGAATAAAATGCCGTCGCTTGCGCTTTTTTCGGGAAAGGGATTCAATGATTGCTAAAAAAGAAGGCATGACACACGCAGAAACCATCGAAAAACTTTGCTCGCTCCGCAATCACGGGAGCAAATTCGGCATCGACCGCATGCGCTTGCTGAGTGAAGCAATCGGCGCGCCGCAGAAGCATTTTCCCGCCATCCACCTTGCAGGAACCAACGGCAAAGGCTCCACCTCCGCGATGCTGGAATCGATTCTCCGCAGCAAAGGCCTGCGCGTCGGCCTCTACACCTCCCCGCACCTCGTAAAGCTCGGAGAGCGCATCCAAGTCAATCGCGCTCCGCTCGACGACGCCGCTATTTGCGCCTACGCGGAAAAGCTCTACGCCGCGTCAAGCCGCTTCGGCAAACCCGGCGACGAAGATTTTCCCTCGTTTTTTGAGCTGATGACGGCGATGGCTTTCCTGCGTTTTTCCGAAACGCATTGCGATGCGGCAGTCATCGAAACCGGACTCGGCGGCCGCCTCGACGCCACAAACATTCTTCAGCCGAAAGTCTGCGCCATCACCTCCATCGGCCTGGACCACTGCGACATGCTCGGCGGCACGATTGAGGCTGTCGCCGCGGAAAAGGCTGGCATCATCAAGCCGGGTGTGCCCGTCGTCTTAGGTTGCGTCCCCGAAGCCGCCGAACGCGTCATCCGATCCGTCGCCCATGAAAAAGGCGCCCCGCTGATCTCCGTACGGGAGCGCTTCGGTGATGACATTGATGCCTATCCGCAAACAAATCTTTTCGGCGACCACCAACGCCGCAACGCCGCAACCGCGACCCTCGTCGCCGAAATCTTTTTCCGCGAAACCCGCAACGAGGCCGCCGGAGACATCTCCACTGCGCTGAATACGGTGTGCTGGCCTGCGCGCTGGGAACGCCGCAAACTTGAAGACGGGAGAGAGCTCATCATCGACGTCGCCCACAATGCCGAATGCGCCGTCGCGCTGGATGCCATGCTTTCCGCGCACATCGAAAAGACGGGAACGCGCCCGAGCCTCATCGTCGGCGTACTCGGGACCGACCGTGCGCAACCGATTCTCCGCGTCATTGCCAAGCACGCGGGACGTATCTTTCTCGTACGCCCGGCGCAAGACCGCGCCTGCTCGCTCGCGGATTTGCGCGCCTGCATCCCGGCAGATTTTTCGGGAAGCATTTTCGAATCGGACGTCGCGACGCTCTTCCCGGGCAAAGGTTATTGCGCCTTGGAAACGCAGCCCGGCGAATCGATAATCGTTGCGGGCTCCTGCTATCTTGCGGGCGAAGTGATTGCCGCACTTGCGGGCAATGCCGACGATTCGGAACAGAACCTTCAGGATAAACTGCCGAACGCCAAACCCTAATGACGAAGACGGAAAACAGTCGGGCGAGCGTACTTGCGCTCCACGGATTTACCGGATGCGGAAACGATTTCGACTGCATGCGACATACGTTCCCGGACGTTTTCTTTGATGCCCCCGATTTGCACGGCACCGACATTCCCGAAGATTTTCCGCAGCTGCTCACGCGGCTTGAAAGCTGCTTTGAACGGCTTCCGGAGGCGCAACCGCGCATTCTCCTCGGCTACTCCATGGGCGGGCGCATCGCCTTGCATCTGGCCCTGCGCCTCGCACAAAACAACCGCTTCCGCCAAGGCGACCGCCTCATCTTAATTTCCGCCTCTCCGGGACTGAAAAGCGAAGAAGAACGTGCCGCCCGCCGGGCACACGATACCGCGCTTTCCCGAAAAATCCTTGCCGCTCCCGATGCCTCCGCCTTCTACGCTTTCTGGCGTACTGTGCCGATTATCGCATCACAAGCCAATATTCCCGAACCGTGGAACAGCCGGATTCTGAAAAGCCGGGCCGCCGCCGACAAAACACGCTGGGCGCGCTCCCTCGAAACACTCGGCACGGGAGTGCTCCCTTCCCTTTGGAATAAGCTCGGCGAAATAAACGTCGAAACCCTGCTCGTTTGCGGCGAAAACGACGCCAAGTTCTCACAGATTGCCGAAGCAATAAACACCCTGCTTCCGCATTCCCGCCTGGTCAAAATCCCGGGCTGCGGACACTCGCCTCAACTCGAAAATCCGGCTGCGTTTAAGGCAGAGCTGAACGGAAAACTTCACTGCGCCGACCGCTGAAACGGAGCAGGCTTTTCCTCCGAAATACATCCGCGCTTTCGACTGCGCCGCCCTACCAATCTTTCCCGACGAAAATGATTTCGGGCGCAAGGGTAATTCCGGTTTCAGCTTTGACAATGCCGCGTACACGGCGGACAAGCGCCTCCACGTCTTCCGCACGGGCACTCGCTGCCGCCGTGATAAAATTGGCGTGCACGGAAGAAACCGTCGCCCCACCCTGAGAGCTTCCCTTTAAGCCGAGACTGTCGATGAGCCTTCCCGCACTGTCGCCGGGCGGATTTTTGAAGGTGCATCCGGCAGAGCGTTCACGCGGCTGGGACGTACGCCGCACCTCCGCAAGCGTCCGCATGACGGAAAAAATTTCGTCCGCCTCGCGCGCCGCCTCGCATCTCAAAAGTACGCTAAGCACGATTGCGCCGTGCAATTCCGGACAATCCCGGTACGTCGGGTGCATCTGCTCCCGCGTCGCTTCGTGAAGCGAGCCGTCGGGCATCAGCCATTCGACGCTGACGACGCGATCGAAAATCGTGCTCCCGTGAGCGCCGGCATTCATGCGCAGCGCGCCGCCGAGCGTCCCCGGAATTCCTTCCAAAAACTCGAAACCGCCCATGCCTTCCCGAGCGGCAAACGCACAAAATTCCTTGAGTTTAATCCCCGCTCCGGCACGCAGGCAGGCCCGTTCCGGGACCTCGTTGTCCGAGGCACGCACGCGCATAACGCGCGTCCAATTCGGACGGCAAAGACGAACGACCAAGCCGGGAAATCCTTCGTCGGGGACGAGCAGATTTGAGCCGCGCCCGAGAACGAAAACCGGCAATTCGTAAACGCGAGCCCCGCGCAAAAGGATGAGCAATTCGTTTAAATCTTCCGGCTCGGCATACCAGGCGGCATTCCCGCCGACTCCCAGAGTCGTCAGAGCTCCGAAATTTTTCTCCGCGCAGAAGACTGCCTTGTCGCCGAGAAGTTTTTTCATGCGTTCGCCGAAGCCCTCGGACGTTTCGCGCGGGCGACCGGCTTCGCGCAGCCAAAGTTCGCGAACGAAGACAGCGGCGGCGATGCGGTCAATATCACCGGCACCGACAAAGGCGACAAGCGTTTCTTCGCCCTTCCCTTCCGCAATTTCGGTCGCAACTTCGCGGAGGCGTGCCAAGCATCCGGCGGCATTTTCGCAGGTCCGGATTCCGCGCGTTCCCGCCGTAACGGCAGCCAAAATGTCGGCCGCTTCTCCGCCGGAAATCTTGGCTTCACCCGCCGAATACACGGGCAAAATCATCGCTTCGTCGGCAATCGCCAGCGCATTTGCAAATTCCGCCGCGTACTGACGCGTGCGCGAATAACGGTGCGGTTGGAAAACGACGACGAGACGTCCGAGATGCGTTTCCCGAAGCAGGCGCAGGAGAGCGGAGATCTCGGTCGGATGGTGCGCGTAATCTGCAATGACCTTGAGGCGGTCTCCGGAATAAAGGATGTCCTGGCGGCGGCACATTCCGGGGAATTTCCCGAGCGGAGAAACACCGATTTTGCCGTCGCAAACAAAAGCCGTAGCCGCAAGCGCAAGCATGGCATTTTGCGTATTAAAAGTACCCGCCGTCGGCAAAACAATCGTCCCCGCAGAGAATTTTCCTCCGATTTCGAGCTGTGTTTCGTTTGCCCGAGCGCGCACGACGCTGTACGAAAAATCGCCGCCGGCGCCGACCGTGAAGACAGGGACGTTCAAATCGCGCGTCAGACGCAAAAGGCGGGCATTGCCGGCGGGAATAAAAATCGCCCGGCGCGTCCGCTCGAAGAGCTCGCGGAAAATACGTTCCAAATCCGCTTCGGTTTTGTAATAGTCGGGATGGTCCCAATCGAGGTTTACCGCAATGGTGATTTCCGGAGAAAAATGGCGAATCGTACCGTCGCTTTCATCGACTTCGGCGACCAGCCAGGGAGTCGCCGTCGAGTAATGAGCGGGCGGCATCGCCGGGTCACGGTAAAGTCCGCCTAGGACATAGCCGGCGTCCGTTCCCGCCGCCGCCAGAGTCTGCGCAAGCATCCCGCTGGTCGTCGTCTTTCCGTGGCTGCCGCAGACGGCAATCAATTGCTTTTCGGCTGCCCGTTCCGCAAGCAGTTCCCCGCGGCGCAAAATACGCGATCCGTTTTCAAGAGCCGCATCGTAAAGCGGGTTGCCGGGTTTAACGGCGCTGGAGCGACCGACAATGGCCGCGTCGGCGGGAAGCCGTTCTTCGAATCGCACGCCCGCCTGCGTAAGAAAAACACGCATCGGTGAATCCGCTCCGTCATCCCAGCCGGAGACATCCCACCCCTCGCCGCGCATATAAATGGCTAAGGGACCGACACCCATCCCGCAAACCCCGAGCAACCAGGCTTTGCGCGGGGCTACGGACAGGTTAAGTTCATCGAAAGCGGATTCGGTCGGAGTCGTGTTCATTGTTGCTCCTAAGCATGAGCCCTCCCGGCCCTGCATTCAAAAACGAAATTAAAAAATCCTCAAAAAAACTTTTGCATCACCCGATGCAAGCATGAGAGAATATCCACACGAGTTTCAAGCTTGCAGGATTTAAAATACTGCAAAGCCCAGCGAGCCCATAAAACGAATGAGTCGCAGACCTTGGAATTCAACGCACTGCACGGCCGACGACACCAAAGCACCTATCGGAAATATTCCCTTGAGAAGTCTGAACTCTTTTTTAGAAGGTGAGAATATCGCATTGTCGTACATGCCCCATTCCCAATATGCGATGCCAATAATTCACCAGAATATTTAGCCGTTATCGCCCAAGCGCTTGCGATATCCGCTCTCGGCTTTCGGAACTCAATTGTCGCGTCAGGCACCATGAAGCTGCGGGTCGGAATGGTTTTCCATGTACCACCTGGAGTACTTAAATGTCTTTTTGTTGATAATGTATCCTTCGCCCAAAAAACCTTTACACCAGACGTAAAAATAATTTTCGTCTTCTAAGTAGGCATCCGGCATTCGCCTAAACCAAAAAGGAGTCTGATCTACCAGAGCATGAACGACTTCCTCGCCGGAAGCTCCATGCTGAAGCCCCTTCAATTGAATAGCCGGAGTTCTCGTAGGGAGCTGCAAAGTCAAAGGTATGATTTTTGCCCGTATAAATTCCCTTTCTTCGGACTCGCTAAGCGCGTTTGGGTTGGGTACTTTGGCGTCTTCCCAAGGGAATTTCCCTTTGTTTAGGAGTTTTTGTTCCCGGTAGCAATCGGGCGACGTGCTTTCCGGGAGACTGGGCTCTACGTCGCTTGAAGTCTGATTTCGGAATAAGACAAAAAGAGAGACAATTAAAATACCGGCACCCCCTAATGCCAGGGCTATAGTATTCAGAATAGTAAACATCGCGTTCTCCTTCATTTTTACGAATTAGAAATTTCTAGGGGGATCCATCAGCAGTCGCTTCCGCTCTTCGGGCCCCGATAATTCTAAGTTGCCCGTCTTTTATCTCCCATCCGCGGCGGCGAAAATGTTTTTTATCAATGATGTTCCCTTGAAATGGCTCTCCGGCATACCACGCATAGAAATAATTTTCGTCCTCGATGCAAACATTGGGGACATGGTAGTAACTTACACACCACGCAAGGCTTTGCAAAACATCGTTGCAGGTTGGCGCATGCGGGAATTCTTTCAACGGCTTGTTATTCCAATCGCGCAATTTAATATCCCCGGGGCCGATTTCTCCCCGTTCACATACGGGAATAATTTTGGGGCCGAGAATGGCCCAATCGGCCTTCACCAGAGAGGCCTTATCTCGGGGATAAACTTCATTTGAACGGGAAGAAATCGTTGAGGGTTTTGCTCTAATCTGTTGATTCCCTTCCAAATTTTGGTTGTTTGCTTTCCCATACCATAAAATAGTGGCCGCGACCACTGCGAGTGCGGATGAGAAAAAAATGATAATTATCCGTTTGTACTTCATACATTTGGAGGCGCAATAGATTTTGTGTGATATTGGTTGTCGTCGGCGATTTCTGTTTTCGCTTCCGATCCGCGTCGCGCTGCGGAGGCATTATGCTAAGCTCCCTGCAGCATGCCGACGGAGCGGTTTGATATTCGCTTTCGGATTCCGGAACTCAATTTTATCGACTGATGTCATAAAGTTGTGGGCCGGAATGATTTTCAGTGCACCACTTGGAGTACTTAAATGTATTTTTGTAAATGATGTACCCTTGGTCCAAAAAACCTTTGCACCACACATAAAAGTAGTTTTCGTCTTCCAAGTAGGCATCCGGCATTTGCCTGAACCAAAAAGGAGTCTGATCCACCAGCGCATAAATGACTTCCTCGCCGGAAGCTCCCTGCTGAAGCCCCTTCAATTGAATGGCCGGAGTTCTTGTAGGAAGCTGCAAGCTCAAAGGGATGATCTTTTCCCGTATAAATTCTCTTTCCTCGGACTCGCTAAGCGCGTTTGGGTTGGGAACTTTGGCGGCTTCCCAATAGAATTTTCCTTTGTTTAGTAGTTTTTGTTCCCGGTAGCGATTGGGCGACGTGCTTTCCGGGAGACTGGACTCTGCATCGCTTGAAGTCTGATTTCGGAATAGGAGCAAAAAGAGGGAGATTAAAATGCCGACGCCCCCCAATATCACGGCTTTAGTATTCGGAATAGTAAACATCGCGTTCTCCTTCATTTTTACGAATTAGAAATGCATCACTCACTAAACAATAACCATCGAAGGCCTTGTCCTCGTAGTCAGCTACATTAGAGGATTTTTCTGCCCCGTAAGACGGGGCGTATAAGAATCCATTTACTTTTACAATCCAATGGTGGTTGAACTCTGGCGGGCCAGACGTATTTCCTTGGCTTGGAATAGTTGTAGCCGGATGAGAGCTTCCCAGATTGGGGTATAGGTTACTTCTCCCGAAAATATGAGAGTAGCTTTTCTTCTCTTGCGTGATTTCCCCTGTTTGTTCGTCCTTTCGGGAAACAATAATTTCCGTACTTCCTGCAGTTTTTTCAAAATTCCAGTTTTTAATCAGCAAAACTTCAGGCTTACTGGTCTTCTTTGAGGAGAAAGACGATTGCACAATAACACATTTTGCCTTAATCGACTGGAGCTTTATTGATTTCTCAAAAAAATCACTCCATGCCTTGCA
>JAFYWY010000036.1 GCA_017546455.1 Opitutales bacterium
CGGAGTCGTTTTCCCAAATCCCCGCCAGAGCCCAAATTGCACCCGCAAGCCCGGCAAACGCCAGCACCGAACGCAAAATCCAATACCCGAAATGTTTTCGTTGTATCTCTTGCATCTTTAACCTTCAAGTTAAGTTTTGAAGACACAATAGATATAGGACGACTTTCGTCAAGTATAAGATTGCGCAAATATTGTCTTCTGAGGCTCGCTCTTTGGGGAGCCTGCGTTAAATAAAAAACGGCAGGCTCACGTTTCGTGAGCCTGCCGCTCTCTTTAAGCTTTAAGCGCTAAACTTTAAGCTATTTCGACTATTTGTCGTCGACGACTTCGAAGTCGGCATCGACGGCACCGTTGTCGCCCTTCTTGGCGGAAGCAGCGTCATTCTGCGGCGGCGGAGGCGTTCCCGCGCCAGCCTGCTGTTGCTGCTGGGCAAACTGCTGAGCGGCCTGCATGATGCTTTCGATCTTGGAAACCTGTTCGTTGATGGCGTCGAGCGTGGACGACTTGTCGTCGAGCACCTTCTTCGCGTCTGCGAGGAGCTTGTCCATTTCCGCCTTCTGTTCGGCGGGAACCTTATCTCCGGCTTCCTTGATTTGCTTTTCGATTTGGAAAACGTAAGCGTCGAGCTTGTTGCGCGCTTCGGCGGTTTCGCGAAGGATCTTGTCTTCCGCAGCGTGCATTTCGGCTTCCTTGCGGAGTTTTTCGACTTCATCCTTGCTCAAGCCGGACGATCCCGTGATGGAGATTTCCTGGCTCTTGCCGGTGCCCTTGTCGATAGCGGAAACGTGCAAAATACCGTTTGCGTCGATGTCGAAGGTAACTTCGATTTGCGGCGTACCGCGCGGAGCGGGATTGATGCCGTCGAGGCGGAAAAGGCCGAGTTGCTTGTTGTCTTTGGCCATCGGGCGTTCACCTTGGAGGACGCGAATGTCGACGGCGGTCTGGTTGTCCGCATAGGTCGAGAAGATCTGGGATTTCTTCGTCGGAATCGTCGAGTTGCGTTCAATCATCGGCGTGGAAACACCGCCGGCGGTTTCGATGGAAAGCGTGAGCGGAGTGACGTCGAGCAAAAGCACGTCGCGGACGTCGCCCTTGAGCACGCCACCCTGGATGGAAGCACCGATTGCGACGACTTCGTCCGGGTTCACGCCCTTATGCGGTTCCTTGCCGGCGAGGCTGCGAGCGACTTCGACGACCTTCGGCATACGCGTCATACCGCCGACGAGGACGAGCTCGTTGATTTCGCTCATGGAGAGCTCGGCGTCGCGCAAGCACTTTTCAAACGGGATACGGGTGCGTTCGAGCAAATCGTCGCAAAGCTGTTCGAGCTTAGCGCGGGTGAGCTGGACGTTCAAGTGTTTCGGGCCGGTTGCGTCCGCCGTGATGAACGGCAGATTGATGTCCGTGGAATTCGTGGACGAAAGTGCGATCTTTGCCTTTTCGGCTTCTTCCTTCAAGCGCTGGAGCGCGATCGGGTCGTTGCGGAGATCGATGCCGTTTTCGGCCTTGAAGCCGTCCACGAGCCACGCGATGATGCGTTCGTCGAAATTGTCACCGCCGAGCTGGGTGTCGCCGTTGGTGGCCTTGACTTCGAAAACGCCGTCGCCGATTTCGAGAATGGAGACGTCGTAAGTTCCGCCGCCGAGGTCGTAAACCGCAATCTTTTCGTCGGACTTTTTGTCCAAGCCGTACGCGAGGGATGCAGCGGTCGGTTCGTTGATGATGCGGAGCACTTCGAGACCGGCAATCGTGCCTGCGTCCTTCGTTGCCTGGCGCTGAGCATCGTTGAAGTACGCCGGAACGGTGATAACCGCCTGCGTGATCTTTTCGCCGAGGTAAGCTTCGGCGTCAGCCTTCATCTTCGCGAGCACCATTGCGGAAATCTGTTCCGGAGCGAAAACTTCGGTCTTGCCGTTGACTTCTGCCTGAATGGCGGCGTCGCCGTTTTTACCTTCGACGACCGTGAACGGGAAAGACTTCATTTCTTCCTGAACTTCCGAGAACTTACGGCCGATCAGGCGCTTTGCCGAGAAAATCGTGTTCTTCGGGTTCGTGACAGCCTGGCGTTTTGCAGCCTGGCCGACGAGGCGTTCGCCGTTTTTCGCAAACGCGACTACGGAAGGCGTGGTACGAGCGCCTTCGCTGTTCGGGATGACGACGGGTTCGCCGCCTTCCATGACAGCCATGCAAGAATTGGTGGTACCAAGGTCGATTCCAAGAATTTTACTCATAGTGCCTCCCATTAATGCAAAGCCCGTGCCAAGTGCTTAATGTCCCATTTCTGTCACATTATCATCCGGACCGGGCTCTCTACTCCGTCTGGCGTCTTATCCGTTCGCGCGGGCGATGTTCTTGGCGCTCTGCAGGTAATAGACAATGCGGGCGCAGAATCGGGAGGTGAAAATCGCTCCGAGCAGACGTAGGCACTTATTGGATACACCGGGGACAATATAAAGTTTGCGAGAAAGCATCCCGCGCACGGCGTCTTCCGCAACAACGCGCACAGGCGTTCCGGAAAGCCCGAAGGAAACACCGGCGCGCTTGCCGAAGGCCGTCGGAACCGGTCCCGGGCACAGCAAAGAAACGGAGACATTCGCCCGCTCCTGCCGCAATTCTTCGGCGAGACCTTCGCTGAGGCGCGTCACGTAATTTTTCGACGCGTAGTAAGACGCGAAAAGCGGTCCGGCAAAAAATCCCGCCATCGACGAGACGTTCAAAATGTAGCACGGGCGTTCCTGCTTGCGGAAATCCTTCAGAAAAAGCTTCGTCAACATGTGAACAGCGCGGACGTTCAGGTTGATTAAATCCAACTCGGCATCCAAATCCGTTTTTTCGAAAGCCCCGAAAACGCCGAATCCCGCATTGTTGACGAGAATATTTACCCCGTCTTCCCGCGTCAGTTCGTAAAGCTTGCGGCAATTCGCTTCGATGCCCAAATCCAGCGCAACAACCTTGCAGTTCACGGGAAGCGTTTCGGCTAGCGCATTCAGCGCCGCAGCGTCGCGGGAACATAGAATCAGTTCGCATCCGCGTTCAGCCAAAACACAGGCGATTGCGCGGCCGATTCCGCTGCTCGCCCCGGTAATCAAAGCTTTCATCGTTTTCATTCCGATAAAAGAACAAAGTCCCCGTAAATATTCAACGGTGAATGGAGATTCGGGAGCCGTAACGGGCAACGCGCTCCGCAGGGAACGAAACCGTGCTTAGACGATTTTGGCCTTGGGATTAACCTTGGCGAGCAGGATTTCGCCCAAAAGGTTCAGCAGCACCAAAACGGCCGCATAAAACATCACGGTTCCGACAATCATCGTAAAATCGCGATTAAACGCCGCCTTCACGAAAAACTGCCCCAAGCCGGGAATGTTAAACATGGATTCGACAACGAAGGAGCCGCTGATCAGCCCCGCAGCGGTCGGCGCAATGTAAGAAACTACGGGAATCAGGGCGTTGCGCAAGCCGTGAACAAAATAGATGCGCGCGGGAGAAAGTCCCTTAGCCTTGGCCGTTTTCATGTAATCGGCTGTACGGACTTCGAGCATGGAGCCGCGCATCAAACGCGCGACGGGCGCCGCATAGACCAGACCGAGAGTAAGCGAAGGAAGCACAAAATCCGACGGCGAATTCCAGCCGGACGCATTAAACCAACCGAGCCAAACCGAAAAGACCAGCACCAGCAACGGACCGATGACAAAGGTCGGCAGGCAAATTCCGAGCGTCGCAATCCCCGTCGGGAGGCGATCCAGCCAGGAGTCCGGTTTAATCGATGCCACGCATCCGAGAGGAATCCCGATCAAAAGAGCAATCGCCAAAGCTCCGCCGCCCAACGCCAGGGAAACGGGAATGCGGTCGGCAATCAGCTCGCTGACACTCCAGCCGTGGTATTTGTAAGAAGGGCCCAAGTCCCCGCAGGCCAAATTTCCTAAGAAACGGGCATACTGCACGGCGAGCGGCTGATCCAAACCGTAGTGAGCATCCATCTGCGCTTTAACGACCGGCGGGAGCGGGCGCGCTTCGTCAAAAGGACCGCCCGGCGCAAAGCGCGCCAGAAAAAACGTTGCCGTCGCCACCACCCAAAGAACGGGGATGGCTTCAAGCAAACGTCTGAAAATAAAGCGCAACACGGAAATCAAAAAGCGCCCCTCGGAAAGGAGCGCCTCTTTTCAAACATTAACGGCGACGGCGGCGCAGTTCCCGCTCGCGTTCCTGTTGTTCCCGCAATTCTTCAACCGTAAGCGGACGCGAATTGGAAGAGCGGGAGGTCCCGACAGACGAGCGCTGCATAACGGCGTTGATCTGCTGGTCCGTGTAATTGGAATCGCCCTGCATGCGGAGTGCGCGTTCTTCTTCGAGGGCACGCATCTCGCGGTCGGCACGCGTTTCGTCATGGTCGTATCCCGAAATCTGCCACAGCATGAAATACGAGCAACCGCTTCCGCAAAGCCATGTCGCCGCCGATACACCGAGAATCAGAAAAATCTTTTTCATAAGGCCAAGATAAAGAGCTTAAAAGGTTCAGGCGATTTTAAAATGGGAACTTTCCGCCAAAGCCGCCCAAGCCGGGCAGTTTTCCGCCGAGTCCGCGCATCAGAGCCTTCATTTTTCCGCTCTTGAGCATCTTCATCATCTGGCGCATCTGCGAGAACTGCTTCAAAAGCGCATTCACGTCGGAAACCTTCGTTCCCGAGCCCTTCGCGATGCGGGCGCGGCGGGAACCGTTCAGAATTTCCGGACGCGCGCGTTCCTGCTTCGTCATCGACTGGATAATAGCCTCGGTCTGACGCATCTTTTTTTCTTCCTTTTCGCCGACCTGAATTCCGCTCATCCCGGGCATCATCTTCATGATGTTGCCGATCGGTCCCATCTTCTTCATCTGCTGGAGCTGGGAGAGGAAGTCTTCCAAATCGAAGTCCGCCTTCTTCATCTTTTCGGCGATGCGCTCGGCTTCCTTCTGGTCAATCGTTTCCTGAGCTTTTTCGACGAGGGAAACCACGTCGCCCATGCCGAGAATGCGCTGAGCCATACGATCCGCGTGGAAGACATCAAAATCCTCCACCTTTTCGCCCGTCCCCATAAATTTAATCGGAACGCCGGTAATCGCCTTCATCGAAAGCGCCGCACCGCCGCGGGCATCCCCGTCGAGCTTCGTCAGAATAATCCCCGTGAGGTTGACGGCGTCGTGGAAATGCTTGGCGACGTTGACCGCTTCCTGGCCGAGTGCCGAGTCCGCGACGAGCAGGATTTCGTCCGGCTGCACGCGTTCCCGCAGGCGCTTGATTTCTTCGATCAGATTTTCATCAATCTGCAAACGCCCGGCGGTGTCGAAAATAATTAAATCGGAAAAATTCTCCGTCGCGAACTTCAGGCCGCGCTCTGCGATTGCGGGCACATCCTTCGAATCGCGCTCGCAGTAAAACTTCGCTCCGACCGTTCCCGAAAGCACTTCGAGCTGGTCGATTGCCGCCGGACGATAGACGTCACAAGCGATAAGCGCCGGCTTGTAGTTACCGCGATTCTTGAGCAGGCGGGCCAGCTTCGCGGCCGAGGTCGTCTTACCGCTCCCGTGCAAACCGACGAGCATGAGCTTGAGCGGACGGACATTTGAAAACTGCGTGGAATTTTCTCCGAGCAGGCGCTCCAATTCGTCGTGAATAATCTTAATCGCCATCTGCCCCGGCGAAACCGATGCCAGAACGCTCTGCCCGAGGCATTGCTCTTTTACGCGATCACAGAATTCACGCGCCACACGGAAATGAACGTCGGCGGACAAAAGCGCCGTACGCACTTCGGCCAGCGCCTCGGCAATATTGGATTCGGAAATTTTTCCCAAGCCGCGCAGGTTGCGCAGCGCCTGTCCCATACGATCTGTCAGATTTTCAAACATTTGAGAGATAATGAAACAGATTTTCCGCGAGTTTTAAAGGCGAGAATCCCGCAAGCCGTTTCCGACTCAACGCCACTCGTGCTTCGGATAGCGGCCTTTGAGCTCTTTTTTGACGTGTTCGTAGGACGTTTTCCAAAACGCATCCAAATCCGCAGTACGCTGGAACGTGCGCCGCGCGGGCGATTGGACTTCGACAATGAGCGGCACGGTCCCGCCGCAAATGCGCAGGCGCTCACCCGGACAATCGTAAAGTTCCTGAACCGTCGCGCCGACAACCGCCTCACAATCTTCCGTGTAAACGATCTTCGCGGGATGGCGCTTGCGCGGAAGCGAAACCGAATCCGGCAGAAGCGCATCCATCGCCATCGCCTGTTCCTGCGAAAGCCAACCGCGCAGGGTCTTCCAAACGGATTTCTCCCGAATGTCTTTGTACGCCGTCGCGCCGAGGCAGATCTCCTCAATGAGCATGCGACGCCCCTCCTCGTCGAGCGTCGCAATCCCGAGATCCGGACAGTGCTTCGCAGCAAAATTAACCTTGTTAATCCACGCTTCGACCTGCCCGTCCCATTTCTCCAAAACAAGCCGCCCGGCAATCACTTCGTCCGCGAGCAAACGCGACGCCGCATCCCCGGACACATCCGCAAGCTCCCGCGAGCTCAAAACCAAGCCGCGAAACACGCGCTCGCGGCGCGTCAGCACGCGTTTTTGCGTCGCATCAAAACTCACCGTATCGCGCGTTTCAAAATCTTCGGGAAAATACTTTTCGAGCCACGCCTCTTCGACCGCCGTCGCCAGCGAAAGAAAAACGGTGACTTCCCCGCGCGTCTGAATTTCCTCCACTTCCGCTGCGACCAAAAGCTTGGCGTGACGTACCGCACTCCCGCGACGCAACTCGCCACTGCGCCCGTGCACGAGCCGACAACGCAAGGTCCCCGCATCGACGCGGCGCGCCAACTGCGAAACGAATCCGAGCAAAAGGCATTGCCGTACGGCGTCGTAAACGTCCGGCGAACCCTCCGCCGATTCCGCCACCGTCTTCTCGCCGCGTTCCCGCGCAAAAATGTTTTCCGCGATTTTCAAAAACTGCGCCGCAAGCCGGTCTGCCTGGCGCGCCGCACCCGCGTGAATGCCCCAGCGTTTGCAAAATTCAAAATCGAAGTCCTGCTTTCGCGCCATGCCGACGAGCGTCAGGCGATGGAAGAAATCGGAATCCGTTTCGCCGAGCAAATCCTCGCGCTCGTCGCTACGACGTCGATCCGCAAGCTCCAACATGATATCGCGTCCCTGCGCCATCGCCGCTACAAAGGCAATTTGACGCAGACAACCGAGCTCGTGTGCGGCAATCATCATGCGTGCATAACGCGGATGCAGCGGGAAACGCGCCATCGCCACGCCCACACGCGTAAGAGCTCCCGCTCCGTCGAGCGCCCCTAAATCGTGAAGCAATTCGAGCGATTTTTCCAGGGCATTGGGATCCGGTTTCTCGAACCACGGGAACGCCGCCAAATCGCCCACGCCGCCGGCTTTCAGCAACAAAAGCGTTTCGGAAAGTTCGACGCGGCGAATCTCGGGAATATCGCGAGCGGGACGGTTCTGCTGATCCGCACGCGACCACAAACGCACGCAGCGTCCCGGCGCCGTACGTCCGGCACGCCCCGCGCGCTGATCCGCCGAACTCTGCGAAACGTTTTCAATCAAAAGCATGTTGATGCCGCGCTGCGGATCGTAGCGGGCGATGCGCGCCAAACCGGAGTCGATAACGACGCGCACGCCGGGAATCGTCAGCGAAGTTTCCGCGACGTTGGTGGCGACGACGACCTTACGCATTCCCTCCGGAGCCGGAGCGACTGCACGATCCTGCTCTGCGGCGGAAAGCTCGCCGTACAAGGGCAACACGATGCACTCGCGCCCTTCCGGAGTACCCGCAATCGCCGCAATCGTTTTCGTAATTTCGTACGACCCCGGCATGAAAACGAGAAAATCGCCCTCCGGTTCGGCGTGAAATGCCTTGCGAAATGCCGCCGCCGCATGATCCCAAACGGCGTAGCGCGGCAAAAATCCGTTACGCATCTGCGTACCCGCAAAGCCCGTCGAACCGCCCGCCGCCGAATATTCGATTTCGATCGGGAACATACGCCCCTGCGCCGTCAGCGTTTCGCAGGGCGAAAGCCACGTAGCCAGCGAATCCGTGTCGAGCGTCGCCGACATCACGATGATAAGCAAGTCCGGACGTGTCGTGCGCTGCAGCTCCAAGGCAAACGCAAGCGTCAGGTCCGAGTAAAGGTGCCGCTCGTGAAATTCGTCAAAAACGATTGCACCGATTTTGTCCGCATCGGCACTCTTCCCGCTCAGAAGCTGACGCAACAGCAAGCCTTCCGTAACGAATTTGATACGCGTTTCGGCGGATTCCACGCGGTCGAAACGGATCTGGTAGCCGACTTCGCCGCCAAGAGCTTGGCCGCGCTCGCGGGCAATGCGTGCAGCAAGCATACGCGTCGGCAAACGCCGGGGCTGAAGCACGACAATCTGCTTTCCCGCAGGAACCAGTGCGCCGTCGAGCAGCATCTGCGGAATCTGCGTCGATTTCCCGGAGCCCGTCGGCGCCTGCAAAACAATACGCCGCGTCCGCGCGCACGCCTCTTTCAGGCGCTCCCGCAATTCAAAAATCGGCAATGACTCCGCTCGTTCTTCGCTTCCCATCGACAAATCGCTTAAAGCTTTTTCAATAGGCGCCGCAACGCCCGAGGGTCAATCTCCGGGCGACGAATCTTTTCTGCCACAAAATCCAAGAGTGCGCTCCCGCGAAGGCCGCGCTCCCTGCCCTGAGCTTGTATCTTCTGAGCTCGATTGGCCAAATTCTTGTTTTCGATACGCGCTTCGGAAAATGCCGCTCCCTGGCGACGCACTCCTTTGGCCCGATGAAGTTTCGTAATCTTTGCGTGGTCAAAATCACGACGGGCATCGTAAGACATGTAGGCGGGGATAAAAATCTGTGTCCCGAACGGCGTTGTATTCACGGACGGCTTCAATAGCAGAGGGATATCTTCAACTAAATCCATCCCCCACAGATAATACTTCCAGCAAAACAGATCGAAGGCTGCGCGAAATATGTTTTCCGGCGAATCAAATGACGTTCCGGCGCCGCGAGCCCACCCTCGTTCGTGAAGCTGGCGACGATGCAAAACAAATTCGCTCCCGAGCTTCTTATAGTCCGGATAAAGCGTCTTAAGCATCTCCCAATCGCGGATAAATTCGGAAGAATTTACCAAGGCGCGCTCAAACTCCTCGTACTTTTTGCGAGCCGTCTCCGTCAAAAAATCTTCGTAGCTCCCGTTTCGGGCAAGCCAAGTCGCCGCCCGCAACATCTCCGCGTCGCGAAACGCAAACGTATTGAAACCACAAGTGTCGCTCTTCGACGGAGCACCCGCGAGTTCGACGACGGAACAAACACTGGCCTCCAAAAGGGGAATCTCGCCGCAGAGAGCCTTTTTCAAGAAAGATGCGTAGTCCTGCGGGAAAGGGATAAAGGCATTTTTGCTCTGCCAAAACGCAAAGACGAATCGTGCGTAGGCCTCTGCGGTCTTAGAAAACGACTCCGAGGGCGACTTCGGGAAAAGCGTCGGGAGTTCGCAAAAAAGAAATTCGCAAAGGGCAAAGTCTCGAGTGTCCGGCAACGGCAATCGCTTCAGATGTTCCCATACCGTTTCTTCCGAATAATCACCCAAGCCGAATTTTTTCAGCCAACTCGAAGCAAATTTTTTCCCTTTTTCTGTCATAACGCAATAAAACCACGATTCTTTTCAAATTAACATGAAAAAGCTCTCTGAGCGTCCATTAATCTCACAGACAGTCGATTTGTCCACATAATGCGCCCCTCCGCAAACTCCGTTTCCGTTTTAAAATGGAAAGAGAATGAAAAATTCCGATTCTCACCGCTCATCTCGTCAGTGCGCGCCCAATTACTACCAAATTCTCGGCGTCTCCCGTAGCGCGACTTCGTCGGAAATCAAGGACGCATTCCGCCTCCTCGCCAAAAAATTTCATCCGGACTTTAATCCGCAAAATCGTAGCTTCGCCGAAGCTAAAATGAAGGAAATCAATATAGCCTACGAAACGCTCAAAGATTCGGAGAAGCGACGGGAATACGACCGCAATTACCCCGAAAAGCGGGAAGCAACACACTCGCAAAACACCCGTCAATGGGATTGGTACAGCAACAATTACTCCCGCGGCGAAGCGACACCGAAGAAACCCGCTAAGCAAGGTCGCGGAAGCGACATCCGGTTGAACATTAAAATTAGCCTCGAAGCCGCATTTTCCGGTTCCCGCGGGAAAGTCACCTACGAACGGCAACGGCGCTGCCCGTCATGCCGCGGCATAGGAAAACTCTTTGGCCGCATCTGCTCCCGCTGCCGCGGAAGCGGATTTATCGCCGAAAAACTCGCCAAAGAAATACAAATTCCGCCCGGAGTACGCGACGGACACGAATTGCGCATCCCGTACGGCGGGCACGAAGGGCGGACAAAAAATTCGTTCGGCATGCTCTACATCACAATCCGAATCTTGCCGCACAAATGTTTTTCCTTCCTCGGAAACAATTTATGCCAGACCGTTTCCGCGGCCAGAAGCTTGCTGAAAAGCGGGACGAAGATTTGTGCCCCGACGATTGAAGGGAAAACCATTCGCATGTTTATTCCCGCAGGCACCCGTCCGGGGACCATCTTTCGCCTACGCCACTTGGGCTGGCCGGCAGCATTTACGGGGACTCGCGGCGATATGCTCATAAAAATTTCCGAAACGAGCACAGCATGATTCCGTCAAACGGTTCGCAATTTGTCCACAAATTGAAGCCCTCTTCAACTTCAGGTCTGAATGATAGAATTAGCAGAATAAAAAAACCTTCCCAAAAGTATGAGCTGAGAATAAAATCCCCACCGAAATCGTTCACCCTAACTCACCCAAAACATGTTCACTAAACTGAGAAAAATCACAGAATCCGCGTTCTCTTTCGCCGAAGACACCGTTTTCGAACAAGCTAAAAAATTTCTGAATGACAAATTCGGCAACGTCGGAACCGTTAACGAGCTAAAACTCTCAGGCGGAAATGCATTCGCTCGGGTTTTACTCCGCGGAGAATCTACCTCGACAGACATCGAAGTTTCCGGCCTTTCCTACCAAGTGCGCGACGGACGCTTCATTTTGTATTTCGAACGCATCCGCTGCGCGCAAAAAGAATGGATCCAAGCGCTTTTCGATATCCTTGTCGAAAAAACCGGAGGCAAGATTGAGTTTGAAGACAACCTGAAACTTCTCCCGTTAAGAGCGATTCTTCCCTCGAAAAAGGACTAACCCCTAAAAATTATGCAACAACTCACGCTAAAACAAGTTACTAACAAATAAAGAAAGCAGGCAACTATAGATAAAAACGAAAACAATCTTTCATTAAGCAGAACACCCAAAACGATGTTCTGCTTTTTTATTCGGGCAGATCGGTATGAACCCATGCTTTTTAGAAAGTTTACATAAGCTTTTCCAAAGCAAGATAGTCCGCAATTTGTCCACAAATTGAAGCCCTTTTGAAAATGCGAATTCACGGTAAAATTTTCGGCTCCATGACCCACGTTGAAACAGCACAACACCTACTCCGCGAAAGCAATCGCTTAGAGGCCGCCCGTTTCCTCAACCACGCCCTTGGCTACGGAACTCCAGAAGAGCGTATCATCGCAAAACAGATTTTGAGCAACGAATTCTCAGCCTTTGAGGGGCCCAATTATGAGAACGAACGATGTCATCTGGGAAAACTTCGATGCCGTGCGGCCCATACGCGACTTCCACACCGAAACACTCCCCACGCTCCTGCCAAAGAAATTTTTTCTAAGCTCCGCATGAGTCTGAAGAATCCGCTAAGCACGTGTGAGACGGAACAATCGAGCGGGAACAGTAGCCGGACTTTCAACGACAACTCCCACGACATGGACTCCCGTCCGAATTCACTCATTAATCGCGACCTGCTCGCCTGTATCCTTCTTTTGATACTGGCCAAAAACTATCTCACGGAAAACTTGCCCGGCACATCCGCTCAAAACCATGAATTCAATTTTTAATCTTCCTATGACCTCCACATCTTACGAAAACGCGATGCAAAACCTCAAACGAGGATTACGCCTCGAAGCATTTTCCGAGTTGTCCCGCTTGGAGCACATAGGAGATGACGACGAAAAAGAACTTGCTGCACAGTCTATCGCCGAAAATTTTACGATTGCCGATATCCTTGATTTTGAACGTTCACGGCTCACGGAACGCCAAATTATCGGAAAAATGCACTCCCCACAGCCACAAACACCGGCACAGTCCTCGCCTGCATTCGCCGTGAAAATCGGTTCCTCTCTGATTTGCGACAATGACAGGCTTCCTGCCTATATCAACTTGCGAAGAGATTCGCTCGCATTGGTTACAGGAACCCATCAAACAGGGAAAACCCTTCTACTCAAAAAAATCATCATCGAGCTCGCCACCCGCTACTCGGCAGCCAATTTATGCTTCTTTATCGCCGCCGAAAATTGTCGGGAATACGCCGCTTTTTCCGGCTTGCCGCACCTGGCGCACAGCCCTGTATGCGATGCCGAACAAATCGCTGTCCTAATGTACAATCTCACGGAAGAGGTGCATCGCCGCAGTCTTATCCTAAAGAATTTCAGATGTAACAAGCTCGAACGCTTTAACTCCCTTTCAAGAGGCGGGAAAATTCCGTACAAGCCCTTCCTGCGTATCATTTGCATCATCGACGAATTTCCGGAAACTGCAAATTCCAGTGAACGCATTGTTTTCGAAAACTGCCTAGCAACGCTGGCCTCGATGAAGTCTTACGCCGTCGGTATTCACGTGATCCTGGCAACGCGCCGCCCGCTTTTTGTCCCAAGCTTCATTTTAAAACAGATTAGCGAAGGCTATGTCCTACGAACCGAGGATGAAGCAGAATCATTCTATTTGCTAAACCACGGGCAAGCCACGACACTTGAAGCCCTGCAATGCCTACGCATTTCACCTCCGGACTCCGGAGAATTTTCCTCACTTCTAAAAGAGCCGATTTCCGTAAAAAGTATTAGGAGGTCTCGCCTTGAAAAAGATCTCGCGGCCCTGAAGCCCTATCCTCCCGCCCCGCTCAATAAAGTAGGCTTCACCGGTGCTTCGGAAGATTCTCTCGACACACTTGCCAAACGCAGTAAATTTATGAGTGTTCTGCTTTCCTCACAACCTCACGCATAAAGACAATGGCTTTTCCGATTACACGCTTCGCAGCGCTCGTTGGCGCTACATTTACCGCCACCCTTATAGCGATTACCGCAATTTTATCCCAATCACCGGAAACTCCGAAACCCCGGAAGGACCGGGGAAAGTCGGATTCCAAGCCACGCAACTAAAATCAACAATCAATGACCATGCGCACATTTTTCCTAATTGCAGCAACTGCACTTGTATGCCTCCCCGCCGGATTCGCGGTCGGACTTTTCTCGGCAAAATCCCCCGAAATCCCTGTAATTCCGCAAACCTCCGAAAATCCGGAAGACACACCTGCGGAAGCCCCTGTAGCTTCGCAAACGCCCAAAGACCCCGCAGACGCGCTCGCCGATGCCCGCGAGGCCTATCTGCATTTTCTTAGAACAAGAGCCATGTATCAAAGCGACATGACTGTCGCCACGCAAGAGGCAGACAAACTCGCCGACATGGAAATCCTTTGGCTCGATTTTTCGATTTGCAGACTTCCCAATTGGCATGGGGTCGAATTCGATGAAGAAAAGTACAGGAAGGACTGCGAGGAATGGGAGACAAAATACAAGGAAGCGATGACAATCCCGTCCGACTTTGAAGGCGGATCCGGAGAGTCCGCCGATCGCGCTCTTCGTTCGACCAAACTCCAGGAAGAACGCATTGCTGAACTACGAAAATTCCGCGAATTAAAACTCAAAGAGAAAAAATACACATATATCATTGATAAAGGGTTTGTAGATGATGGTCCTGCAGAATAATCCCCTGCACAACGACAAATCCTAATACATCCGCTTCCCAACATGGCAAAAAAATCTTCCGAAAACCCTGCAGAATCCTTACGGCAACAAGGGAAAACCGCTTATTTCCGGCGCGACTTCAAAACCGCGTTTGAGCTTTTTGAAAAAGCCGCCGAGCTGAACGATGCCGAAGCGCTATGCCGCCTCGGTGAATTTTACGACGACTTCGGGCACGGGTTCACCGTCGATTTCAAAAAAGCACGAGCGCTCTACGAAAAATCCTACGCACTGGGATTTGCCCGCGCAGGCACGCAACTTTCAACGCTTCTCGAAGACAATATTGCCGGCATGCGCGACAAGAAGAAAGCCGATAAGCTTTTGGCCGAAGCCTGTAATCGCGACGACCCGCTCGCGAAAGTTATCAAAGCGCTGAAAACTGACGACGAGGAAGAAAGCCTAAGACTTTTTCTGGAAGCGGAAACGGACGAAGAATTCGTTCGCGAATTCGGCAAATTCTCCCCAATCGCGAAATTTACTGCAAAAGCCGATCTAACTCCGAAAGAATATGACAAAGAGCTAAAAAATTTGGTAAAAAATTTTCAGAGCCAGGCAAAAAAGGTTGTCAACGATTCCGCGTTCAACCTTCTCTGCGCCGTACTTTTAAGCGGACAAGACGATGATGCCGCCGAAATGTTTTTTCGCAAATCCGCAGAAAACGGACCGTCGCGTAGCAAAGCCGAATGTGCCTATTTTCTATGGAACCACGGCAAAAAAGGCGCGGGAAAGTTCGCACTCGAATCCGTCGAACAGACCCGAAGCATCAAAGGAATGCTCGCACTCGGAGCCTGTTATCTCGACGGCTCCGAAATGCCGCAAAAGGCGGAAGAAGCGGAATTTTGGCTGAAGAAAGTACTCGCGGAAGGCGATCCCGAAGAAGATGAAAGCGAAATCACCCTTGCCGAATACTGGCTCGGACGCCTTGAGTTGGACCTTCGCGACAACATCGAAGCCGCCCAAAATTATTTCCGCCAATCCGCAGAACACGGAAACACCGTCGCCGCCGTTATGCTTTGTAAAATCCTCTTTTCGCAGGACAATCCCGAAGCATTCGAGTGGGCACAAAAGCTCGCGAAAGACAATGTCTGGCAGGGCATTTCCGTTCTCGCCTCCTGCTACCGCGACGGACTCGGCGTAAAGAAAGATTATCAAAAATTCGTCGAATACGTCCAAAAGCTCGACGAAAACGATATTGCCGACGGAACATACATGCTCGCCACCGCCTACCAAAACGGTTTAGGCGTTCCTGAAGACAAAGACAAAGCGATCCGGCTTTTCAAGCGTGCCGACAAACTCGGCGACAAGGACGCCGCCACACAAATCGCCGATATTTATTTTCACCAAAATCCTCCCGCCCCACAGACATTTAAATGGGCAAAAAAAGGAGTCGAAAACGAAAGCGACGGAGCCATGCTCATTCTCGCCTGTTGTTACCGGGACGGCATCGGCACAGAGCGGGACCCGGAAGAGGAGCTCCGCTGGAATCTCGAATCCGCCGCTTACGGCAACGCCGTCGGCTCCTTCAATGCCGGCCTGATTTACTACTCCCAAGACAAATACACCCAGGCACGGGACTTGCTGACCTCCGCCTACGAAAAAGGGTGCATAAATGCAGCGGCCATTCTTTCAAAATGCGAATTTGAAGACGAGGACGGCGACAACGCCGCGGCCCTCAAATGGGCAAAAATCGCGATTGAGAAAAACGACGCGGGAGGCTACCCCGTACTCGGCGCCTGCTACTTCCACGGAACGGGCGGCGTGAAGCGCAACCGAACCCGAGCCGTGGAGCTGTGGCGGAAAGGGGCCGCTCTCGGCGACAACCATTGCCGTCAGCTACTCGAAGACGAAAATGAGGAAGTCCCCGTCCCGATTGCCGAGCAAGCAGAAGCACCGGGAAAACCTGACGTCACCTCCGCTCAAGACCACGTATTCTGCGTGCACTGCGGTTTCAAAAATCCGGGATTCGCGAAGTTCTGCTGCGCCTGCGGTAAAAAAATAGAATCCGCCAAATAAATGTCCGACATACGACTCAGTCTGGAGCAACAGGAAGCACTCGAGCTGATGCTCTCCGGTAAGAACGTGTTTCTTACCGGAGAAGCCGGCACAGGAAAATCAACCATCCTCCGCCAATTTCGCGAGCAATGTAAGCGCGAATGCGTCTTTCTTGCACCGACGGGAATCGCTGCCATCAACGTCGGCGGAGCGACGATCCACAGCTTCTTCATGTTAAAACCGGGGCTTCTCAGTCCGGATTCCATCGAAGAAATCGGAAGCCGAAAAAAACGGGCGCTCATACGAAAAACACGGACGATTGTAATCGACGAAATTTCGATGGTGCGCAGCGATACCTTTTCCGCCATCGACTTTCGATTGCGCGAACTTGCCTCCGGGAGCCATAAACACAAACCTTTCGGCGGAAAACAAATTATCTTAGTCGGCGACTTCCTTCAGCTTCCGCCCGTAGTCAAAACCGAGACCGAAGAAACTTGGCTAAACGAACAACTCGGCGGAGTTTACGCCTTCCAAACACAACTTTGGAAAGACGCCCGCTTCCGGAGTATTTTCCTGAAGACCGTCCACCGCCAACAAAACGACAATTTGTTTCTGTCGATTTTGAATCGAATCCGCCACGGGAAATTGACGCAATCGGATTTAAAAATCCAAGAATCCGCTGAGCCGATAAACGCGGTTGAAGCCCTAAACCGGCTTTGCTTTCGGGAAGAAACACTGGACCCGGAACCCGTTTATTTGTGTACAACCAATCGGGAATCACAAACCTTGAACGCGATTAAGAAAGACCGGATTCCCGGGGAAAGCACACGATTCCAAGCCGTCGTTTCCGGGAAATTCCAAGAACGCGATTTCCCGACCGCCTCGGCGCTCGAACTCAAAGTCGGCGCACGCATCATGCTGCTCAACAACAAACGAACCCCGGAGGGCAAATTCGAATACGTCAATGGCGACACCGGCATCGTCACGCAAATAAAAAACACAACGATTCCGACAGTGCGAGTCTCGCTCGACAACGGGCATACTTGCGAAATCCAACCCTATCAGTGGACAGCTTACGAGTATGAAATCGAGCTCGACAGAGTCAGCCAAAAGGAAGTCATTCGCCAAAAAGAAGTCGGTAGTTTTGTTCAACTCCCGATGAAACTCGCCTATGCCATCACCATTCATAAGTCGCAAGGGCTAAGCCTCGAGCGTGTCCATATCAAACTCGGAAACGGTTGCTTTGCCCACGGACAACTCTACACCGCCCTCTCGCGCTGCCGATCAATTCAAAATCTGCGCATCGACCGCCCGCTCTACACCGAAGATGTCATCTTAGACGAAGCAATTCTCCGCTTCTACGAAAGCCTTGAGGGAACGGAGGAAAAATCGCAGGAGGTGTCCGTGAATATCCCCAAGGAACACGAAGCCGCCGTCATGGCATTTCTGGAGCAACTGCGCCGAGGAGAGCCGACAAGCCTTCCGGACAAACCGAAAAACCTCCCCGTAGCCCAAACTTCTTCCCGCAAATTTACGCAGGAAGAACCACGCATTTACAACCACCCCGACATCGACAAACTCCTCGCTGTTTATCACGGACAATCCACCGCCGAAAAACGCGCTCACACGACAACGGATAAAAACAATGTCGGATTCAACCGCGTCGATGCAGACATCTTGTCCTCCATCGCAAAACACTTTTTAGACCACGGATTCATCACAAACTCCGAACTCGCCGAAGTCTCCCACCGCATCCGCAAATACCGCCGCCAATGGGAAACACAAACCAACAAAACTGAATGAATAACAATTATTAACTTTACAACTTTTAGGGGGGGGGTAAAATTGTCTCAATTAATTCCCCCTCATCTCAAAATCTAACCCCGAACACCATGAGCAACCTCAACAACTCAGATAACGAACGCGTAAACGCCTCCTATAACGCCGGAGCCGAAAAAATGACCGAAGATGACCTGAATGACGTCCTCGGAAAAGAAAAAAAATTCTACGAAAAAGGCCAAAAACTCGGAGGCGCCTGGGAAAAAGCCCGCCTGCTTTTCGAAATGCTCAAAGACTACAAAGCCGGTCGATACACAGACGTCCCGTGGAAAGTGATCGCAGCAATCGTCTTCGCCATCGTTTACTTCTTTTGGCCCTTTGACGTCATCCCCGATATCCTAATCGGCTTAGGCTATGCCGACGACATCGCCGTCTTCACCCTTGTCCTCTCTCAATTCAACAGCCAAATCGAAGCCTACAAAGCTTGGCGCACCAAACAACTCCGCCAAGACAACACCACGGACGTAATCGACGTATAAGCCATGCTTTCGGAAAATCCCCCTTCTCCAGTAAAGCACCGACTACTCCGCAACCTTGCGGGAGTAATCAGGCGTAGCATGAAAACGCACAAAAAAGAAGCAGCGATTGTCGGAAGCGGGACTGTCGCGGCAGGACTTATGGTTGCCATGTCGAAAGCCGGCGTACCCGTAGTTCAAGATAGCAGCATAAGAAAATCCCGAAAAAAGGAACTTGCAGACGGGAACTTCTTCAATTTGTCGGACGTCCCTGCGGGAACGGTTTTGATTTGCGAGCTCACGAAATTCACCCATCATTCCGGAATTTATCTCGGGAACGGGGAAGTTGCAGAGCTATTCGGCGACGGAAGATATCAAAGCGTTTCTCTCGAAGAATTTATCCACGGAGCCCCGGGCGAAAATTTCCGCACGGGAACACACGCTTACGCTACTTGCGATGCAGACGGCAACCCACTCGGATCGCCGGAAGTAGCGAAATATGCGCGGCGTTTTATCGGAAGCACGACAGATTACAAATTGGACGCAAACAATTGCCACCTATTCTCTGCAACCTGTCATGCCGACGGAGGAATCCAAAAGATTCAGGGGCTCAAGCGCGCCATAAATACCTTTTCCATCGGCAAACTCTGCCACCAAATCAAAACCTTTCACAAAACGGAAACCCTACGCTGGTTACCGATAGAAAATCACCTAACATAAAAAACTACAACGAGACAATGGACATAACAAATTACAGAGTCGACGAAGATTTAGTCTTCCTTCAAAAAACTCCGGACGAATACATGAAAATCCTCGTCGATATTCTTACCAAAGATAAAGACGGAGAAACTCGCTTAACCGAAGAACTGACCGCGACCGAAGACTATAAGCGCTGGTATTACAGCGAAAAACCTTGGAGAGAAAAATCTCCGGATTTATGGAAGCTTGTTTCCGCAGAGCTACAGTACTTTGGAGCAAACACATTGGCGTCTATGTTTCGCGGTTCTGGAGTCCTATACAAGGAAATTCTTTGCGATGTGAGCAAGTCGCTAAAAGTTAAATTCGATGAAAATTCTTCAACAGATTTGATTGAAACGCATCTGCTGAACAAAGTTCTCGCAGATACTGTTGAAAAAATGAAAAAAGAAAATCCCGAAGAATTAAACGATTTCCTAAAAGAATTTGGTCTGACATCAGGCGAAATCTTGAAAGACGTAGGAACCACATCCGCCACGACAATTGCAATAGCAATCCAAACGGCAATTAGCCTTGGCGGGATAAAAGCATACCTAATCCTAAACACAATAATTCATGCGACAGCACGAGCAATTCTCGGCCATGGTCTCCCATTCGCCGCGACAGCTCCGATAATGAAGTGGGTTTCCGTTTTTGCCGGTCCTATCGGGTGGACGATTTCCGGGATTTTGACTGCTATCTGGATTGCCACACCTGCAATGCGAGTAACAATTCCTGCAGTCATCACCGTTGCCTGCTTAAGACGCCTTCAACAGTTGAACCCAAAAGGAATACCACAACTCTCACAGCAAAATCCTCATAGCTAACCCTACTGCATCCATGGACAAAAACAACGAAGAAAGTAAAATCATCAAATTTACACAATGGCTAACCGCCGTTGGAACAGACGGATTACCAACACTAGGTCTTTGTTCTTCAGAAGAACTCGCGAACGAATATATTTGGGATGATTCGTACGAATCAGATGACGATAGAGTTTCATCTCTTATCCGCTGGGAAACATCAAAAACATTTGGAAGTGGTTTTATCACAGGGCTTGGCGGACTAGTAACGTTGCCAGTCACAATCCCTGCAGCCTTAGTAGCTGCTTACGTCGTACAAGCTCGCCTTGTTGGAGCAATCGCAAAAATTTATGGCTTTGACTTGAAAAACGATCGCGTAAAGACAGCAATTCTTCTCACGCTAATCGGAGGAAGTGCTGAAAATATTTTGAAAAATGCGGGAGTTGAAATCTCGAAAATCTATGCAAAAAAACTGATCACCCAATTACCAAAGCAAGTTTTAGTAAAAATAAACCACGCGATTGGAAAGCAAATTGTAACAAAATCAGGCACAAGAGGCATCGTAAATTTAACAAAAATGGTTCCTCTTGTCGGAGGTCTTGTGGGTGGAACGGTCGATGCAGTAAGCACGCGAATTGTCGGATACGCAGCCAAAAAAGCATTCGGATGCCGCAATTAATCCAGCATGGACGGGAGATGATTCGGATTTCGCCGCGGGATGCGAGGAAGTTGGAATTTTCCGTAAACGGCGGGTGCATTTGGCAGACGCGTTGCATCAGCACAATTTACGGAAAGTTTCTCGACCTCAACGACTCCGGGAACGAGATTCTCGCCCAAACCGAAAAGGGCCTCTACGCATCCAACAACGCCGGGCGCACTTGGTTACGCCGCGGGAACTAAAGCCTCCTGCCCTACACTCTCCGCTTCGTGATTCGAAGCGGAGAGCGTTTGTTTTACACCCTGTATCGGTTTTGCGATTTCAGGTCTTTAAAGATGGCCGCGCCAAAGGCGAAATTGACAGCGGGCGGACGTCCATTGTTACATGCTACCGTGGGCATCGTTACGCTATCGGAGCACCCAATTCCTCAGCAGCGATGCAGCGGCGGGAACGGAGAGTAAGCCCTAGGCAGAGCGAAGCAATCCGCCGTCCCGCAAATCGGGAGAGCCGCCGAAAACCTGTGTTTGGTAATTATGAATTTCGAGAACTTCTTTTTCCGTGAGAAATCTCAGCACAATTTGCGTATTCATTTTGCCAGCACCGTAAAGGTTTTCCGGTAGCGGGCTCCGATTTTTCTCACGGCTTCACGAAATGCAGTCTCCCGGGCCTCCTTACAAGCGATAAACCGGGATTTGTCCTCAAATCAAAGCCTTTTTTTTAAAACGAACGGGATTATACTTAAAGCCATTATGAAGCTTCCGGAAATTGAAATTGAAAAACTGCAGCGTGACGCCGAAACCGGTTCTACCCAAGCGTTGATAGCACTTGGCGATTACTGGTGCAGTGACGACATGAATTTTGCTCCGAACGAAGAAAAAGCATTTTCGTACTACCACGACGCCTATGAAAAAGGCGACCCGGATGCGGCGCACAATCTTTCCATTTGTTATGAACACGGAATCGGCGTTCCCGCAGACGAAGAACGATCTTATGCCTATTTGCGAGAAGCTGCGGATGGCGGAGATGCCAATGCCAAATGGAAACTTGCAACCAAATTTGCAGAAGGCACGAAATACACGCCACAAGACAAGGAACTGGCCCAAAAGCTTTTTATCGAAGCCGCCGAAACGGACATGGACTACATGACAGAAATCGCTGATTATTACATGGATGTAGACGAAGAGAACTTCCCGATTGATTTAGAAATAGCAGAAAGTTGGATTCGTAAAGCCTTTGCCGCCGGCGAAAAAATATTTTCCATCCAAGGATTACTTAAACTGGCAAAGATTTACGAAGCGGGTGAAATTGTCACTAAGAATTTTGGGAAAGCAATATCGCTTTATCGCGAAATTACGGAAATTGAACAGGAAGCACCTCGAATAAAGGGGATTTCTCGGGGAGAAGCAGCGTTTATCCTTGGGAAAATTTACGAAAACGGAAGCGGCGTTCCCGCAGATAATTGCGAAGCCGTAAAATATTTTCACATCGCAACAGCCCTTGGAAATAAGGATGCAAGGCGCAGACTCGGGGAAATTCTGTTTTTTGGGCAACTTGGGCACTCTAAAAAACCAGAAGAAGGCATAAAATACTTGGAGGAAACGGATAATGCGTCCGATTTTCGAAATGACTTCATCGAATATTATCGCCGACTTGCAGAAGGTGGAGATGCTGAAGCGCAGTTCCGCTTATCCGAACTACTTTACAGTGTCGTCGGGTCGAGAAAATCGACTCGGAAAACAGATAAAATTCGCTTGTTGGAATCCAATATATACGCATCGAGCGAGTCCGCGAAATGGGCCCGTCGAGCAGCGGAGCAAGGTCACGCCGAAGCACAGATGAAGTTATTCAGCAGGCTTTTGTACGCAGCCCCGCGAGAAGCCCTTCTTTGGAGGGAAAAAGCGGTGGAAAACAATCATTCCGATGCGATTTTCAGTCTCGCAAACAGCGTTCAATTCGGAAATAAAGAATTAGGAATCCAGAAAAATATTCGTCACGCAATTTCGCTTTACGAAAAAAATCTCCAAATAGACAAAGACGCTCGCGATTATTGCTACGGAGCGCTTGCCGACTGCCATGCGGAACTTGGAGAATGGGAAAAGGCTGCAGAATACTGGATACTGGATTGTGAGAATGAAGCACAGCAACAAGCAAAACATTCTTATCGCTCCTACTTCTCGACTCCATTTTTCCATCTTGCAACTGCATGTTACGCCAAAGGGCGCGGCGTCCCCAAAGACAAAAACTTTGCCGCGCGACTTCTACAGATTGCCTGTTATGCGAGCAACGGTTGCCCATGGGAAGCGCGCATGAAATTTGCCGATTGGTTATGGCGTGGAATTGGCATTCCGGCAGACAAGGAAAAAGCCGTTGCCCTTTATCGCCGGGAAGCCGATTTGGAACCTTACGCCGAGTTTCGCTTAGGTTGGGCTTATTTTGTCGGTCAAGGCGTCGAAAAAAGAGATATGCTCCATGCCCTTCGGTTGTTTCAAAAATCGGCAACACACTACTGGGATAGGCTAAAGCGTAGAATCCGAAGTCTGTTTCGCAAAGGAAGCTAAGTCATATCAACAGAAGTAATATCCGACTGCCATTGAGAATCGTGCTGAAGCCTTGTTGGTTAGCTGGCATTCGAAAAAGCTCCCAACAACGGCTTCTTTGTTCATGTAAAATCGTAGAGATAGCTTCGGATTACGGAGCGGAGAGCGGTTGTTTTACACCCGTATCGGTTTTGCGATTTCAGGTCTTTAGAGGTGACCGTGCCAAAGGCGAAATTGACGGCGGAAGGGCTTTGATGCAAACTCAGGTGCATGAAAACATTCTTAGCAGCACTGGTGATGCTGATGAGCGCAAGCTTGGCGTGGGCCGACGGCGTCGTCGGGTTTTGGACAACGATTGACGACGAAACCAAGGAAGCCAAAAGCGTCGTTCAAATTTACGAGTACCAAGGTAAAGTCTACGGGCGCGTTGTCGATGTGCTGACGAACAAGGACGCACGTGCAAAGCTGCCGGGCTCGCCGAAGATTATCGGCCTGGACATCATTTGGGATTTGGAAAAGGACGGCAACGAATACAACGACGGCGAAATTCTCGACCCGCAAAAAGGCAAGGTTTACGGCTGTGCCATTTGGCGCGACGGCGACAATCTCATCGTCCGCGGGAAAATCGCATTTTTCGGCCGCAACCAAACCTGGCTTCCGAACAAAACCTTCAAGGGCGACGGCAAGCCGCTGACGCCGAAAAAGCCGAAGCTCAAATAATCCGGGCAATCCGTCCCGATAATCAATCTCTCGCCGCAATTCCCGGCGGGAGATTTTTATTGCCGCATGTCCCGCAGATTCGACGGTCCTACACAGCCTTGGCTGCGAGGAGTTTTTCGACCGCAGCCAGGCTCTGCATCGCGGCGATTTCTTCCGGTTCAAACGTGACGCCGAATTCGGCCTCGAGCGCAAGCACCAGATTCAGGTGATTCACGGAATCCCACGCTTCGCAGTTGGTTTGAGAAAGTTCGGCGGGCACGGCGTCGATGCCGAGCGTGGTTTTGAAGACATTTTCGAGGCGGGAATCCATAGTGCTATTTATCAGAATCCAATCGGTAGAAAGGCGCAACGGCTATTTCGCCGCAAGCGCACAAATCGAGGACAAAACATGAGTCCGGCGCGTCGTCCTCCGGTGCGAAACCGAGAGACGGCAGAAAATTCGCGCAAGGGGCATTCTTCGCCGTCGGCAAATATTCCGCGTAAACGCGTTCGATGTTGCGTGCCCGCAGTAGCTGCAAAATGCGTCGGGCAAACGCCGTTTCGATGCCGCGACCAAGCGCACGGCAACTCAGCATAAAGTTTTCGATTCGAGCCGATTTCCCATCGAAGGAAAATGAGATTTCCGCTTCGCCGACAATACCGAGATCTCCGATTTTGTCTGCCACCGAAAGCGAAAACACGGCATTCCCGCGTGCCAGAAAATCCCGCAACTCGCCTTCGTCACGGCGTCGCGTCGCCAAATTAAACTGATTGGTTTTCTGCGTGAGCTGCGCCAAGCGCGGCAAAGAAAATGCATCGGCGGGTGCGACGCGCAGGCGGATCTCAAGCGACGCGATATAATCGTCGAGCGAAGTAAAATTTTTCACGAGTTCGTTGCGCACGGACGCGTCACGGTACTGCTGCGTCTTGGCCGCATCTTCCTCGGTGAGCTTTTCGCAACGGAAATAGTCGTCGAAAAGTTTTTCGACAAAAACGGGCAAATCGTGGGCGCGCTCGGGAAATTCCGGAGTCGCCAACACGCCGCCGAAAGCCTCAGCCACCCGCGTGCGCTCCCGCGTCTCGTTATCGACGAAGACAAGTGAATCCAAACCGATATTGAGCTCGGCAACAATTTCGCGCAGGTTTTGCGCCTTGTCGTTCCAGTTTACGCGCCAAGCGGAAATATGTTCCCGCCGCAAAATCATCGCGGGATGTTTTTCGAAGACCTCCCGTACATCCGCTTCGTTGTTTTTGGAACAAATCGCGAGGATGATGCCGCTCTCGGCGAGTTCGACGCATTTTTTCTGGAAAAACGCAAACGCGTTGCCGGGGAAATCGCCGCCGATTTTCAGCGAGCCGAGTCCGTCTTCGCCGAGCGTCCCGCCCCAAAGCGTGTCATCGCAATCCAAGACAAGGCATTTTTTGCGGAGCACGGGAATAGCAGGAGCTTGGGGCTCCGCCTGTTTTTGGGCGGGCGAAAACGGCATCTGCGCGAGAAACCACAGACGCCAATCGACACCGAAGGGCGGCGCCGGAAGCAACGCGGTAGCGGGTCGTTCCGATGCCATATTTTCAAGCGCATCGTTGTAAAAACGGACGGCATCGCGAACGCGGGAATCCGCCAAAACGAGCGGCGCATTTTCCGGCTCGGCAAGTCGCATCAACTCAAACGGTTTACCGGCAGGAATCTGCGGCAAAACAAGGCGGAGCTGCTGTAAAAAATCTTCGACAAGCGTGCGAGCTTCGGAAGCTACAATTCCCGGCGGGAGCGTATAGAACCACCGGTAGCACTCGGCGTTTTCAGGAATGCGGGAAATATCGCCGTAACCGGAAAATGTCGTTTCTCCGCGGGGAAAAAACGCCTCAAGCGTCGCATTTCTGAAAACGAAGCACTTCACGATTAATAATCAACAACCGGCGAGATTTTGGTTTTCGCGAGCGAGAGAGCTGTACCCGCCCAAGAAAATCCAGCACCAAACCCGCATAGCAACACTTTCTCTGCGGGAGCTTTTCCTGCAAGACATTCGGAAATGGTCAACGGAACGGACGCGGAGCTCGTGTTTCCGTATTTGTGCAGGGAATAAGGCACCTTCTCTGCCGGGATTTTCATGCGCGCCGCCAAAAAATCCGTTAGCATCTTATTCGCCTGATGGAATACGACGTAATCTGCATCGGCGGGCGATAAACCGGAAATAGAAGCGACATCCTTAATCGCATCGGGCGCGCAGCGTACGGCGAAATTGAACACGTCCATACCGTTCATAAACACCTCACAGGCGGAACGCAGACTACCGTCAGGCGCGACGACTTCCGCGAGAGTTTCCTTCGAAGCCGGGAGACGGCAAGCTCCGGCGGGAATTTTTACGGCATTTTCTCCGCGTCCGTCTGTCTTCAAAACGAAATAAGACTCGCCGAAATCATCGGATTTTTCGATGAGCGTCGCCGTTCCCGCATCGCCGTAAAGCGGCGCATTTACACGGTCGCGCGGATTGACGACTTTGGAATAGGTTTCACCGTCAAGGAGCAAAACACGCTTAACACCGGGATTTGCGGCATAGGCAAATGCCGTCGAAAGCGCATAGACGTAGCCGGAACAGGCAAGCGAAAGATCCATTGCCGCACAATTAATGGAAAGCCCAAGGCGGTGTTGCAAAATTGCCGCAGTTGCGGGAGTTCTATAATCGCCGGTCTGGCTCATGAAGAGCAGGACGTCGATGCTGTCGCGCCCGATTTCGGGATTGTCGGCAAAAAGCTTTTCGGCGGCGCGGAAGCACAAATCGGAAGCACAGACGCCGGCATCGGCAATTCGTTTTTCGCGA
>JAFYWY010000037.1 GCA_017546455.1 Opitutales bacterium
AAAAAAGCGCCGGCGAACTGAAATCCGCCGGCGCTTTTTTGTAAACGTTCGAAAAACTACTGAGGCTTTTTCGCCAAGGGCGCGTCGGGAGAAAGACGACGTTCCTTGATGATCGGCAGGAGCTTGTCGATGAATTCCTGCAGCGAGCAGGAGCCTTCAAGCGACTTGTCGGCGCGGGAGCGCACGTTGACCAAACCGGCTTCCATTTCCTTGGCCCCGAGCACGAGCATGTGCGGAACCTTTTCCAATTCGGCACGGCGAATCTTCGCACCAAGCTTGTCGGAGTGTTCGTCAACGCTTGCGCGGATGCCCTTGGATTTGAGCGTTTCGCGCATTTCGCGGGCCGCGGGGACGAGAGAGTCGTTAAGCGGCAAAATGCGAACCTGTTCCGGAGCGAGCCAAGTCGGGAAATCGCCGGCGAAGTGTTCGATGAGAATGCCGACGAAGCGCTCCATCGAGCCGAACGGCGCGCGGTGAATCATCACCGGACGGCACGGCTTGTTGTCCGCTCCCGTGTATTCCAGCTTGAAGCGTTCCGGCAAATTGAAGTCCACTTGGACCGTGCCGAGCTGCCAGCCGCGACCGAGAACGTCCTTAACGACGAAGTCGATCTTCGGACCGTAAAATGCCGCTTCGCCCTTTTCTTCGCTGACGGGAACACCGAGGGTCGCAGCAGCCGTACGGCAGGCGTTTTCCGCCTTTTCCCAGTTCTCGGCCTTGCCGATGTACTTGGAAGATTCCGGATCGCGCAGACCGACGCGGACGGTGTAATTCGTCATGCCGAGCGTGGAGAGAATAATCTTCACGAGCTCGAGACAGCCGAGTACTTCCTGCGCGATTTGGTCTTCGGTGCAGAAGAGGTGACCGTCGTCCTGCGTAAATCCGCGCACGCGCGTCAGGCCGTTAAGTTCGCCGGACTGTTCCCAGCGATAAACGGTGCCGAATTCGGCGAGGCGCACGGGCAAATCGCGGTAGGAGTGCGGTTGCGAGGCAAAAATCTTGATGTGGTGCGGGCAGTTCATCGGCTTGAGGAGGAAGCCGTCGAGTTGCCCCGCCGTAAGCAGATTCGCCAAGTCGCCGCAGGACTTACCTTCGGTGGCGAGCTTTTCGATCTGTTCCTGGTCGATAACCGGCGTGAACTGCGATTCGCGATAGTACGGGAAGTGACCGGACGTGCGGTACAGATTCAGGTTACCGATGTTCGGCGTAAAGACCTGCTTGTAGTCCTGACGGAAGAGCTGCTCGGAAATGAAGGTCTGCAGTTCCTGACGGACGATTGCCCCGTTCGGCGTCCAAAGAATCAGGCCCTGTCCGACATCTTCGTCGATATGGAAGAGCTTGAGTTCGCGACCGAGTTTACGGTGGTCGCGCTTTTTGGCTTCGTCGAGATTGTGCAGATACTCGTCGAGTTCCGCCTTCGAGGCGAACGCGACGCCGTAAATGCGTTGAAGCTGCTTGTTGTTTTCGTTGCCGCGGTGATACGCGCCGGCGACGGACATCAGCTTAAATGCCTTAATCTGCGAGGTGTAGCGGACGTGCGGACCGCGGCACAGATCGACAAATTCGCCGTTACGGTAAAACGTGATTTTTTCGCCTTCGGGAATATCGGCAAGGCGACTCGGTTTAAATTCGCGCAGGTAGGGCGTTTCCGCAACCAGCTTTTCCGCTTCTTCGCGGGAAACTTCGGTAAATTCGAATTTCTGGTTTTCCTTCGCGATTTTCTTCATTTCCGCCTCGATTTTTTCGAGGTCTTCGGAAGTGAATTTGTGGTCGAGACCGAAATCGTAGTAAAAGCCGTTTTCAACCGCCGGACCGACGTCGAGCTGAGCTTCCGGGAAGAGGCGCAAAACAGCCGCACCGAGCACGTGCGCGGCGCTATGGCGAAGTTCTTCGATAGGCGTCAGAGGAGCCATGATATTCCTTCACTTAGTGGCAACCGCAACCGCCGTCGCAATCGCAGTCTCCGTCGCAGTCACAGCCGTGGTCATCTCCGCCGTGGCAGCCGCAGGAGCAGCCTTCCATGTGCGGGTGGCCCTCGACGAGTTCGCGCTGCGTAGCTTCACGAATCGAGGTGATTTCGACGTCGAAAAACAGCGTCACGCCCGCGAGCGGGTGATTGCCGTCCATCTTGACGTTTTCCGCATCGACTTCGACGACCGTGAACGCATGAACGTTGCCGTCGGCAGCCTGCGCGTGGAAGCGCATGCCCGGAACGATTTCGCCGTCAAATTCGATGTTTTTGCGCGGAACGGAAATAACGAGGGCGTCCTGCTTCACGCCGTAGGCGAGTTCCGGAGCGACTTCAACCTGCTTCTTGTCGCCGACGCCGAGACCGAGGAGTTCCTTCTCAAGTCCGGGAATGATGTTTCCGGCGCCATGCAAATATTCGAGCGGCGTGCGTCCTTCGGAGGAATCCAGCACATTGCCGTCCTTGTCTTTCAGCGTGTAGTGAAATCCCACTACATTTTTTTCTTGGATCTTCATAACGATAAAAATTAATTGCTTCGGTTTTCCCGCCGCTTACTTGGCGGCGCTACGACGGCCCTGGCGCTCAATTGCCGCCTTGATGAAGGCCGCGAAGAGCGGGTGCGGAGCCGAGGGCTTCGACTTGAATTCCGGGTGGAACTGGACGCCGACATACCACGGATGATTTTCCGCTTCGACGATTTCGACGAGGTCGAGAGTCGGATTCGTGCCCGCAACCTTGAGACCGGCGGCGACGAGGGCGTCACGGTACTTGTTGTTATACTCGTAGCGGTGGCGGTGGCGTTCGGAAATGTTTTCTTCGCCGTAAGCCGCCTGCGCGTTGCTTCCCGCCGCGAGCGAGCAATCGTAGGTGCCAAGACGCATCGAAGCGCCCTTGTTTACGATTTGCTTCTGCTCTTCCATAATGTCGACGACCGGATTCTTCGTTTCCGGATTGAATTCCGTCGAAGTGGCGTCTTCCAGACCGAGCACGTGGCGTGCGTATTCGATGACGGCAATCTGCATCCCGAGACAAATCCCGAAATACGGCAGGCCGTTTTCGCGGGCATAGCGTGCTGCGGCAATCTTGCCGTCGATGCCGCGATCGCCGAACCCGCCGGGAACGAGCACGCCGTCCAGATCCTTGAGCGATTCGATGTTCTGTTCGGTCAGCTCTTCGGAGTCGATGCGCTTGATTTCCACGCCGCAGTCATTGGCGATACCGCCGTGCGTGATGGCTTCGTAAATGGATTTGTAAGCGTCCTGCAGTTCGATGTACTTGCCGACGACGCCGATTTTGACGTGGTGCGCCGGGTACTTGAGCTTGCGCACGATGTCCTTCCACTGCAGGAGATTGCGGTGGCGGATGTGCGGATGGTTTTCGAGGTGCAGAGACTTGATGACTTCGTTGTCCAGGTGCTCGCTCGCAAGCATCAGCGGGAGTTCGTAAATGGAGAACGGCACGTCGCGGCATTCGACGACGGCACTGACCGGAACATTGCAGTAAAGGCTCATTTTCTGGCGCATTTCGAGCGTCAGCGGGCGTTCCGTACGGCAAACGAGGATGTCCGGCTGAATACCGATTTCGCGCAGTTTCGCGGTCGATTGCTGAGCCGGCTTGGTCTTGAGTTCGCCGGCGGCACGGATGTACGGCACCAAGGCGCAGTGAACAAAGCAGACATTGTCGCGGCCCTGATCGAGCTGGAACTGGCGCAGGGCTTCGAGGAACGGAAGGCCTTCGATGTCGCCGGTCGTTCCGCCGAGTTCGGTAATCAAAACGTCCACGCCTTCGCCGCCCTTGACGATGCGTTCCTTAATTTCGTTCGTCACGTGCGGAATCACCTGAACGGTCACGCCCAGATAGTCGCCGCGGCGTTCTTTTGCGAGCACGGACTCGTAAATTTTACCGGAAGAAACCGAGTTGGCTCGGGAGAGTTTTCCGGAGGTAAAGCGTTCGTAGTGGCCAAGGTCCAAGTCGGTCTCGGCTCCGTCGTCGGTGACATAAACTTCGCCGTGCTGGAAGGGAGACATCGTCCCCGGATCGACGTTCAGATACGGATCGAATTTTTGCATGCGCACCTTCAATCCGCGCAGTTCAAGAAGTGCTCCAAGAGCTGCCGCCGTCAGCCCTTTACCCAAAGAAGAAACAACTCCGCCTGTGACAAAAATGTATTTCATAACCTTGGGAATTTAAAATACGCCAAAACCCGAAAAATGCAAAGCGGATTTCTCGCGGAAAAACAAAATTTTCTCGATTTTTCGCCGTCTCCGCGCCACCAGTCGGGCAATTCCGACACATCTTTCGAATTCGGCATAATAGCGCTTGCGCCGAGGGCGGCGTATGGGTTATTGTCGGCGTATGAACGAGTCGGCAGACAAAACGGAATATCGGCTTCAGGGCATCGGATGCGCCCCGGGTGTCGCCCGCGGGAAAGCCTTTGTGTTTCTCCAGAAAAACGTCGACCTGCCCTGTTACAAAATTGACGATGTCGAGCGCGAAACCTTACGCTTTGACCGGGCCGTTGCCAAGACGCGTGAACAGATTTCCACGCTCATCGAGGAAGTCTCCGCCCAGGTCGGACCCGCCAACGCCGAAATCTTTTCCGCACACCTGCTCGTTTTGGACGATCCCGCGGTTATCGACGAAACAAAGCGCGCCATTCAGGTCTCAAAACTCAACGCCGAACACTGCGTCAATTCCGTTACCGGCCGCTACATCGATTTCTTTTCCGGCATGGAAGACAGCTACCTCAAGGAACGCGTCGCCGATATCCGCGACGTGGCCCAGCGAGTGCTTAAAAACCTGCTCGGCGAAGCTCAGGAGAACAGCCCGGAACGCCTCCGCAACCGTATTGTCGTCGCCGAAGAACTAACCCCGTCGGAAACGATCGCCTTCGACCGATCGCACGTCCTGGCAATCCTCACTGACACCGGCAACCACACCTCGCACGCCGCCATCATCGCGCGCTCGCTCGGCATCCCCGCCATCGTCGGATTACGTAATGCCACCCTGCGCATCGCACAGGATGACGAAATCCTCGTCGACGGCGACAAAGGGTTGGTTTACGTCAACCCGAGCAAAAAGACGCTCGATGTTTACGAACAGATTTCGCTGCGCCGCTCCCGCCTCGAGGCACTCATCGCCGAAGAAAGCGTCAAGCCCGACACGACGGCGGACGGGCATTTTTTCCGAATCGAAGCCAATGTCTCCGGCAAGGAGAATCTGGAAACGATGCGGAAAATGCACATCTACGACATCGGGCTTTTCCGCTCGGAAGGAATTTTCCTGCGTTCGGACCGCTTCCCCTCGGAGGAAGCCCAGTATGAAGAATACCGTCAGGTCGTGGATGCGCTTCCCAAGAACAGCAACATCATCATCCGCACGCTCGACATCGGCGGCGACAAGCATGTTTCGAGCGCCCTGATGCCGGCGGAGGAAAACCCCTTCATGGGCTTCCGCGCCATCCGCTTCTGCCTCGAATTCCGGGATATATTTAAGGAGCAATTACGCGCCATTCTCCGGACCAGCACGCGCGGCAACGTCCGTATTCTTTTCCCGATGATCAGCTCGCTCTCGGAGCTTATCAACGCCAAAGAAGTGCTCGAAGAAGCCAAAGGCGAATTACGCCGCGCGGGCATTCCCTTCGACGAAGACATTCCGGTAGGCACCATGATCGAAGTGCCCGCCGCCGTCGCCATCGCCGAAGACTTGGCAAGCGAAGCCGACTTCTTCAGCATCGGCACTAACGACCTCACCCAATACATGCTGGCCGTTGACCGCGGTAACGAAAAAATTTCCCACCTTTACGACTCCTACCACCCGGCAGTCATCCGCGCCATCGCAAAGACCATCCTCGCGGCACATCGCGCGAAAATTCCCTGCGGCATCTGCGGCGAAATTGCCGGCGACCCCGCCTTCGCGCCCCTCCTGATCGGCTTGGGAGCCGACTCGCTCAGCATGACGGCCAATTCGGCACCGCGCATCCGCTACATCCTGCGCCACTGCGCCCTTTCCGACATGCAGAAGCTTGCCCGCCAAAGCGTGTTCGACCCTAATCCGCGCAATATCCAGGAACGCATGACGCATTTCATCAACGCGGTCCTGCCCACGGAATAAACACACGCGCTAAGGCGCTTCTCCGTCAAAAATCATTGCTTCCCGCATAGCGAAGGCATACGTTTCCCGAATGTTTGAAGGAATTTCGTGGCAAGACATGCTCGCCGTATTGGCTTTGACGACATTCGCGGGGCTCGCAACCGGTGTCGGCGGCGCCATCGGATTTTTTGTCAAAAAAACTAATATCCGCCTGCTTACTTTCCTGCTCGGACTCTCGGCCGGCGTTATGGTTTATATCAGCTTCGTCGAGCTACTTGCCTCGGCACAGGAAACGCTCGCGGAAATCTACGGAAAATTTAACGGACACCTCGTCGGTCTGGCCTCGTTCTCCGGCGGCATGCTGATCGCCATGCTCATCGACCGCCTCATCCCCGAAAAGGAAAATCCGCACGAAGCCCACGGTCCCGAAGAATTGCACGTCCCCGTTAAACAGCCGAAAAGCGACGCCGCATCCGCCGCCAAACTCCGCCGTTCCGGGCTCCTTTTCGCTCTTGCCATCGGGGTTCACAATTTCCCGGAAGGCATGGCGACCTTCGCCGCAGGGATCAACTCGCTCACACTCGGTATTCCGATTGCCGTCGCCGTTGCGCTTCACAACATCCCCGAAGGCATCACCGTCTCCGTCCCGATTTACCACGCAACGGGTTCCCGCAAAAAGGCATTCATGTACTCAATGGTCTCCGGGTTGGCGGAACCGGTCGGCGCCGGCATCGCCATGCTCGTGCTCTACCCGTTCCTCTCGGCCACCCTGCTTTCCGTACTCTTCGCTGCCGTCGCGGGAACGATGGTCTTTATCGCTTTTGACGAATTGCTCCCGATGGCGGAACGCTGGGGCTTTCACCACCTTTCAATCTACGGAATTATCACGGGAATGTTGCTGATGGGCTTCACGCTCGCCGTCATCTGACATTTTCCGAAAGAATTTCTTGTTATTTTCGTTTAATTGGAGAAAATCTTTCTTGCTATGGAAAAAACTATCAAAAATCTCATCGACGGAATCATCGGAGAATCCACCGCCGGCGCCACCTACGCCGCTTTTGCCGCACAGGCCGCCCGCGAAGGCTACCCCGAAATTCAAAAAATGTTTGAAGCCACGTCCAAGGCCGAAAGCATCCACGCTGCGAACCACGCACGCGTCCTGAAGAAACTCGGAGGCGAACTGCCGAAGTTCAAAATCGAAATCGAAGTCGGCACGACGCTCGAAAACCTCGCCCACGCCAAGGCCGGCGAAGTTTACGAATTCTCGGAAATGTACCCGAACTTCCTCAAGGATGCCGAAGCCGAAGGCCAGAAAGCCGCAACGCTGACCTTCACCCAGGCGCTCGAAGTCGAAAAAATCCACGCCGAGCTCTACCAGAAGGCAATCGACGCCATCAACGCCGGCACGGTCTCCTCGCTCCCGAAGACCTACTACGTCTGCCCGGTTTGCGGTGACACCTTCGGCGAAGGCGACGTTCCGGAAAAATGCCCGGTCTGCAAAGTTCCCGCAGAAAAGTACATCGTTCTCTAAGCCCTGCGACTGCGCTCAATCAAGCCGTTCCCGTTCACCCGAGCGAGAACGGCTTTTTCGTGCCGCCGCAACCGCCGGCAAAATGCGCTTTTCTGAAGATTCCCGCAAATTAGCCCTACTCAAACGCTTTCGAATAAGCTAAGATAGGGGCATCTCTGAACCATGGAAAAGATTTTTGATACCGTAGAAGAAGCCCTCGCCGCCATCGCCGCGGGAGAAATCATCATTGTCGCCGACGATGAAAATCGCGAAAACGAATGCGACCTCATCATGTCCGGCGAAAAGGCGACACCCGAGAAAATTAATCTCATGATTCAGTACGCGCGCGGCCTCATCTGCGCGCCGAACACCGAACCGGCCCTGCGCCGCCTCGGCATCTTCCCGATGGTTCCCGTCAACACGGAATCCTATCGCACCGCCTTCACCGTCTCCGTGGACGCCGCCGAAGGCATCACGACCGGCATCTCCGCTTACGACCGCGCACGCACCATCAACCTGCTTTCCTCGGACAAGAGCGTGGCGACCGACCTCGTTCAGCCCGGCCACATCTTCCCGCTCACGGCTAAACCGGGAGGCGTACTCCAGCGCGCCGGCCACACCGAAGCCACCGTCGATTTGACCCTGCTCGCCGGCCTGCATCCGGGCGGCGTCTGCTGCGAAATCACGAACGACGACGGGACAATGGCACGCTTGCCCGACGGCGTTGAATTCGCCAAGCGCTTCGGACTGAAAATGGTTTCCGTCGCACAACTCATCGAATACCGCTACCGCCGTGAACGCCTCATCAAGCTCGAGACGGAAATGCCCTTCGAATCCGAATTCGGCCAGTTCACCATGCGCATCTTCCGCAGCCGCGTGGACGGCAAACGCCACATCGCGCTCTCCTGCGGCAATATCTCCGACGGCCGCCCCGTCCTCGTCCGCGTCCACCGCGAAAATATGCTCGGCGACGTCTTCCGCGGCAAGTCTTTCGGCAAACCCGGTATGCTCTCGGCCGCACTCGAAATGATTGCCCGCGAAGGCCGCGGCGTCGTTCTCTACATGGCCAATTCGGACTACGCCCTTCCCGAAGCTCCGAGCGCGGAACCGCCGACCAATCTCGACCAGCGAGACTTCGGCATCGGCGCCCAAATCCTCGCGGAACTCGGTGCCAACCAAATTCGTCTCATCACAAATAATCCGAAGAAGGTCGTCGGACTCAACGCCTTCGGGCTCCGCATTCTCGAGCAAATTCCGGTCTAAGCGGAAACCGAAAAGCGGAGGGAGCAAACATGAATCTTATAGGAAAGAGTGCTTTTCCCCTCCGCTTTTTAATTGCCTGCGAGCTTTTCAGTCGTTGCTACCTGTTCGCGGCTTCTATGGATTAGGATCTCTACCTTACGTTGGCACCGCATACCCTGCTCATAGCGTTTATCCTCCTTATGTTTTGGCGTGGAGGCTTTCCGCCGGGATTTACGTCCGGCCCTTCGGCCGTCCTTTTCGTTTTCCTCATTCCGGTAGCCCTTTACCTCACCTGCCGCTTCGTCGATCGCTTCGCCGACTGCAGCAAACGCTACCGGCTCGCCCTGCTGATTGTCGGCGCGGCAAGTTCACTCGTTTTCATCATTTTCGGCGTTCTCGGAATCAAGCACGGCAACGAACCCGACACACTCACGGCAGTATTCCGTGCAATTGCCGCCGGCTTCGGATTCGCGGCTGTCGTCACTCTCATGAGCCGCCTTTCCGAAAAATACGAACGCCCGTACATGCCGTAAGCCCCGCATCTTAAAAAAACGGAACTGGCGGCAAAAAAATCTCCCGCTACGCGGGAGATCGACAGTAAACCTACAACTTTATTTTCTGTCGTACACGCTACAGCGTGCCTGCTAAAACGTCACAGTACAACCACTCTCCTTACGAATAGTTGTCCCTCCCGGCAAAGTGCTTTCTCGGCTGTAAGACCACCACGCGCTGTAAACAGTATTGTCATAGCTTTTCTTCACGTTGCTTAATTTTCCTTTGAAAACATAACGATACTCACGATTGGGTCCCATCGTAACAGCGATGTTCAAAACCTTCGTACTTGGATTGTATAAATAGGATCCTGATCCATCAGTGACAGAAGCCCCAAAAGCCGTTTCTCCCCAAGATGTCGCTGCGACAGTTGACGAGCCAAAAGAAAAGCTCCACCCATCAAGCCTCATACACCTACCGACCAAAGAAGAGGGTAACGACGCGGACGATGAAGGAGCAGAAGGGACGAATACATCGGACTCTTCGCCGTCACCTCCCCCTCCTCCGCCGCCGCAAGCGGTTAAACCGAGCACAATCGCTAGGGGAAATAATAATGTAGTAATGAGTTTTTTAATTTTGTTGTTCATGCGTTTATGTTCGAGTATCGCCAACACTAAAGTTGCCCAAGCTTAAATGTCAACAATCGTTGGGGATATTTTTTCTGAAACGCTCTTAAGATTGTAAAATCTGTGAGAGTTGAAAATTTCGATATTGCCCAGAGAGCCCGCCAATTGCGCCTTCGCGTAAAAATTTCTCAGGAGGAATTTGCCGAGTATGCCGCAATCAATTACAAGTTTTACCAACAGATTGAGTCCGGACGGCGCTCGCATCTTCGCGTTGAAACGGTTGCGCGAATCTGTGCCGCTTACGGAATCGAACTTTGGGAGTTTTTCCATCCGAATGCACCTAACGTAAGCATCGACTCCAAGAAAATTATTTCTTCGGCAGCTCACAATACGCGCCGCCGCGGGCGTCCCCGAAAATAAACACGGGAAGTGCGGGCGTCATCCTACCAAGCTCCGGACACAGAAAAACCGGCGAACGAGCAATGCTTTGTTCGCCGGTTTTCCGTTTACATCGCCGCGGTGGACGGCAGGACTCGCTCTAGTACTCGCGATCGGCGTATTCACCGAAGTTTTCCATGACGAAGTCGAGGTCCTTATCGCCGCGACCGGAAAGGTTGACGAGAATGGATTCCGTCGGGCGTTCCACGGCAAGTTTCGTCGCGAAAGCCACAGCGTGTGCGCTTTCGAGCGCGGGGATGATCCCTTCGAGACGCGAGAGGCGGAAGAACGCCGTGATGGCTTCGTCGTCGTTAATTTGGACTGCTTTTTCGCGGCCGATTTCGTGCCAGTAGGCGTGTTCCGGGCCGACGGACGGATAGTCCAGGCCGCTTGCCACCGAGTAAACCGGTGCGGGATCGCCCTTTTCGTCCTTAAGCATGATGGAGTTGAAGCCGTGCATAATGCCTTCGGTTCCGTAGGCCAGGGAGCAGGCGTGATCGCCGAGCTTCGTCCCGCGCCCGAGCGGTTCGACGCCGTAAATTTCGACGGGGTCGTTAACGAAGGCGTGGAAAAAGCCGGCCGCGTTGGAGCCGCCGCCGATACAGGCACAAATATTGTCGGGCATTTCCCCCGTCATTTCGAAGAATTGCTCGCGAGCTTCAATGCCAATAACGCGCTGGAATTCGCGCACGAGCAAGGGGAATGGGTGCGGCCCGAGCACCGAACCGATGCAGTAAATAGAATTAACCGGGTCGTCAAGATAGGATTCAAAGGCAGAGTCCACGGCTTCCTTGAGCGTTTTGTCGCCGCGCGTCACGGAAACGACCTTCGCGCCGAGCACCTTCATGCGCATGACGTTCGGGTACTCCTTTTTGATATCGACCTCACCCATATGGATTTCCACGGGGATACCGAAGTAAGCGCCGGCCGTCGCGAGCGCAACGCCGTGCTGTCCGGCACCCGTCTCCGCGATGAGCTTTTTCTTGCCCAGATATTTCGCGAGCAGGGCCTCGCCCATGCAGTGATTGAGCTTGTGTGCGCCCGTGTGGTTAAGGTCTTCGCGCTTGAGATAAATACGTGCACCACCGACCTTTTCCGTGAGGTTTTTGCAGTAATAAACCGGCGTCGGACGCCCCTGAAAGTGTTTGCGGATATTGCGCAGATCCTGAACGAAGTTGTGAGAACGGCAAATCGTGTGGTAAGCATGCGCGATTTCATCCATCTGCGCTTGCAGTTCCGGCTGGACAAAAGAGCCGCCGAAACGACCGAAGAATCCCTTGCTGTCGGGAAGACGCTTGTTGGCGTTAAGCAATTCGTGGTTCATAATTGGCGGTGAATCCTACTCCGCATTTCCGCACGGGAAAAGTAAAATCTCAAAAAGTCTGCCGACGCGGGAAAAGCCTGTTTCCGGGCACAAAAAACGCCAGGTTGACCGGAGCACACGAGGAACCTGACTGCCGCTGCTTCCTTCCGGATCTGACGGGGTTCGCCGGCATTCGTTGCCCGGGACCTGACTTGTTTCTAAGCTTCTACGAAACTGCCGTGCGGCGCAAGCCCTATTTTTGCGTTCCCGCCGCAGGGAGAAAACGTTTTAATCCGATACTATGAAAAACGCTCTGGAGGTTAATCTCGACCTCGTCAAAAAATACAACGTACCCGCGCCCCGCTACACGTCCTATCCGACGGCACTGCAGTTCCGGGATGCCGTCGCCGATGATGCCGTATTCGAAATCATGCGCAAGGATATCGCCGACGGCGGGAACGTCATCTCCGTTTACATACACATCCCTTTCTGCAAGTCACTTTGCTGGTACTGCGGCTGCACGACCGTCCCTGCACGCGACGATGCGACGGCGGAGCGTTACCTGGATTTCATCGAAAAGGAAATCGCGCTCTGGAAAAAGCAACTCGCTCCCGACGGGCAGACCCTCTCCGTCGCCCAGCTGCACTTCGGCGGCGGCACGCCCAGCGCCCTGACTCCCACCCAAATCGACCGCATCGCCGCGATGCTACGCGCCCATTTCACCTTCACCCCGGACGCCGAAATCTCCGTCGAACTCGACCCGCGCTCGCTGACGCGCGAAATCGTCGAAGCCTTCCGCCGCCTCGGGTGCTCCCGCGCCTCGCTCGGCGTTCAGGATTTAAACCCGAAAGTCCAAGTCGCCATCCACCGCGTCCAACCCAAACCGCTCATCGAACAGGCCGTACGCTGGCTGAGAGAAAGCGGCTTCAGCTCGGTTAATTTTGACCTGATCTACGGGCTTCCCTTCCAAAGCACGGAAAGCTACGAGGCAACGCTCGATGAGCTGCTCGCACTGCAACCGGACCGCTTCGCCGTCTTCAGCTACGCGCACGTCCCCTGGCTCAAACCGCAACAAAAACTGCTGGAACAAAGCGGCGGTCTGCCCTCGCCCGACGAAAAAATCGCCCTCCTCAAAACCATCATCGAAAAGCTCACGCGCAACGGCTTCGTCTATATCGGCTTAGACCACTTTGCTCGCGAAGACGACGAGCTCGTGCACGCCCTGCGGGAACACCGCCTCCAACGCAATTTCCAAGGTTACTCGACTCACGCCGGGCTTCCCATCGTCGCCCTCGGCATGTCGTCCATCTCGCAGTCGGCACGCAGCTTTTCTCAAAACGAAAAAGCACTCGACGCTTACGAAGCACGCGTGGCCGCAGGTAGTCTCCCGCAAATCAAATCCCTTATTCTGACCGAAGAAGATTTGCGACGCCGCGAAATCATCACCGGCATCATGTGCAATCTGGAATTGGACTACACGCGTCTCTCGGAGCGCTTCGGATTCGATTTTAAAACCCGCTACGCCGAAGAAATCGCAAAGCTGGACCCTCTCGCCGCCGACGGTCTCATCGCCTTCCGGGAAGACGGCAACGGCTTCTCCGTCACGCACGTCGGGCGTATGTTCATCCGCAACATCGCTTTGCCTTTCGACGCATATTTCCAAAGCGGCACGCCAAACCGCCACTCCAAGGCCGTTTAATCCCGAGCGGCGATCATTAAGGGCGGGAGGCGCTCCCGAGACTAATATCGCCGGCGGAGAAAGCGCGAAGTTCTCCTGCGTCCGTACGAATCAGCAGATTCCCGCCGGTATCGATTCCGCAGGCAATTCCTTCAATACGTTCGTTGCCGTAAACCGCAACAATGCGCTGTCCGTAAAGGCAATCGGATTCTTTCCAAAGCAGAGCGAGCTTTTCCGCGTGCGTCCCGGCGAGAAAATCGGCGTAGGCATTTTCGATTGCGAACAGGAGCTCCGCACAGACCCGATGAATGTCGAGGGCCTCCCCGCGCTCCGCCTTCAGCGAAGTCGCGCGCAATTCCGCCGTTTGCGGCAAAGCCTCCGCGTCCAGATTGACGTTCAGTCCGATGCCGAAAATAATGCCTCGCACCCCGCCGCTCCCCACATGCGCTTCCGTCAGCATGCCCGCCATCTTGCGGCCGTTACACCAAATATCGTTCGGCCACTTTACGAGCACGGGCACGGCAAATTTTTCCCGCAGCATGGTTGCAACGGAAACGCCGAGCCACAGTGTCAGATTCGCCAGACGCGCCGGCGGGATTCCGCGCGGAGAAAAACCGCAGGACAAAAAAATATTGCCGGGCAAACTCTCCCAGCGGCGGCCGGGAATACGTCCGCGACCCGCGCTCTGTGTGTTCGCGACAAGGGCAAAATCCCCTTGAACTTTCCCCGACGCCAGCATCGCCGCAACGTCCGAATTCGTACTCCCCGTACTTTCGACACAAAAAACGGGAAGTCGTGAGCCGAGTTCCCGTTGGCATTGTGCGAGAGCTACGGAATCGATTTTAGAAAAAGACATCTTAATTCCGTCTCGCTTCGATTGCTCCGCAGCCGACTAAATGAGCCCAAGCTCCATCTTGCCTTCCTCGGAAATCATGTCCTGATTCCACGGCGGCTCAAAGACAATCTCTACGCGGGCTTCATTGACGCCGGGAACCGTCAGCAGACGATTGCGAGCATCCTCCGCCATGACCGGTCCCATGCCGCAACCGGGCGCCGTCAGCGTCATCGCCACCTGAGCCGAATAACGCTCGTCGCCGAGCGGAAGGACCTCGAGCTTGTAAATCAGGCCGAGATTGACGATATCAACGGGGATTTCCGGGTCATAAACACAGCGCAAAGCCGCCCAAAGCGCCTCCTTGTCGGGTTCTCCGACATGACCGGGATGTTCCGCCGTGCCGTAGGAGCCGTACTGCGTCGTTTCTCCGGCGTCCGCACCCAACGCGGCCTCCCGGGTTTCGCCGAGCGCATCCGCGTCCTTGCCGAGAATACGGAACATGCCGACATCGCAAACAACGGTAAAGTTTCCGCCGAGGCGATGGGTGATATTGACCTTGGTTCCCGCAGGCAAAAATGCGGCGTCACCCGAGGGCACGACCGTCGCATCCACGTCGCGCGTCAAAATCCGATCATTGGAAGCCGAACTCATCATAATATTAGCGGCTAAATCTAAAAGCTTTCCGTCGCCCGGGCAATTTATTTTACGGGCGCCCACCGTTTTCTTCAGAAAATCGCTTGCAACGGAGACAAAAAAACGCGCAACCGGTAAGTTGCGCGTTTCGTCTTTCGGAAAAGAAATTAGAAGCTCGGTTCGGAGATGTGAACGTCACCGGCGTTGATGGTGATGTTTTCGCCGAGAGCCCAAATCTTGTCATCGATGAGGAACTTGAAGGAAATCGGGCAAACGTCCGTTTCCGCAACCCAATGCCATTCCGTGTCATTTTCACAGAGCATCGGAATTCCCTGTTCCCAGCTCAGGCCTGCGCCTTCGCCGCGGATGTAGAGCTGCTTGCCCCAGCCGACATTAACATGCGCAACGATGCGCGTCAGTTTCAGCGTTGCGGGCGTTGCCTTAGCGGCAGCCTTCTTCGTAGTCGTTTTCTTTTCGCAAACTTTCTTTGCTGCACAAGCCTTCTTCGGAGCTTCCGCCGGCTTTGCAACCGGTTTTTCGGCAGCCTTGGCGACCGGCTTCACAGCAGCCGTCTTTGCCTTCGGCGCTGCTTTCTCGGTAGCCTTTTTCGTGGTTTTGCTTTTCGTTACTTTCGTTTTCATATCCAAATTAACAGTAAAGGATAAAGATTACTATTTACAAAGCGTCAGTCAAGGATTATTTAGCGTCGCGACGCCAATGCGCGGCGAATATAACGCTCGTCATCCCGCTTCTTAATATCGTTTCGCTTGTCAAAAAGCTTCTTCCCCTTCCCGACGGCCAGCTGCAGTTTCGCCAGCCCGTGCGCGAAATAAATTTTCAGCGGAACAATCGACATCCCGCCGGACTGGATTGAAGCCTGAATCTTTCGAATCTCTTTCGCGTGGAGCAAAAGGCGGCGCGGGCGGTACGGATTGTGATTATTCGTGTTGCCGAAATCGTATTCGGAAACATGCGCATGATAAAGCGTCGGAATATTGTCGGAATCGATGCGAATAAACGCGTCCGCAATATTGGCACGCCCCGCACGCAAGGCCTTGACCTCCGTCCCCGTCAGGACAAGGCCCGCCTCATAGCGTTCGCCGAGTTCGTAGTCCCGAGAAGCTTTCGGGTTACGAACCTCCGCCTGCTTGTTGTTGTCCTTTTTCTTACTCACTTAAAAAAACGGGCAGGTCGTTCCCGTAAGGAAAACCTGCCCCGAAAAATTCACATCTTACAAATTACTGCAACAAATCGTCCGGCAATTCGAAAGAAAGCTTTCCTTCGATAATTTCGCGCAATGCGATATCTTCCGGCGCGAGCTTTTCGAGCGTGTCAACGAGCGGTTCCATGCCTTCGTGCTGAAGCTGGTGAACGCGGCGCGAGACGACGTTGATCAGAATGTTCGGGTCTTTGACGACCTTGTTAGCTTGTCTAAGATATTCTTCTCTCACGTTATAAAAAGATGATTAAGTGGGGAAGCATGCATCATTTAATAAAAATCGGCAAGCACTAAACACCGCAGAAAAATAGTATTCCCGCCGACGGGAATTTCGTGTTTTAATCTGAGCTTTATGGAAATCTCAAAAACATCCGACAAAACCGCCGAAGCACTTTCTCCGCTTTGGTATGTCGGCATCGCACTGCTCGCCTGCGCTGTCCTGCTTTTCGACCAAATCCAATGCTGGAACTCCAAAGACGACTACCTCTTCGGCTATCTGGTTCCGCTCTTCAGCGCCTTCGTCATCAAAGAACGTTGGCATAAAATCAAACGTATTTTCACGGGCACTCCGGCGGAAGAAGACATAAACGACGAGTTTCAACTCCCCGCATGGGCCGCCCAAGCCGGCGCACCCGTTCCCGCGTGGCTCAACCTGATTTTCTTCGCCGGCACCGCGTTCTCCGCCCTGCTCTTCGCCTCCGGCGCCATCGGCTCTGCCATCTACGGCTTCGATGCCTTTACCACCTATCAAAACACGGCGGGCTTCGTCGGGCTCTGCTTCGGACTCGCTTGGTTCGCCGGCTCCGAAACCCTCTCGGGAAAACCGCAGGACCTGCGCACGCGCGCACGCCTCCTGCTCCTCCTCGTCTTCCCGATCTGTGTTTGGATGATTTCCGGCCCCTTCACCTTCCTGGTGGACCGCCAAATTAAAACCCTGCTGCTCACCAATGTCACCTCGACCGTCGTCCACCTGATGAACTTCCTCGGATTCGACCTGACACAGGAAGCCAACACGATTCTACTGCCCGGCGGCGACCGTGTCGGTGTCGAAGACGCCTGCTCCGGCGTACGCTCGCTGACCGCCTGCCTGTTCACGGGCTCATTCCTCGCCGCCGTCTTCATGCACAGCTGGCTCAAGAAAGTCTTCTTCGTCGCCCTTTCGATCGTTTTTGCGCTCCTGCTCAATGTCATGCGCTCGAGCTTCCTCACCCTCTGGGCCTCGTTTAACGGCTCGGAATCGCTCGAATTCGACTTCTTCGGCAACGCCAGCGAAAGCGCAGATTTCACACTCGGAACCGTCCACGACGTCGTCGGCTGGGGCGCGATGATCGTGACTCTCGCCCTCATGGCCGCCCTCGTCCCGCTCGTCAATCTCAAGCGGGAACGCAGCGACGAAGAAATGGCCCTCAACTTCGTCGACGACGAGTAACTCCGTCGAAAGCAGAAGGCTCTGTCTCCTGTCCCGCCAAAGCCGCGGACTCAGCTTTTTGCGGCAGATTCCAGCTTTATTTTAAGCGGAACCGCACAAAGCGTTTTCTATTTTAACAACGCTCCCACTCGGCGGGTTTGAAGCCGATGCGGACGGCGGTCGGAGAGATGAGGAGCGGACGTTTGACAAGCATACCGTCGCTTGCCCGGAGGGCGATTTGTTCCTCTTCGCTCATGGACGGAAGTTTTTCTTTGAGCGCGAGCGCCTTGTAACGCAGCCCGCAGGTATTGAAAAACTTCTTTGCGGGGAGGCCGCTACGCGCGATCCACATGCGCAGTTCCTCGGCGGTCGGACGCTGTTCGACGATGTGACGGTCGTCAAAAGCAATGCCGCGCTCCTCGAGAAAGCGCTTGGCGCGTTGGCAAGTCGTGCATTTCGGATATTCGACAAAAAGCAATTCGGACATGCGGAAATCATAGCGAATTCATAAACATTGAGAAGCGAAAACCGAGGGGAAGAAAGAAGATTTTCCGGGCTTGAAAACAGCCACGAAAGCAATTTTAGGATTGAGTTTTTCGTGGCCGGCTGTTCTAATTTCGGCAGTTCGGGAGAAGCCCGAATTCTTGTTAGCAAGTCGCGAAACAAGCTCCTAAAACCCCAAACCCCAGGAGTAAAAAGACACACCCCATGAATGGAAAAATCAATATCAGCGGTATCAACCTCGATTTGACGGAAGCCCTGAAGACTTACGTCACCGAAAAAGCCTCCAAGCTTTTTGAGCATAACGACCGCATTATCCGTGCGAATTTTGAATTGGAATACATCCCGACTAAGGACCCGCATAGCTCGTTCGTTGCTAAGGCTTCGCTCGAAATTCCCGGTCCGAACATCATCCTGAGCATCACTTCCGACGACCTTTACAAGTCGATTGACGAATTGATGGACAAGCTGATTCGCCAAATCCGCCGGGCACACCGCCTCGAAAAGGAAAAGCGCAATCACCCGCAGGAAATCGAAATCGGGGAAGACATTCCGAAGGCAAAATAGCCCTTCCCGTCCGATAAAAAAAGACCGAGTTTACGCTCGGTCTTTTTTTGTCGAAATACGAAAGCCGGAATTCGAATCGGAGCCACGAAAGGCGCATTACGCCACAGCTCGCTTCAGGACGGCAGCGACGGGCTGATCCTTGCCCTTTTTACCGATGCGCTTGGCGACTTCCCAGCCGGCGGGCACGGGCGGCTCGCAACCGCTCGGAGCCTCGAGAATCAGGCGTGCCCAAGGCGTCGCTTCATCGGCCAAGCTTGCAAGTGCCGTAACAAGATTCACGATTTGCGTGCTTTTCCAAAGCGCCCAGGGCGGATCGCAAAAAATCAGATCGACGCGCGGGAAACCTGCCGGAAACGGGTTGTCCTTCAGCAGGTCGAGGGACATAAAATCAATTTGCGGAATCGCCTTTCCGGCCGCCTCGAGGGATTTTTTTACGGCGGCAAAATTCTTTTTCTGAATGGCGGTCGCCGCGGCATTTTTATCGATGAGACATGCGGAACGCGCGCCCCGGGAAACGGCTTCAAGCGCGTAGGCGCCCGTGCCTGCAAAAACGTCTAAAATGCGTGCATCTTCGGGCAAGTCTCCGAGCGAGGAAAACACCGCTTCGCGGATATAATCCGTCGCAGGACGAATTTCGCCGCGTTGGGGGAGAGAGAGCGGAATGCCGCGTGCCGTGCCACCGGTAATTCTCATTTTTCAAGCTCCGCAAAAAGAGGGTCGTCGTGGATTTGCTCGCCGTTGGCAGGAGCCGGCCGTTCTTCGCCGGGTTCGCGGGCGTCACAATAAATTTCGCCGAAAAGTTCGTCCTGACGCACGCTCATTTGCCCGAGGCGCGCCAATTCCAGACAGGCGAGGAAAGTCGTCGCGAGCATCGGAATCGTTATTTGTTCCGGAAGCAGCGAAGTAAAGGTAAACGACTTCTGTGTTTTCAGGCGCTCGATAATGACCTCCATACGCGCGGCAATCGTGACGGTATCGTCCTGGATTTCGCCGGGCAGAATGCGTTCGGAGAGGCGCTTGAGAACGAGATTGAAGACGTTCCAAAGGTCCATTTTCCCCAGCGGGGCAAGCGGACGCTCTTCCGTGGCTTCGGGCTTGGAGATTTCCCGCGGAAGAAAATTCTGCTGTTGCTCGATCAGGTCCGCGATATAGCGAGCGGATTCCTTGAGACGGCGATACTGGATGAGTTGGCGAACGAGCTGCCAACGCGGGTCGAGATCGTCGTCTCCGGCCTCTGCAGCATCGTTGTCCGTCGGCATTTCGCTAGACGGCAAAAGCATGCGGCTCTTGATGTACATGAGCGTTGCCGCCATGACAAAAAATTCCCCCGCGACATCGATGTTCATCTGCTCGTTCTTGCGCAGAATGTCCATGTACTGCCGCGCAACTTCCGCAATGGGAATATCGTAAATATCGATTTCGTTTTTGCGGATCAGGAAAAGAAGGAGATCGAGCGGGCCTTCGAATTTGGAAAGGCGCACGGCAGGCACCGTGTCCGGGAAAAGCCCGTCCTGCACATTGCCGACGTGAAGTCCGTCTTCGCCGCCGGAAGGATTTTGGGCGGGAACTGCCGATGCGCCGTCCATCGTCTTTTAGTAAGCCAGAAGGCTGGCGGAAATGCCGACGGAAAGATCGCAACCGCCGTCGCTCGTGTCGCGCTGGTGGCGCACGTAGTAATCAATCGTCCAGGAATTCCCGAGACGTTGGCGCAGACCATAGTACTGGTCGGTAAAGTAGTTTTTCTCGTCGTCGTAACGCCAATCGCCGTAAATCTGGAAATACGAATTCAGGCGGTAATCGGCGCGAATGGTATATTGGCGGGCACGCGGATCGCAACCGTAGTAGGCAAGGTCGTCGTTGGAGACGAAACGTGCGCCCAGAGTAGCCGTCCACAAATCACCGTCGGTGAAGCTCACGCCGGCCTTGAGGGACTTCGTTTTAAAATCGTAAACGTCCATGCGGTGGGCGAAGGCAAAAGAGATCCAGCTGGCCGGTCGGAAGTTAAGGACGATGAAATTGTCACTCAAATTGCGGTTATCGACCGGACGCTCCGTCTTGCGGATATCCTGGTAAATATTGAGTTCCGCAAGGTCACGGGAACCGTATTCCTTGTTGCGCGTTTGGAAAAGATTTTCGAGCCCGATACGGAAAATGTGTTCGTCGTAAATTTGGTCCACGGCACGATTCTCGCCGAGGTCGAGAATGGTCGGCGCGTCACGGTAAATATCGCGGTCGATCTGCGGAATGCGGGAGCTTTGGGAATCCGTTCCCGGCAGATAGCGGTATTGGAAAACCGGACGGAGGACATGGCGCAGACCGTCAATATCCCAGGTTGCGTTTTGGTAATCGGAGTGGCCCGTCACCAAGAACTGCAAATCAAATCCGACTTGTCCGAGCATACGCCAATAGGTGTCGGTGCGCTCGGGCACCATGTTTCCGTAGAAAGTCGAGCGGATGCCGGCAACGGGCGTCAGCGTAGCGATGTCGCCGAATTTTATCGGAGCATCCACACCGTAATAAAAATCGGCTCGGGAGCTCTTCAGTTCATCGCGGTCATTCGTCTGCGTGAGATGATACTGATCGCTGTCAACTTCGACGAGGGCGGCGTAAGAAGCGCTGAAGCGCTGAAAGAGCCCGCTGTTTCCGATTTCGTTCGGCATGACGTCGAGGCGCAACTCCGGAAGGCGCTGCTGGACGCTTTGGTAGTCGTTCAGATGCATCCGCGTGATGGCGGACAGGTAGTACGCGCGATCCGGAATGACGAATTCGACAAAATTGTCCGGATTCTGGTTCTCGTTGTAAATCTCCGGACGAAAATCGTCCATCGCTTCCGAGTCGCTCCAGCGGTGAATCGAGGCTGTGATTTCGAGGGCATCGAGACGCTGTTTATGGAACCAGTTGATAAAGCCGCGTTTCCCGCCGATTTCGTTTCCGTAAATATCGTCTTCGTTCGAGCCCGTATCGTTGATGTAAGCGGACTGAAAATCGCCGAAGATCCAACGGCGCGAGCCTTCTTCCCGAGTGTCGTATGCCAGGGCGGGACCGACGAGCGGGCCCGAGCGTTCGTAAACGTCGAGCAAAAGTCCCGGTTCGTAGTCTTCCCACAGCGTCAGGTGAGTCGTCGTCCGGAAGTACGCTCCGGTAGCGGACTTACTTCCGGTATTGGCCCAAATGCGTACGGGCGGGCGGTCAAAACGCGGCAGGGAAAGTGCGGGAAGCGGCAAAACGGGAACGCCGGCAACGCGGAAAACGGAGGCGTCAAGATGGAGCCAATCCGCTTCCTTATCGTAGCGGATGTTGCTTGCTTCGAAAGAAACCGAGCTCCAATGCGGTTCGCCGAAATAGAGCGTCGCGCCCTCAATCACCATCTCCTTCGATTCCGCAGAAACACCGGAAATCGTTTCAGCCTCAAAAAAGAGAATGTCCGCGCAACCGACGACACTTTGCGCCTCGACCTTGCCCGTCCCGCGATTGAGATCGACCGAATCGGCCAAAACGCGCAGCGTCGAAAAATTGACCTGCACGTTTCCGGAAGCGCGAAAGTGTTTTTGCTGGGTTTCGTAAAGCACTTCGTCCGCACGCACGCGAATATCGCCCAGCGTCAGCTCTGCGTCTTCGTAGCGAATAACCCCGTCTTTGCCGAGCGAAAAACGCGTGTACGTGACAGGGATACCCTCAGCGTTTTCCCCCGTATCGCCGGCGGCAAAATCCGCGACTTCCGCCGGCAAAATGCCGTCGGTATTTTCGGAGGAGGCCCAGAGCGTCCCCGCAAAGACAAAGGCGGGAACGGCGGCGAGGAGAAGCTGTTTAGAGTTCAACACGTTCGGAAAGCGGAGTTTGCGTTACATCCTAATGATTTTGCAGATTCACGAAACAAAAAAAGCGCAGATAAAAACAAACGGATAAGCGCCGACTCCCGGAGAGCCGCGCCTATCCGTCGTCATTGGCCCGGATTTATTTTTTCAGGAGACCTTGGCGGTCCATTTCCTCGGCGATCTGGATGGCGTTGAGTGCCGCGCCCTTCCAGAGCTGGTCACCGCACACCCAAAGAGCAAGGCCGTTGTCAAACGCCGTGTTCTTACGGATACGTCCCACGCCGCATTTTACCTTGTTTTGGTAGAAAAGCGGCATCGGGTAAACCTTGTTCGCAGGATCGTCTTGGACTTCGGCGCCGACGAATTCGGAAATCGCCTTGCGGGCGGCTTCCACGCTGACCGGCTTTTCGAATTCCGCGTCGATCGAAATCGAGTGCGCACGGAAGACCGGCACGCGCACGCAGGTGCAGGTGCAAACCATTTCCGGCAGTTCCATAATCTTGCGCCCTTCATTGAGCATTTTCATTTCTTCCTTCGTGTAGCCGTCTTCGAGGAAGGAATCGACATGCGGGAGCAGGTTAAATGCAATTTGATACGGATAAACGCTGCTTTCGACAGGCTCGCCCGCAACCCAGGCCTTGACCTGGTTTTTCAGCTCTTCCATCGCCGCGGCACCCGTTCCGGAGACCGCCTGATACGTCGATGCGAAGAAGCGCTTCAGGCCGAATGCCTTGTGAAGCGGATAAAGCCCCATGAGAGCAATCGCCGTCGAGCAATTCGGATTTGCGATGATGCCCTTGTGGTCCTTCAACGCGTGTGCATTGATTTCCGGAACCACCAACGGAACGTTCGGATCCATGCGGAACGCCGAGCTGTTGTCGATAACGATGCAACCGCGCTTGGCCGCTTCCGGAGCGAGCGCCTTGGAGATGCTTCCGCCCGCGGAGAAAATCGCGAAATCCAGTCCTTCGAAGGATTCCGGAGTCGCTTCCTGAATCGTCCAGCTCTTGCCGGCGAATTCAATCGTTTTTCCCGCGCTGCGCGCAGAAGCCAAGGGACGAAGTTCCGCCACCGGGAAATTTCTCGACGCGAGCAATGCAAGAATTTCTTGCCCGACCGCTCCCGTCACGCCTACGATACCAACTTTGTATGCCATATGTCGTTTACTGAAAATAGTTTAAAAAATAAAGAGGTTCCAAGCATGCTCCTCGCCGAGCTGAAACGCAAATGCGAAATGCTGAAAATCCCCGCCCTGCCCGACGCCCTCGTCGCCTCCATTCCCGCCCAGCGGCTTTGGCATTTCCGCGATGATACGCTTGTCGCCGAATACGCGATTTCCAGCTCCCGAGCCACACCCTCCTGCATCCGCGACTCCCTCGGCACGCCCGACGGACTCTTTTCCGTCATCGAAAAAATCGGCGACGGCGCACCTTCCGGGACCGTCTTCAAGGCCCGCGTATCGACCGGCATGCACTTTTCCGAATTTCTGAAAAACGCCCCCGACGAAAATCTCATCACTTCGCGCATTCTCCGCATTCAGGGCGAAGAAGACGGCCACAACCGGGGAGGCGATTGCGATACGTATGCGCGCTTCGTTTACATCCACGGCACCAATCAGGAACACAAACTCGGCATGCCGAATTCCCACGGCTGCCTCCTGCTCGGGAACGCCGACATCATCCGGCTCTTCGACGCGCTGCCCGCCACGCCCGACGGCACGCCCTGCGCCCGCCTCCTCATCGCCAAAGCTTAGCCCGTCACCGCCATGCCAGTAAACGCCGCTTCCCGACAAATTCAAGCCGTCATCTTCGACATGGACGGCACACTACTTGATTCCGAGCGCCTCAGCCACAAGGCCTGGGACGCCGCAGCACGGGAAGTCGGTGAAAGCGTCACGTGGGAAACCTTTCTTAAAATGGTCGGCCACCGCTCCGCCGACTGCATCCGCATCCTACAGGAGAGCGTCGGCAAGCCGCTTCCCGCCGAAACCGTCATGGCTTCCGCACGGGA
>JAFYWY010000001.1 GCA_017546455.1 Opitutales bacterium
CATGAAAGAACCGGGCGCCACCAAGCCGGCGATACGATCGCGAGCCGTCATCAGGCCCTTGGCACGGCGTGCGTTCAGTTTGTCTTCTCCGCCGCCGTCGAAGGCTTTTTTGCGAAGTTGTTTCAGATTTTCAATGAGTTCTTTCTTCATACGTAAATCTTTAATAGTAGGGTTTGAACGATTTTCTCGAGAATCTAACTCAGGCACGGAAAATAATCAAAACGAAAAGCGGGAGGGAAACGGGATCCCGCCACGCCCAAGGCACCGCTTTCTCTCCGAGAAACGCTTTTGTCTTCGCAATTTTTCGGCAAGCGATAAAATTACGCCATGGTTTTTACGGTATTTCAGACTCTGGTTCCGGATTTTCCGGCGGCACTCCGCCTTGCGAGCTTTATGCTCTGCGGGCTCGCAATCGGATGGACATTGAGGAAATCCCTGCTCGCACTGGCGACATTGATTTGCCGCCCAGAGAAAACGGTAGCGACGGGCAAAGTTATCGCGGGGACGCTCCTCGAAACCGTCGCCCGCACCGCAATCTTTTTCTGCACCGTCCTCGGTCTCATCGCCTTCGGGAAATACTCGGCGCATATCGACGCCCTCTCTGCGGAAGCGGCGGGAACGCTCGAGCGCCTGTTTTACATCGCCCTCACCTGCACCGTCATCGTCTTTCTCTGGAATCTGATCCGGCTTCCGCTCGCCCTGATTCAGCGCTATTCCGCTCCGGACAATAAATCCGCCGCAACCCTGCTCCCGCTTATCTCCGCCCTGCTGAAGCTCTTTCTCGTCGGCATCGGTACCCTCACCATCATTCGCGTAACGACGAACACGCAGCCCACGGAAATCCTGACCATGCTCGGCATCGGCGGCTTAGCCATCGGCCTGGCATCCCAAGACACCGTAAAAAACTTTTTCGGCTCCGTCATGCTCATCCTCGACCGCCCGTTTCAGGTCGGCGACACCATTGATATCGGCGACGACCAAATCGGCCGCGTCGAAGAAGTCGGCGTACGCTCCACACGCATTCGCTCCCGCGACGGTTCCGTTTTCTGCATCCCGAACGGCGACCTCGCCAACCGCACCGTGCGCACGGTCACGGCCCGTGAGACCATCCGAGACGAAATCGTACTTAATCTGAGCTATTCGACGAGCCCCGAAGACCTCGAAAAAGGCGTGGAAATCCTCCGCGAGCTTCTTGACGACCCGCGTTGCGTCTCAAGCGGCGGCAACGCCCCGCGCATCTACTTCGGGAATTTCGGCGCCTCGTCCTTAGACATCACCGCCGTTTACCATTTTGCATCCTCGGACTACGCCGCCTTTCTGCGCTTCAAACACGCACTCAACCTCGCCATTCTCCGCCGCTTCAATGCCGCCGGCCTCGAATTCGCTTACCCGACGCAGACCGTCTATCTGAAACAGGAAGTGCAATAGCCCTACCAAACCGCCTTAGCCGTACGGGCCTCCAGCGCGTCCTGTACTGTTTCGGGCAAGCGGGAAAAGAAATCCAAGCCCGTCGCCTGCTCGATTGCATCGATACTCGTCAGATAGCGCTTCGGATCATTTTTCGGCGACTCTTCGTGCGGCACTAAGAAAGCCAAACAGCGCAAGGCCCCGGAATCCTCTTCGCGATCGACAACAATGAGAAAAAACGCATCGGGAATCGCAGGCACGACGCCGCGTTTTTTCGTCGCAAGCCTCTTGGGCTTTTCCGAGTAATAGACCGGACCGCACAGCACCCAAACATCGCCGAACTGACGCGTGTAACGCTTCAGCACGCGCTGCTCGAGCGATTTCCAAACGCCGGCATTCAACCCGTGACGCTGCGGCACGACATTGGACATCAAAAAGGTCTGCGCCTGAGCCGCCGCGCCGTAGCAAACCGCAATCGCATGATTCGGCGCCATATGCCCGCGGTCGAAGCCCGAATGCACGTAGAGTTCCGTTGCGACGCGCGCACGCGTGCGGCGATCCGTTTCAAAAGATTCCGGGCGCTCCCGCGCTTCCTTTTTTGCTTCAAAAATCCGGTACGCGCACCAAGCCGGATTGCCGCGCTGCTCGTCATAGCCGACAAGATACGCGTCATTCTCTAAAAACGTCAAACTCCGATCGGCAAGCGGCGTCCCCGCAAGCACCATCGTCTCCGCCTCGAGCGCAATCCCCGGATCGACGCTCGTTCCGTAAACAAAAGGTAAATTCAAGGCAAGGGCATCGAGCCAAAATATCGCCTCCTGCGGGAGGAGCGAGCTTTCCCGCGCCAAGTCGATAAAGACAAGCGTTCCGCGCTCAATGGCCTCCCGCGTCTGCGGGCTTCCGAAATAGTGAGCCGTCTTAAGTCCCGAGCCGATAACAAGAACTGCGAAAAACGAGAAAATCCAATACCGCAAACGCAACTTGCGGAAACGGCGGGGAGAATTTTTCTTTTTACGGGAACGCTTTGCCATGAAGGCAGTAAAGCGGGAATGCAAAAACTTTGCGACGGTTAAAACAAAAAACGGAATCCGAAGCGGATTCCGTTTTTATTGCGACTGGTGCGGCTAACCAGATTCGAACTGGTGTCACCACTTTGGAAGAGTGGGGTCCTACCACTGAACGATAGCCGCAATTCTAAGAAAATGGTGGGAGTAGCAGAAGTCGAATCTGCGACCTTTTGCGTGTCATGCAAACGCTCTAACCAACTGAGCTATACCCCCAAAAGGTGAAAGAGACGCCATAATCGCTTATTTTTTTTATTTTGGCAAGTACTTTTTTCAAAAAAATTAATTTTTTATTTTTTAAGGCTCTTAAGCTCCAAAAGCTCCGTACAAAGCGCTTTTCTCGACCCTATCCGCATAGCCCCTGACCGCCATCCGCGCAGCCTTTTCCCTGTTCCATTGCGACGCTAAAACGTCAGGGACACATCAGCCTCGAAGAGGCAGCTACGCAATTGCGAATCCCGAATAGCAAATTCCGAATGATTACCGCTTAGTAAATTCAATAATCGGCTTTGGGAGAATCATAACGCGAACTCTCAACACCTGATAACTCCGTTTAAACTGCATTCTGACGAATGAGCGATCTCTGTAAAATGATGCTTACTTCACCTATAACGGTAATCATTCGGAATTCGCTATTCGCAAGTGCCTCTTCAAAGCCTCTCTCGGCCTTGCCGACTAAACTGCTAAGCTCTTTAAACTTACGCCTGGCGCATATCCGTACTTCCATCGGAGCATGTGCGCCGGAGGTGCACTACATGGGATAACCGCAGGTGCAGGCAACGCCGAAACCCGCGGACTGCGCCAACGCATCAGACGCCGCTAAATGAGGCCGATGCGCCCCCGACCTGCCCGCGGCGCGGTGGAACAAGAAGCCCTACCGTAGCACAAAAAAAGCGCTCCCGCGAATGATTGCGGGAGCGCCGGAAGAAAATTATTCTTCGTCGCCGTCATCGGCATCGTCGAGCTCATCATCGTCGACCGGAGCGGCGTTGTGAATGAGCTTGCGGCGATTCTGCGGCACGGGCGAGAGCATCGCGGTGATGGAGCGGCCCATGAGCTTCGGCTGGTTGTCGAGCGTACCGACGTGCGCGACGGCTTCGACGAGCTTTTGAACGGCTTCAAATCCGAATTCCGGGTGTTCGAGTTCGCGGAAGCGGAACATCAGCGTGACCTTCACCTTGTTGCCGTTGAAAAGGAACATTTCGGCGAGGCGCACCTTAACGAAGAGGTCATGGTTGTCAATGCGGGGACGCAGTTTGACTTCCTTCATCTTGGTCGCGGACTGCTTCTGCTGCTTTTGCTTTTTCGCTTCTTCGTAAAGATACTTTCCGTAATCGACGATACGGCAGACGGGCGGCTGCGCGGTCGGCGCGATTTCGAGCAGATCCAAGCCGTGGAGCTTCGCGATTTCGAGCGCTTCCTTGGTAGCAACAATCCCGAGCTGTTCGCCGCGCGGCCCGATGCAGCGGATTTCGGGGGCACGGATGCGTTCATTGCGACGCGGTCCGTTATCGTTTCCGCGGCGGTTGCGATTATCGCGTCCGTTGCGATTCATGCCGGGACGCGGAGTATTATTATTGTTGTTGCTGCTAAATTGCTTGGGTGCGGCCATTCAGGTGTGTTTGTTAAAAAAGCGTTGCGAAAATCGTGAGTAATTTAAGAAAAAATCACAATTGAAATTTATTTATCGAGGCTGATTTTTTCGCCGGAAGCGTAGAGCTCCTCCAAATTGTAGAGGGAACGCATGTCGGCGGCAAAAACGTGAACAACCACGTCGAAGGCATCGACCACACACCAGCCGCTGTGCGGTTCGTTCTGAATGCGGACGGTTCCTTCGGGAACGACGGCATCGATGACTTTTTCGAGTTCGATGCGGATGGAACGCAGATGCGGATCGGACGTCCCCGTTGCCAAAATGTAGAAATCCGTAACGGAAGATTGTTCGCCGACGCGAATGACTTCGATGTTCACCGCTTTTTTATCTTCGAGCGCGGCGACGCAACGGCGGACCAAGTCCATGCCGTGACCGACTTTTTCCGCCGGAACCGGAGCCGCCTTCTTTGCGCGGGAAACCGTTTTCTTGGCGGGCGCCTTCTTCGCCGCCGTCTTCTTTTCGGGGGCCTTCTTTTCCGCCGCTACTTTTTTGCAGGCAGGCTTCTTGGCCACGGCCTTTTTCGGAGCTTTTTCGGTCGCGGTCTTCGTCGTCTTCTTCGCGACGGTTTTCTTCGCGGGCACCTCGGATTTTTCTTTTTTAGTCGGCATGAATATAAAGCTTATTTTTGCGAATGATGCGGATCACGGAACGCGGCATGTAGTGCTCGAGTTCCTCGTCGGAAAGCGTGGAAATCTTTTCACGAATAAAGGTGGAGCTGATGTCCACCGGCGGAACGGAGAGCGGCTCGACGCTGACGAATTTCGCGAGATCTGCGGGGAGCGCGGGCAACGAATCGCCGTCGCGGCACATGGCGGCAAAGCGGACGATGCGGGCGAGCGATTCGACATCGCGCCACTTACCGAGGGCGGCAAGCTGGTCGGCTCCGAGAAGCCAATAGAATTCCGCAAAGGGGAACATCTCGGCAAAGTGCTTGGCCGTCTCAATCGAATAACTTACGCCGCCGTGAACGAGTTCCCAGTCGGAAACTTCGAAGCCGGCTTTCTTTTCGATGGCGGCATTAAGCATTTCCAAACGGGCTTCGGCGCTCGCATTGGGGGCGCCTTCCTTGAGCGGAGAATGGGCGGCGGGAACAAAGATAACGCGGTCGAGACCGAGAGCGTCGCGCGCGGATTCGGCGAGCGTCAGGTGTGCATTGTGAACGGGGTCGAAACAACCGCCGAAAATCCCGACCTTCTCGTGGCAATTACGCCAACGGCCTTTCGGCGGAACCGGATCGGCGCCGCCCGGGCAAAGCGGATTGCAACGCAACAGGCGATAGCAGGAAAGCGCGAAGCCTTTCATAAAGCCGTGACGCATAAATGCCTGACGCGCATACTCCGAGCACGAAGGCGTAAAACGGCAAAATCCTTCCGAGCCGAAAACTGCATGGAGCGCCGGCGAAATCACACGGCGATAGAAAGCAATCAATCCGAGCATGAAGCGCACCGGAAAGCCCTTGAGCGTTTTGAATAAATTTTTCTTTTTCATGAGTTATGCGACGAGAGTTGAACGTTGCCGCTTAGCAATCTTGGCAATGAGGCGACGGGCGCCTTCGAGATACTTTGCGGTTAATTCCTCTACAGTATGCTCCGAAAATGCCCGGCGTGCAATAACGATTACATCCCACCCGGCGGGAAATGCCTCCGGATGGGTACGAAAAATCTGGCGGAAAACCCGCTTCGCCCGATTGCGCATCACAGCCCGATTGCCGACCATCTTCTTCGACGCGACAATTCCCAAGCGCACATAGGCACGGGGAAGCGCATCTTCGGCGGAGGAAGGCGGAGTCGCATTCAACACAAAAGACCCGCAGTCATACCGCGAGCCTTCTGTCCTCAAACGAGCGAAATCGGACTGATGCCGAATTCTATGTGAAGCGGGAAAGCGCATTGCGCTCCGCGCTTAGTCAGCGAGGCGTTTGCGCCCCTGAGCGCGACGGTTGTTAATCACCGCGCGACCGCCGCGGGTACGCATACGTGCACGGAAACCGCACTTACGCGCGCGGCAAAGTTTCGAAGGACGATAGGTCGGTTGCATAGTAAATGTCTCCTAAATTTAAAGTTGAATTGCTGATGGAATCGTTTTCCGCTTCCGTTGTCAACTGTGTTTTTTCATCGTCAGCCTTAAAAAGTCCCAAAAAGACGGCTACCAAGAACCAAACGATTAACAACATACACACGAAAAGCTTTACCAAAGTTGCCGCAATCGCGCCGACTAAAGTGCCGAGCCCGGCGCGGGCGCTTCCGCCGCAGCTGTTTCCGCCGAGGTATTCACCGATGAAGGCGCCGATAATCGGCCCGACAAGCAAACCGAGAATCGCCCCGGGAATACCGGCCATGAACACGGAAAGAATCATCGGAAATACGATAGCACCGACCAAGGCCCCGAGACCGCCGCGCCAGGTCGCTCCGAACTTCACCGCGCCCCAGTAGCTCGACCAATAATCAAAGACGAACGAGCCCGCAACAAGCACGCCCGAAATAATCAGCGTCCAGAGATTAACCGTCGGCCAAAGCGCTTCCTCCGGCGTACAAATGTAATACGCGAGCATGCCCGCCCACGCAACCAACGGTCCCGGAATAACGGGAACGAAGACTCCAACCGCCCCGATGAGCAGCACCAAGCTCAGCAGAATAATCCAAAGAAGCTCCATGCGGATTAAAGAGGAAAGATTAAAGATGAAAGATTAGAGATGAAAGAAGGTTAGTTGCGGAGTTGGCGCGCCGTCGGCTTTTCGATTTTGACGTCGACGGTTGCGGCCGGAAGTTTGCCGCCGGAAATCTTAAGCGTCGCTTTTCCGGACGAATCGCGCTTCGAACGCAAAATAACCTGCGCCATGCCGGCGAAAGCCTTGATGCTGTCGCCCTTCATCGAGTCGTGGTCAGTCGGATCACCGTTGCAGACGCCGACGATTTCCGCGTTGCCGCTAACGGAGAATTTCAGACGATTATCGGCAGTCGGCACCTTGCGGCCTTTTTTGTCCTGAATAACGACGGTCACATACGCGAGGTCGCGGCCGTCGCCGAGAATCGTATCGCGATCGACCGAAACCGCCATCTGCGCGGGTGCGTCCGTCGTTTCGACAACGTCTTCCGCCCACTTCTTCCCGTTTTTGTAGGCAACAACCTTGAGCGTGCCCGGCTCGTATTTGACGTCCATCCAAGTCAGGCGGAAGCGCTCCTGCATATCGCCGTTCATATCCTTTCCGGTCAGCCCGGCGCCGCTCTTCTTTTTGCGTTTTCCGAGGGATTTTCCGTTCAGAAAGAGCTCTGCGGAATCGCCGCTCGTATAAACAAAGACGGGGGTAATTTTGCCTTCACGGGAGCCTTTCCAGTTCCAGTGCGGCAGAATATGCGCCATAGGCACATCGGGCATCCAATGCGATTGGTAAAGATAGGTGCGATCCTTCCAAAAACCGCAGAGGTCCACGATGCCGAAATATGAACTGCGGGAGGGTGTCCCCTGTGCGAGGATCTTCGCCATTTCTTCTTTAAGCTTTTTAATTTCGGCTTCGGAGGCGCCGCGGAAGTCGTTTTCCGGTTTGCGTCCGAGGTTCCACGGCGTGGGTTCACCGAGATAGTCAAAGCCGGTCCAAACGTATTCGCCGGCGCAACGCGGTTCGTCTTCGAGGGCGCCGAATTCCACGTCGGGCGCATAAGCCCACCCCGGCGCGTAAAGCCCGTAGTCGCTGACTTGGCAGACGGCAAGGTTGTCGCAGAAATTACGTTTCCAGAACGGCGCGTAATCCTTGTCGTTTTCCGGGAAAGAATAGAATCCGCGCGTACTCACGCAAGACGAGGTTTCGGATGCGACGAAGGGCATTTTCGGATTCTTGTTCGCGAAGTCCTTGTAATTGTTCGGCTTATAATTGAACCCGTAAACGTCGAATTCCTTGCCGAAGCCGTTCCACGAAGCGCTCAAGTCGTTACAACCGACGGTGATCGGGCGAGTCTTATCGTATTTTTTGAACAGCGAAACAAGGTCTTTGGCGATTTCGATCCCGTCCTTCGCGCCCTGCTCCGCAATTTCGTTTCC
>JAFYWY010000038.1 GCA_017546455.1 Opitutales bacterium
ACGAAGTCTTCAATGACGCGATCGACAACCAGGTCGCTTACATGAAGGAATTCGACCTGCGCCTCGGCCGCGTAAAAGCACTCATGAATCTCCCCAAGAACGACCTCGCGCAATTGGAAATCTCGGATCCGCTCGGCAAAGCCTACTCAGATCTCAATCTCATCGCCAGTGTCAAGGAATGGAAACCGCTCGGCGGTAATGCTGCCGCGCTCTACTACAGGGGCCAAATCGAAGAACGCCGCAGCAAGTTCAACGACGCCGTCACCAACTACCGCCTTTGCTACCTCACGCAGAAGCGCCACGTTGATTACGCCGCCCCCGCAATGCTCCGCGCCGGTATTCTCTTCGAAGAAAAGCTCGGCCAGCCGGACGCCGCCGCGCAGATTTACTATGAAATGACGCAGCCGAAGAGCCGCTACAAAGACACGCCTTCGGGTAAGGAGGCCGCACGCCGTGCTCTCAAGCTTCCCTACACGCCGCCGGCAGACCCGGCGCCGACGACCGCAGCAGCCCAATAAACCAAGGACGAATCCATGAAAAAAATCTTTCAATTCTTAGCTATCGCAGCTTTCGCCGCAACGCTCTCGGTGCCCGCTATTGCGGACGATGCCAAGGCTCCCGCAGCCCAAAAAGATAAGAAGGCGGCAAAGAAGAAAAAAGAACAGACTCCCCCGGTGGTTTTCGAATTCCCGGGCAAGGTCGTCTGGAAAGTCAACTACCCGCGCTTCCTCTTCCCGCGTGAAGAACAAAAGAAGGCGACGCGTATCAAAGGATGCGCCAACGTCATCGAAGACCGCGGCGGCTACTACGTCGAAAAGAAGGAAGTCAAAAACGGCGTGGAACTGACGCCGCGCCACGCGCTCTCGCTCGTCCAGCGCATCGCCTGGCCGGAAAACGATCCGCGCCTCGCGGAAGCTCAGGCGGAACTGATGCGCGGGAATCCCTCGGAAGCCCTCGCCATCGTCGAACGATTCCTGATGTTCTTTAAGCCGATTAAGACCGTGGAAGGCTCGCCGTGGATTCGCGCCGCCGTCATCAAGCTCGACGCTCTCGACCAACAGGCGAACGACTCCATCCTGAGCATGTTCATCGGCGAAATCGAAGCAACGAGCGGCTACCGCTCCATCAAGGAGCTCCCGCAAAAAATCGAACTCGCTCGCCTCAACCAGCTCATTCGCCGCGGAGAAAACGCAAGCGTGCTCGTCAAAGCGGACGAACTGATGAAAGGCCAGAACGACACCGAGATGCTCGCTCGCCTGCACCTGATTAAAGGCAACGCGCTTTACAATCTTGCCCGCTACGAAGATGCGCTCCACGTCTACCTGCGTATCCCGGTGTTTTACGGCAATGAGTCCACCTTCATGCCGCCGGCAAAGCTCGCCGTCGCACGTTGCCTCCGCCGCATGGATCGTCCGGAACTCAAAGCCATGCAACTCGCACGTTGCGCGGAAGAATACCTCATGGAAGTCATCAACGAATACCCGATGTCCCTCGAGGCCAAAACCGCACTCGCCGAACTGCCGAAGCACAAGCGTGATGCCCTCGAAGCCGCCGGCTCCCTCGAAGAACGCGCCGCTAAACGTGCAGACGTCACCTCGCAGATCGAACGCGAGCAAAGCGACGAAGAATCCGGGTCCGACGACGATACTTACACGGATGATTCGACGACCGTGGACGACTCCGACGACGAATAATTCACCCAAACAAAAAACTTTAGTTAAATACCGAAACCTTATTTAATTAGCCTTATGAAAAACAAACTACTCAAGCTTACCCAAACACTCCTGCCGCTGGTTGTCGTTCTCGCAATCGTGGCCCCCGTCATGGTCTTCGCTCAAGAAGCCGCCGCAGACGCCGCCGATGCCGCCGCAGACGGCGAACGCACGGAAAACTTTCTCGATACGCTCAAGCAGGGCGGTTGGGTTATGTGGCCGCTCCTCGGCTGCTCCATCGCTCTCGTCTGGCTTACGGTTGACGGCTTCATGAGCTCGATGATCAAGCGCGTTTTCCCGCCGGAACACGTCTCCCAGATCCGCAGCCTCTTCCAGGCCGGTGACTACCGCGGCGTTTACCAATTCTGCAAAAACAACCCGTCCACGCTCTCGGACGTCGTCCGTATGGGTGTTGCCTTCCTTCCGGACGGCAAGAACATGACCGAAGAAGCTATCTTCTCGGAAATCTCCCGTGTTAAGGCCAGCTTCGACGCTCGTATTTCCTACCTCTCCGTTATCGGTGTTTGCGCGCCGATGGTCGGTCTGCTCGGTACCGTTACGGGGATGAAGGGCGCGTTCGGTGCTCTCGGTAAAGAAGGCGCAGGAGGAGGAGGCGCCGGTGAACTCGCCGCGCACATCGGGGAAGTTCTCGTCGCAACCGCATCCGGTCTCGCCGTCTCGATTCCCGCGTTCTTCTTCTTCTACCTCCTCCGCAACCGTATCACCACGGTGCTCCACGACCTCCAAGAAGTCGTTACCGGCCTCTTCCGTAAGATGCCGTACGAACAATTCGACGGTCGCCAGGTCGGAGACGAAGAAATCTACGCTGCCGCCCCGGCTTGGGAAGTCGCTCCCGAAGCTGCTCCGGCCGAAGAAGAAGCACAGCCGCAGGCCTAATTTTCTTCCCGCAAGCGCATTTTAACCTTCCACAACAAGGATAACCCATGGCAAGCAGCGGAGGAGGAAACGGGGAACCGGAATTCCAGATCGCGCCGATGCTCGACGTGCTCTTCGTCTTGCTCATCTTCTTCATGAGCATTTCGACGTCGCAGATGCTGAAAATTGACAGCAGCATCAACCTGCCCGTCGCCGCCAACGGTGAAAAGCCGGACCCGAAAACAAAAGCGAAGGCCGTGCTGTTCAACGTCGGCTGGGATAAGACTCTGGGCGCTCCCGTCGTTAAAATCGACGACAAGCCCGTCAACATCGGAGACGAACAAGGTCGCGAGGCGGCGATTGAAGAAATCATCGCCCGCGCCAGCAACAGCAACAAAGAAATCGACCCCGAAATACGCTTCCTCATTCGAGCGGACAAACAAGTCACGGCGAAATACATCAGCCAGATCTTGGAACTCGCCGCCGAAGCGGGAATGGACAATATCGCGTTCACGGGGATGAACAAGGAAGACTAACCCATGAAAAGAGTACAAGCAGAAGAAGCCCCTAATCTCGGCTTCCAGATCGCGCCGATGCTTGACGTCGTGTTCGTTATTCTTCTTTACTTCATGGTCTTGGCGGGAACGGTGAAGATTGAATTCGAAATCAAAACCACCCTTCCCGGAAGCGTCGAGTCCTCCTCGAGCGCTTCCGACGCCGAACCGCCGGAAGAAGTCACCATCGGCATCAGCGAGGAAGGCGAAGTCTCCCTCAACGAAGACCCGATCGGTGCACCGAACGACGTCCATCTCTTCGAGCTTTACGCTCAGATGCGCCAGCTTGCCGAAGCCGCAAGCCAGGCGAGCCAGAAAATCATCGTGACCGTCGCAGCCGAAGAAACCGTTAAATACGATCGCATCATGAACGTCCTCGACGTTCTTGCAAAAGCGAAAGTTTCTAACGTGACCTTCAGCGCCACGGGCGGCGAAGATTACTAATACGAAAAGGGCGGACACACGTCCGCCCTTTTTTATATCCCGAATTCGCAAACCGACGCCCCGCTCGGATTTTAATGCTTCCCCGAATCACAGTTCTCTCGAATGCTCCCGCCCATCCGCCCGGTACGGATGCGTGGGATTTCGCATTTCGGGACCTCCTCACGATTCTGAAGCGAGTCCCCGACAGAGAAGTCTTCGCATTCGATGCCGATACGCTCTGCCCCCCTCAACAATTTCGAAATAATTTTCTTGCCGCTTGCAGCAAGCTGACAAGCCAGGGAGCGGAAACCGCCGAGCGCATTGTGGAAGCGGCCAAACTCTCCGACGCCTTTCTTCTCGGCGATGTCCGCGGACTCTCCCTCGCCGAATGGATTCCCGCCCTCACACTGAGCCGCCGCCCCATCCCCTGGGTCTGCTCCGATTGGCCTCGGGAATTCCCGGCTTGCGATCCCGTTTGGGAAACCCACCGCCACGGCCCCCTCCCGCGCCGCCTCATCGCCTCGGCCTGCCTCAAATTGGCCTATAAAAGCGATCCGGTACACCGGGACCGCCTTACCCCTGTCACGAGCGCCATTTTCGCCAGCCGGCCCCTGCAGGAGCGCAATCGCCGCTCTTTCCCGCAACTCGAAAACGCCTACATCGTCCCGCCGCCGCTCGACACCGCCGTATTCCGATTCAAACCCGCCAATACCGCGCGAAACAACGCCTGGGGCTGGATCGGCGACGTCGAAGCCGCCCCGGAAGATGCCGCCGTGGCCCTGCGTATTTTTGCCTTCGAAGCCCTTCAAAATCCGGAATGCCGCTTCTATATCGCAAGCCCGCTCCATTCCGCCGAAGCACAAAAAATGCTCGCCGGCATTCGCGCCCACCCCGCCCTTGCGCCGCGCGTCAGCTTCCTGAAACCGCCGGAAAGCAAGACGGCTCTCGCCGCCATGTTGCGCGACCTCGGCGTCCTCATCCTTCCCCGCCGCCACGCGAAAAACGAATTCCCGTTGCTCGCCGCAACAGCCATCGCTTGCGGATGCCTGCCCCTCTGCGGCCAGGATGCGGAAACGGAAGCCCTCATCGAAGCCCCCGAATTTCTCTTCCCCGCAGATGCGCCGAGCGCCGCCTTTCTCCGCTGCGAAAAAATCAAAGCTCTCCCGCCGGACGCTCGCAGTGAGCTCCTTGCCCGTATCGCTCAAAAAATTACGGAAAGTGCCTCGCACGAAGCCGTCGCTCAACAGCTCGAAACGATTCTCCGAAACGGCTGATTCCGGAAAGCAACAACCTTAATTTCCGGCAAACACCTTAAGCGCTTTAAAAAAGGCGCCGGCTATGGTTTTATTGATGCCAATGAAAACAGATTTCCAAAATAAGGCCGCGCACATTCCCGCCAAATTCAAGGCCGAACCCTTTGCCTATCACCAGGAATTGGAGCTTGAAGTCGCCACACTGACCAATCTCGGTGAAGGCGTTGCCCGCCACGACGGCTGGGTCATCTTCGTTCCCGGCGCCCTGCCCGGAGAACGCATCCGCGCACGCATCTGGCACAACGCCAAAAACTTTTCCCGCGCCGATCTCGTCGAAGTTCTCACACCGGCTCCCGAGCGCGTCGAAGCCCCCTGCCCGCTCTTCGGCACCTGCGGCGGCTGCCAGTATCAGAATTTCAATTACGAAGGCCAGCTCGCCTGGAAAACCCAACAGGTTTCGGATTTGCTGGAGCGTCTCGGCAAAATCTCCTTCCCGGTCAATCCCTGCCGCGGCTCGCCGAAACAATACGGCTACCGCTCGAAAATCACCCCGCACTTTGAACGTCCGCGCCAGGGCGACGACAATTTCCCCATCGGATTCCTCGCCGCCGGGACCTCCCGCCGCATCGTCGATATTCCCGCCTGCCCGATTGCAACGGATGCCATTAACGAAGCCCTTCCGCGCCTGCGCGAACAGATGCGCTCACGAGCCGACAAGGGTGAATTCCGCCGCGGCGTCACGATGCTCATCCGAGAAACCCTCGAAGGCGTTGTCACCGACCACAAAGCCCCCGTCTCCGAACGCGTCGGCGACCTGACGCTGAAATTCGTTGCCGGCGATTTCTTCCAAAACAATCCTTTCATTCTTCCGGAATTTGTCGATTTCGGCGTCCGCGCCGCCCGAGGCAACGGAGAATGTAAATATCTTGTCGACACCTATTGCGGCAGCGGACTCTTCGCGCTCTCCGCAGCAAAGTATTTTGAAAAGGTTCTCGGCGTGGAAGTCAGCGAAGACGCCGTCATCAAAGCCCACGAAAATGCAAAATCCAACGGCCTGAACAACTGCGAATTCACGGCCGGATCCTCCGAAATCATCTTCGCCAAAGTTCCCTTCTCCCCGGACGAAACCGCGCTGATTATCGACCCGCCGCGCAAGGGATGCGACGAAGCCTTTATCGCCCAGCTCCTCGCCTTCGCTCCGCGTCGCGTCGTCTACGTTTCCTGCGGACCGGACACCCAAGCCCGCGACCTGCAGATGATTCTCGCAAGCGGAAAATACACGCTCGAAGAAGTCCAACCCTTTGACCTCTTCCCGCAAACCCGCCACATCGAGAACATCGCCGTCTTGGTTAAAAAAGCTTAGCCCTTAAGGCCGAAACTAAGAAAACGTTCCCGCGAAATCTTTCACGGGAACGTTTTTTGTTTTACAGTAGCCCCTGCAAGTAGGGAGCGGTCGGGGAACGCTTGAGTTTGAGAAGACCGCTCGGCGCCCCCTGGTAAAGTAGGCGGCCGCCGGCATTCCCGCCGACGGGGCCGATTTCGATGAGCCAATCCGCCTCCGCGATAACATCCAAATGGTGTTCAACAACGATGACGGTATGACCTTCGTCCGCCAAGCGGTGCATCAGATTGAGCAATTTCACGCAGTCGGCCTGATGGAGCCCGATGGTCGGCTCTTCCAGGATATAGCAGTTTTTCTTCACGGCGTCGGCCCCGCCCTTGCCCATGCGTTCTTTCCAGGATGGGAGTGCGGTGACGAGCTCGCTGACGAGTTTGAGGCGCTGAGACTCCCCGCCGGAGAGCGTCGGCGAACTCTGTCCGAGCGTCAGATAGCCCAAGCCGCACTCCGTCATCAGCGTACAGATTTCCTGCAATTTTTTGTGGAAAGAGAAAAATTCGGCGGCCTCGGCAAAGGTCATTCCCAAGACTTCGGCGATATTCTTCCCGTTCCAGCGTATATCTTCGACGGCGGACGAATAACGCGTGCCCGAACAGTCTTCACAGACGACCGTCGTGTCGGGCATAAAATTCATTTCGAGCTTAATACTACCTGCTCCGGCACAAGTTTCGCAGCGCCCGCCCTTCGTATTGAAGGAGAAAAATCCGGCGGAATGCCCGCGCATCCGCGATTCGGGCAGGCTCGCAAAAACGTTACGAATGATGTCGAAAGCACCGATATAGGTTGCGGGCGTCGAGCGCGACGTCTTTCCGATCGGCTCTTGGGAAACCACGACGACTTTTCGAAAATGTTCGGCACCGGAAAGTGTCTCAAACGCGACGGTTTCGCCCTCGTCTTCGATAACGCGCTCCCGCAAAGCCTGCTCGCCGGAAAGCGTTTTCAGCTTCTTAGATACGGCAAAGCTCAACGCCGGCGCCAACAGGTCGCTGACCAAGGTCGATTTCCCGGCGCCGGAAACACCGCAAACGACACTCAGGCAGCCGACGGGGAAAACAAAATCCTCGTTCTTTAAATTCCGCAAAGAGGCTTTCCGGACTTCGATTTTGGCCGCGCGCTTCGCGTCACGCCGCTTTCCGCGCATCGGATGCACAATGCCTTCCCGCAGGAATTTCAGTGTCTGCGAATCGGACACTTCGCGCAAAGCGGCATCCAAATCATTCGGAGCGCCGTCAAAAAGAATCTTTCCGCCCTGCGTCCCGGCTCCGGGCCCCAAATCGATAACGCGGTCTGCTGCGCGCATCGTCTCTTCGTCGTGCTCCACAACGAGCAAGCCGTTTCCGCGGTCCCGCAAATGCTTCAACGAACGAATCAAATCCGCGTTATCGCTCGGATGCAGGCCGATGCTCGGTTCATCCAAAACGTAAAGTACGCCGGAGAGATTCGATCCGAGTTGTGCGGCCAAACGAATACGCTGCGCCTCTCCGCCGGAAAGCGTGTTACTCGCACGATCAAGCGAGAGGTAGCTCAAGCCGACATCGTCGAGGAACTTCAAACGCGAACGGATTTCAGGCAACACGCGGGCGACAATCGCCTTGCCGCGGGCATCCAAGTCCAAATTTTCAAGCGCTTCCATCAAGTCCCGCGGCGACATCGCAAGCAGCTCCGGCAGCGAATATTCCGCCGCTTTTTTCTTTCCGGAAAGCGATTTGACGGTAACCGCGCGCGAAAGCGGATTCAGGCGTGCTCCGCGGCATTCCGGGCAAAGGCGGGAAGAAACGACATCCGCAAGGGCGTCGTCGTTTAGCGCCCCTTCCCGGGCTCCCCACGTCTCCACAACGTGCCCGTGGCCGTGACAGGACGGGCACCATCCGCGCGGCGAATTCCACGAAAAATCTTTCGGATCCAGCTCCGGAAACGCTTCGCCCGTCTGCGGATCAATGCGCTCACGCGAAAACCACTCGAGCGCATTGCCGCGGGCGTCCAAAACGACGCAGGACTTTTTACCGAGCTCCAGCGCCTTGCGCAAGGCGCCCGAGAAATCCGTCTCCTGCTTCAAGTCGCAAAGCACAAGCTCGATGTCGTGCTCCTTGTAACGATCCAGCGGCTTAAAATCCTTAAGCTCAACCAGAACGCCGTCGGCACGCATCCGCTCAAATCCGTGTTCGACAGCCCAAGTCGCCAAGGGCCCGTGATGCCCTTTACGGTTGCGGACGACAGGAGCAGCCAGCCAAAGTGCCTTTGCCGAAGCGTGCCTCCCCATCAAATCCTTCACGCGCCGGGCCACCGTATCCAACGATCCCGCGACCAGCTCCGTCCCCGTACGCGGATTATGCATAATTCCGATTTTCGCGAAAAGCAAACGCAGGTACTGGGCAACCTCCGTAACGGTAGCAACCGTCGATTTGGCGCTTCCGCGCGTAACGCGCTGCTCGATGGCAACGGTCGGCGGCAGGCCTTCGACAACATCGGCATCCGGACGCGGCAACTGCTCCACGAATTGACGTGCGTAGGCACTCATGCATTCCATAAAACGCCGCTGCCCCTCGGCAAAAACGACATCAAAAGCGAGCGTGGATTTCCCGGAACCGGAAAGGCCGGTAACGACGACAAACTCGTTTAACGGAATATCGAGATCGATATTCTTCAGGTTGTGTTCCCGCACACCGCGCAGGCGAATCATGCCCGCGTCAGACCGATCGTCTTTCGCATTCATGCTGTATTTTTTCAAAAATAACATCCGGAGTTGCATCCGCATCGACAACGAAAAAGCGTTGCGGGCAAGCTTCGGCGAGTGCCAAATAGGACGCACGAACGCGCTCGTAAAACGCGAGCTCCATTGTCTCCATGCGATCCTGCTTGTCGCCGTTTTCGCCGGCACGCCCGCGGACACGAGCAAAGCCGAGCTTCGGATCGAGGTCGAGGAGAATCGTCAGGTCCGGCTCAAGGCCTCCGGTTGCAAAGCGATTGACCGCGGAGACGGCCTCTTCGCCCAAGCCGCGGCCGGCGCCCTGATACGCGACGGAAGAATCCGTAAAGCGGTCCGAAATCACGTAAACGCCGCGTTCCAATGCGGGGATAATGACTTCGCGAACCAGCTGCGCGCGCGCTGCGGAGAACAACAGCGCCTCGGTTTCCAGCGTAAGCGTATCGCCGTAATCCGCAAATTTAAGGATTTTACGAACATCTTCGCCAAGGGCGGTTCCGCCGGGTTCACGCGTGAGCAAGACCTCTTTCCCGCGTGCGCGCAGAAACTCCGCCAAGCGCACAATCTGCGTTGTTTTACCGGCTCCTTCGCCGCCTTCAAAAGAAATGAATCGTCCGCGTTGTTTACCCATGGCCTTATCTTCCGTCCTTTTTCCCTTAATCGCAAAAGAAAACGTTCCCGCGAAAACTCACGGGAACGTTTTATCGTGTTAACAATTATTTTCCGAAAAGCGCCTTCGGCGGATCGCTTTCGTTTTCCGACTGCGGCGGGACTTCCTTCGGCTTCGGAGCCACAGCATTGTACTGAGCCGTCACTTCGCGCTTCAGCGAGCGCAGCCAGTCCTGAATTTCGCCCTGCGGAGCGTTCTTGCGCGCCGTATCGATTTCTTCGATGCAATTGCGCAAGGCGTCAACGTGGTTCTTAGCAGCTTCGATGAAGATTTTGCGGCCGAGACCCGGATCTTTGCGCTGTTCCGGCGTGGTCTTTTCGTAAATCGCACGGCCGTCTTCATAAATGCGTGCCGATACTGCACGGACCTTTTCCGAAAGCGGCATAAAGATCGTGAACAGCGGATAGGAATCGCGCATGCCCGCAGTGCCGTCGGCGTCAAACGCCAGGACTTCTTCGACGAACTTGCGTTGCTTAGCCTGCTCGTCGTACGAGAAATTCTTCACAACGGCGTGAATCTTCTTCACGCGGGCTTCCGAGCCGACTTCCAAGTCGCGAATTGCACTCTTCAATTCAGCGAGCACACGCTGGGATTCGACGAGCTCGTCGAGGTGTTTCAGGTAATTGGCCGGCCCGCCGCGCTGATAGCCGGTTTCGGCGATCGGTTCGCCGGAAGCATCCATAACCATGACCGTCGGGAAGCCGCGAATCTTGTACTTTCTGATGAGAGCGCCGTTTTGCTTTTTCGCCAATTCGGAAAGGCGCGTTGCATCACGCGGCGAATCCACGAAGACGAGGACGAATTTTTCTTTGGCCGCGTCGAGGAATTCCTTCTGGGAGAATACTTCCTTGTCAAGGGTGACGCACCAGCTGCACCAGTCCGAACCGGAGAAGTCGGCGAGAATCAGCTTACCTTCCGCAGCAGCCTGCTTCTTGGCAGCTTCCATGTCGTCCGTCCAGCCGGCGGGCGTGGAAGTCTTCTGAGCCGCTTTTTGGATTTGTGCAGCCGCAACGGCAGCATTCTGAGTAGTAGTGTCTGCGGCAACGAGCGTTCCCGTGAGAACAAAGCCGAGAGCCAACGAGGAGATTAAGTTTTTCATGATAAAAAGGGTTTTAATAAAAGCGTTAAGAACCAAGGAAATTGTTTATTGTTTGTTTTTTCAAAATAAAAAAGCGTTTCCGCGAAAAAATCACGGAAACTCCTTTTTGTTTTTAAGATTTCTTGGGCATGCGCCTCCCGTAAGGCGCCGGATCCTCAGCAGCCATTGCCGGAAGCTCCTCGTCAAAGCTACACACAACTTGCGCAACATCGGCAAAAGTTTTTCAAAAGCGTCCGTGCCTTGAAGCGGTTTTCATCCGTCAGGTGATTGTAGACTCCGAGCGCGGGAACGAAGAAAGAGAATACACTCTTCGCGATTATATTTTTCTGCGATTTGAAGCGGGGTGTGTCCGCACGCGTCAGGTTCGTTGAGCAGAAACGCGTTTTCCGCAAGAATTTGCAGGATTTCGACCTTCCCTAAATACGCTGCCATATGGACAAGTGAAAGTTTCTTTTGAGGTGCGATATCAATCGGCAGATCCAGCAAAACTTCCCGCGGATACTTCCGGAGCATCGCCTCGTAGGTTTTTACAAAGTTTTGTCCGTTAGCGAGCATAAAAAGCGTCGGCAAAACCTCCATCGGCTCGCCGAACGTATCCGCCGCAATCATCTCGGCAAGCAAGGAGTCATCAAAAAGCGCAAAGGCCTTGGTAAGGCGCTTTTTCGAATACGGCATCACGCGAGCACCCGCACGAAAGAGGATTTCGGCAGACTTGTGCTTTCCGCCTTTTATCGCCTTGAATAGAGGAGAAGCCGTTTCGTTCCCGCAATTATTCGGGTCTTCGCCTGCCGCCAACATCTCCCGTAAGAGGGCGATGCTTTGCGGAGTTTCCGGACGGTTCAACAATGCCAAAATCGGAGCCGACGCGACGTTCTTTTTTCGTTTCTTTTTCTTTTGTACCGCGGGAGGTATCGTCTGTTCCGACAGCTTCGGTTTGGCATTTTTGTCACGGAAACACCACGCAATCCGCAGAAAAAATCGCTCAAAGCGTTCCCGCCAAGTCCGGCGGAAAACATTCGTCGGGACAAGTAACCCGCTCGCACTGCTCTTCAACAATTCACATTGCGCAGAATAATCGTGATGCGTCCGTTCGCCAAGGAGCATTTTCAGGAAAAAACTTTCGGCCCCCTGTGCCATATCATCGGCATACAGGGTTCGCAGAGGAAAACCTTTCCCGAGATATTCCATCCGAGTTTTGTCCGGGAAACAGACAAATGCCTGCACCGTTCCTGGCGGAAATCGCCATTCCGCACAGCACGCGCCCAAAACACGCTCCAGCGCAGGAACGCAACACTCCGCCTGCCGAAGGGAATGCGACGGAGAAACATGTGTCCCGCCTTTGATTTCGCCGAGAAAAATCCCGTATGCCGGATGAATCAGCACCAAATCTATCTCACAACACACCCGATCTGGCGACGAAGACGACCGGCGCAACAGTTTGACATTGTGTGCTCCGCTCCACTCATCGCTCAACGAGCGTTCCAAATATGCAAAAACGGAACGCTCGCTCTCCGATACAAACGCATTATCCGGGGTCAAATTTCTCATAAGGAACAACCTCCGATGCTACCTGCCGTAAGGCGCGGCATCTTCCGCGACCATGAGCAAAGTTTCTTCGTTCGAATAGCTCACGATACTCTTTTCTTCGAGTATTCCTTCTCTATTCTCCTCAAAATTTTCGACCTGAGACATCACCTTTCGGAAGACTTCGGGGCTATACTGCGGCGGATAGCCGTTTTTGATCAAACATACTTTGATATCGAACTTTAGCTGATCCCGGACTATCTGATTATTAAGCCAGTCCGAAAAGGACGATTTTGTATCGATAATTTCTTTGACCTTCTTGGCTAGCGATTTGCACTTTTCGTTAATTGAAACTCCGCCGACAACCGTATCCTCCCCGTACACGAAGTTGTGTCGATCACGTAAGTCCATCAAAATGTCATAAAATGCTTTTTCCTCAAATGTGAGGCCGATTTTTCTAAAACTTTCGCGGTCGGCATTCATATCCTTTAAAATTTGAAGAGCCTGCTCCGTCGCATTCCGGATAATCTCGTCTGCGGTCTGCTCCTGTGTCTCCCCTGCTTCCTCTACGGAAAGATGCTTTCGCCTTTCGTGATATTGCCTGATGGTTTCTTCAAGCATTTCCCGGAATTTCTTCGCCGCCGTTTGATTGGTCTTCCCGTATTCCCGAATCTGCTTACGAAGCATTTTCACCAATAATTCAAGTTTCGTCGCCGGCATTTTTACATCCGACAGCTTTTCAAAAAACTCGGGGCTGAACAAATCTTCCTGCTCTCCGTCCTCGAGAATGCTTTCGACCTCGTTGTACTTCAGCGCCTCTTCCACCATTTTGGCGACACGCCGATTCATCGTATCGGCATCAATATCCGTATCCGTTCCGCTCATCTTACGAACAAATCCGGCAATAGCCATAAAGCATTGAGCCAGAGCAGCTTCTTCTTCGCCGAGGCCTCCGGACGGTTGGCAAATATCGTAGGCGGCGCGCATCCTCTTTACGGTCTTTAGGAAATAGGTTTTGAAGGAGACCTTGGACACCTTTTTTCCGCCATTCGTCTCCGAATTTAAAGATTGAAAGGAAATGAATACGAATTCCGCCGCTCTTGCCAAAAGCCGATACCGCTCCGCCGGATCCCCATTGGGATTGAGAAACGGACTCAGATTATACCCGTTAAAAAGATTTTTAAGAACTTCCAACTCAACTCTGAAAGCCTCCGTTGCCTGCTCCACGTCGTCCGAGGAAGGCGCAACCGAGGTATCGCCTCCGTAAAGCTTCATTGCCTCCCGCATATTGTCCCGAATGCCGATGTAGTCAACGATAAGCCCGTAATCTTTGTTCGGGAACTTTCTGTTAACTCGACTGATGGTTTGAATCAGCAGATGCTTTTTCAGCGGTTTATCGTTGTACAGGTAAGTTAATGCGGGAACGTCGAATCCAGTAATCCACATATCTACGACAATAACGATGCGGAAGTTGGATTTTTCCTGCTTAAACGCGGCATCAAGTGCGTCCGAGCGCTCTCCGTTTTTCACTCCGCCAAGGTAGTTGTACATCTCTGCGGGATCGTTACTGCCGACGCTTGAAACCATCGCCATAAAGGGCATCGGCTTCAATTCTCGCAATTCCTCGTCCGAAACGACGGTCCCGTCCGGAACTTTCTTTTCCGCGAACCATTCCGGATACTTTTCCTGAAATTTCTTCAGAAGCGTGTATGCAATCGGCCTGCTGGAACAAACGATCATGGCTTTTTGCACCCTGCCGGGATCATTTTCGCATGCGGAAATGTAATGGTCGTGAATATCGACGGCAAGGCGCTCCAAGCGGGAAGGCTCTCCGAGAATGACCTCCATGGAGCTCATAGCCCGTTTGCTTGCTTCGATGTCGTCCCTCGTTGCTCCGTCATCCGCACACTTTTTGTAGTAATCTTCAATCTCCCTAATCTTTGCCTGATCCAGCAGGACTCGAGCAATGCGCGGATGATACTTGATGGAAACGGTAAGTCCGTCCGCAACCGCCTGATCCATCGTGTAGCGATCAATTTCATCCCCGAACGTCTGATACGTTTCGGCAATCGGCGTTCCCGTGAAACCGACAAACGTCGCATTGGGCAGTGCCTCCTTCAGCACTTTCGCATACGGCTTGGAAACAACGGCTCGCATGTTTTCATCCGCATCTTTGCTGAACTGAATCTTTTTCGCGTTTTCAATCTGCGTCCGGTGGGCTTCGTCGGAGAAACAGATAATATTTGCCCGGCTGTTAATCAGACCGATTTTATCGTCTTCCCGATCACAGAATTTCTGAATGGTACAGATATAAAAACCGCCGCTCTCCCGTGCGCCGAGCTCTTCCCGAAGCACTTTACGATTCGGAACAATACAGACTTCGCCCAGATTTAAAAATTCTTTGCTCTTGGTAAAGAGCTTGGCTCCCTGCTTTTGCAATTCATCACGGTCCACAATCATAACGATGGTGGGCGAGCCTATCGCGGGAACATCCGTACAGCGCAACGCCAGCTGACGCGCAAGAAACGCCATCGTATAAGTTTTCCCGCAGCCTGTGGCCCCGAAGTAAGTCCCGCCCTTCCCGCTTTTTGAAACGACAGATTTGACGATACTCTGTTTCAGGAGCCGGGAAGCAAAGAATTGCGGATAGCGGCACACGATTTCCCGCTCGGCATAATCGTATTCGCGGTCCTGAAAATAAATATAGTCCCGGAAAATTTCGAGAAAGCGCTCGGGCGCATACACTCCCCGAATCATGGTCTGCGTTTCCTCAAACGGAAGCGTCGAAACCTTGTCGCCGTCGTTCACACGCCGCCAAGCATAGAAATGCTCGTAAGGCGTACGGACCGTTCCCAGACGCGTTTTCACACCATCCGAAATACACGCCAGCGGACAGTAGTGAAGCAGGTGCGGAATATCTCGCCAATAGCGGACGTTGATTTGCTCCCACGCATCATAAATCGTCGCCCGCGCATCCGCCGGATTTTTCAGCTCAATGACGCACAGCGGCAAACCGTTGACATAGAGAAGCACGTCCGGACGGCGGAGTTCCCGCTGCCCGTTGTTCACATATTCGACGGGAAGTTGGTTGACGACGCGAAAGATATTGTTTTCCGGACACTCAAAATCGATAAGCGCAACCATCCGCGCCAAACCGCCCTGCGGCGTAAACTGCACGCCGTTTACCATCTGTACATACAGTTTGTGCAAGGTCGCAAACTCGCTTTCCGCCCCCGCGAGGCGAACGGAATCCATAACCTGCCGAATTTCCTCCGACGTCAAATCCGGATTCGCCCGACTCAAAAACTGCTCCAAGTCGTCTTCATACAAAACATCCGTCTTGAACTTTCGTGCAACGCTCCCGCCGGGCAGATAATGCCAACCCGTTTCCTCTAAAAACGAGATAAACGCATTCTCAAATTCCGACTCGCAGAACCGCCCGTTGTATTCTTTCAGTTTCGCCATTCCCCGCCTCACTTCCCGCCGGATTACCCAACTACCGAGATTTCATCGGCTGTTGCCAACACGCTTAACCTTCCCGAGTTAAAATGCAGACCATCTTCCTCTTCAATCGATGTATAAAGAAAAAAGTTAAATGACTCGGTTAACGTGTTAGACATTGTGTTTTCAAAAATTTAAAGAGGTATTTTTTGCTCAGAGCCGCATTGTTCGTTCTGTCATTAGGATGTGGGTATTTCCAAAATGGAAACAACCACTTTTTCGACCAATTCACCTCCATCAAAAATGTTTTCAGCGAATTTCATCCAAAGTATCGTCAATAGCTTGTACAAAGACACTTGCTTCTTCAGGGCTGAGACATTCTTTAACCCAAATCTCAATTAAAATACTCCATACCTCGTCTTTGCTTTTCATAATCTTATTTCCAATTTCCGTAGTCCAACAATGGTGATCTGGATTTAAAATTGCCTCATCAAGCACAGAATACAGCGATCCCGAACCAATTCCAAAACGGGTACTTACCCCAGCCCAATTTTTCGATTTTAAGTTTAACATCACCTGTTTCTCGGGAGCCAAACTTCCAGGAAATGCTAGACAGTTGGGACATTCATCTTTTTTGTCTCCATCAACTATAGATAAACTTTTGAACGGAAGCTTATTATTCTTAGCTAAAGAATCCAGTGTATTCACAATGTCATAGCTTCCAACGGCTGTCGTTTTAATTTTGTTGCAATAGTCTCTATAGCAATCTGGTCGTTGTATTTTAATTATTTCCCAAAACAGCGCATTTGCTTCTTTATCCTCAAGATAGACTTGTAGCTCGGGGTGGGCAACATCATCAATTGTTGACAGTGCATATTCTGTAGAAACCTCGTATAATATATCTTTCCTATCAGATAGCTTCACAAGCATTATTCTGGCAATTGGAGGGAGCTCGTCTAACACAAAAGGGCTGTGAGTAGATAAAATTATTTGCAACTTTTTGACCCGTGCCAACTTTATTAAGTATCTTATGAACCGTCTTTGCGCCTGCGGATGAAGTGAATTTTCTACTTCGTCAATTATCAACAACGACTGATTTTTTATACGTTGAAGCAATTTAAAAACATCGAGCATAGAATCTTCTCCAGCTCCCTGATGAAATTGAGAAATTTCCCCATGTCGATTTGTTAAAAGCCCTACTTCTCGAGCAGTATTGACATTTGTTTTGGTAAAACGAGCTCGTGAATACTCCTGGCCCAGAACGTAAGACAACTCGCGAAGATGTTCGTTATCAAGCTCAACACCTCGTCCCGCTTCTTCGGTCGCAGTCTTTGCAATCTTGGCATAACCCGCAGTTGCATCCAACGGAAGTGTTCGAGATATATCTAAAAAATACACAGAGCGTTTGGGTTTTGATGTTTTTGGCGAGAACCCCCAATCATTCGTTTTCTTCCATCTCAATTTTTTGGTCTCAGTCCCAATACGAACATTATAAGTAATCGTTGCATTTGATAGCGCCCCTTCATCCCAACGTGTACTCATAAATACTTTAGAAGGATAGAACGTTTTTCCGACTTCATTTTGATATGCGCATGCCGCAGCCTTGAGAAAAGTGCTTTTCCCAACCCCATTTGCTCCGACAATGGCAACTACCGGGAATCTAAATTTTATTTCTTGCCCTGTCCAACCATGGATATTGTCCACTGTTATTGAGTTAACAAATTGCATCCATTGGTTTCCGCGACCATGATCAAATTGGTGCATTATTTCTTGAATATCGCTCATAATCAGTATCTCTTTAGGTCTCTTCCAAACTGCCACGGATTAGAATCGGGCAGATGTTTTTGATTTGTGATTTTAGTTGTTCGTTGATGCGTTTTCGTTCGGTGTAAACGTTGTAAATATCGACGATGGATTTTTGGACGTCCTTGTTCGGAATCGGCAACCGAGTTTCGTAAAACCGATCCAAATCAAGATTAGACCGGATACTCGAATCACTCATAAACCACCCACGACGGTCGCTTTCTCCTCGGGAAAACCACATCAAAATGTATTCTTCGAGAACAATGTCGTTCTTGCATTCAAAAACCGTGTAGGCAGGGGAAATAATGATAGGCGTTCCCGCCTTGTTCAGAGCAATTCTGATACATTCATCCCGTCCCGTCTGCATTCCGGAAAAAGCAAACTGATTTTTTTCGACGAGTTTATACTTTGTTAAATCGACTCCGTTGGTGTCTGCGACAGACGGCATGAACTGTTTTGCAATATTTATGCCGTGCGCAATTGTGATTTCACCGCTTTCATTACGAACATCAACTTCTTTCAGTAATTCGCGGACAGGCGTTGTTTCTGATTTATGTTTAATTTCGTCAATAAAGGCATCAATCCCAAGTTTCAAATCTTCCAAGCCGCGTTCGTAGCACTGCTGATTGGCGACCATCGCTTTGTAGATGTCGACGTATTTTTGCTGCGTGGAAAGAGGCGGAAGATCGATTTCCATTTCGCACAATGCATTCCATGTGAAAACTTCTGTAGAGCTTCCCCAAGAACGGAAACACGCTTCTCGATCCCATTCCACGCGGTTGAAGTGCAAAAACAAATATTCAGGGGAAACAACCTCTTTCACTTCTTTTTTTACTCTAAAACCAATGTTGTTCCAAGAAATGATGAAGCTTTTTCCGGTACTATTATATCCAAAACCGATATGCTTTCCATGAGTACGGGGATTAAAAACAAATTCGGTAGGATGGATAACTAAGAATTTTTCCAAATCAGCAGTTGATACGTTGGCTTTTGTTGGAATGATTTGCTTTGTTATGGTCATTCCTTTCACATCGTTCACTCCGAACGAATTATTTTTGTTCGTTTCGGTTGTAAGTTCTATTAGCTGACCAAGCTTATATCTACTCAATGCCATATCCGATTTTCTTTCACCTAGATCTTATTTTTCTACCACTTCCCAGCGTCCGCCTTTTCTGCTACCGACATGGCGAATGATTCCCGCCTTTGAAAGTTGCGCCAAGTCCCGACGAATTGTCGGTTCGCTCACGCTGAAAACAGAAGCTAATAGCGCCGCATTTACCCTATCATTTACCCTATCATTTATCCTATCATTTATCCTATCATTTATCCTATCACCACGAAGGAACTCAATAATCCTTTTTTGCCGTTCCGTAACGTTGCCGGGGAAATTGGCGAAACCATTTTCAGAGTCATTTTTTTCTCCCTCATTCGGATTCAATTCAAACGCAAACGGGATTCGTACGCGCAAAAAGAAATCGAGAAACTCAAATACTTTTTCTCCGTATCGGCTAACGACCAAAGGCACACCGTGCCCGGTCTGCTCCATTAAATTCAGCCGGATAAACAGGCGAGCGAGTTCTTCATTTACGGGCTTTGAAATTCCCCGAAAGAAGTCCTCTTTTGACAAATTCTGCGGAATGCCGCCCGTGGAAATAATTTCAATATGGTCGGTAAAGACGTATATTGCCGGCGGGGTTCCGTCCATCCAATTATTGTGCAGGCAGGCATTGAACCAAACTTCGCGAAAAACCTCTTTGTCAAACAGGCTGGTTTCCTTGCGTTTTGCACCTTGTATCGAAACTCTCGTTTCGTTAATCACGTCCGCGCAATAGTCAAATGCCTGGTTCATCGCGACAATCAGACATTTGTTTCCGTATTCATTGCGGTTAACCACGCCTGCGCTTTTGTCTTTCCCGGCGAACCGCACCACTTTCACGGAAATCTCGTTTTTGTCCGCCAAGAGTTCTGCCTGCCTGTTATACTTCCCCTCCGTCGTGCGCAGGTGCATATTTTCCTCAAACGTATCGTCGCTTATATTGTAGCCTTGTTCTGACAGTAAAAGGCGCAAGTATTTAAAGGTAGGATTTTTTACGCTACCTTCGATTTCTGTTATTTTTATGCGGGAACTCCAGTATTTTTGTTGTGCCAAATCAATTTGCCGTTCCGTCATCGACCGTACTGACGTTCCCACCCGGATAAAACAGCCCTGCGCACTCCGCCCGTACTTTTTAATGTAATAAAGGGAATCTCCTTTTTTGATTTGAATTTTTACAACGTGTTTTCCGTCAACATACTCTGAACCCAACGAAACATATTCCGGCACTGTCGGAAGTATTTGACTTTCGATGATATCGGCAAGTTTCCGCATAGTCTGATCAAAATCACTCACACCGCAAACACAGCCGCCGTCGTCAACTCCGACATAAATAGTTCCGCCGTCCGTGTTTAAAAATGCGACAATTTCCTTTGCGACGGAATCGCTGTATTGCCGTTTGAGCTCCGTATGCTCCGTTTCCGTAAATGTCTTCATCATCATGCCCTTCAATTACAGCTTGTAGCCGATTCCGGCGAAAGCGGCTTTCAGCATTTTTTGGCTTTCGGTTTCGCACTCCAGCAAAGCTTTCATTTCTTTTCGGATGCGTGCCATTTCGGCGGGGAAATCGATTTCCAGGTCGTGGTCGATGAACTCGATGTATTTGCTGGGAACGAGGCTCCAACCTTGCGCTTCGATTTCCCTGATGCCGACGCTGCGGTAGAGCTCGGGAACGGCATACGCGTTCCCGTCCGTTCCCTCACTTTGCCAAGTATGGTAGATATCGGCGGCTCGTCGGATTTGGGCGGCGTCTAACAGAACTTTTTTCTTCCCTTCGTTTTTGACGGGGTTGTCCGTCCACGTGCGCAGGTCCATGAAAAGGATTTCGCCCTCGCGATTGCGCAGATTGCGCCCGTGGTATTTCCCGCCTTTTTTGTTTTGGTTCAAAATCCAAAGGGTAACGCTGATGTCCGTCGTGATAAAGAGTTCCCGCGGGAGGATAATGATGGCTTCGACTTTGTCGTTTTGAATCAGCTTTTTGCGGATTTCCACGGTATCGCTGTCTCCGAGTGCGCCGTTAGCGAGCAGGAATCCGGCAACGCCGTCCAGCGGTTTCAGGTGGGAAAGCATGTGCAAAATCCAAGCGTAGTTGGCATTGCTTTCCGGCGGCGTGGCGTAATTTGCCCAGCGGGAGTCGTTTTTCAGGTTTTCATCGTACCAGCCTTTAAGATTGAAAGGCGGGTTTGCCATGATGTAGTTGAAGTAGAGTCCTTTGTGCAGGTCGTGCGTGAAAGTGGAATCGCTTTCGCCTCCAAGGTTGTGGCTGATTCCGCGCAGTGCAAGATTCATTTTGGCGAGGCGATAAGTCGCCGCCTCTTTTTCCTGTCCGTAAACATTGATGCGGCTGATATCCCCGCGCTTTTCCCTGATGAGGTCGGTGCTTTGAACAAACATCCCTCCGGAGCCGCAACAAGGGTCGTAGAGCGTGCCGTCAAAAGGCTCAATCATGGAGGCGATGAGCTGGACAACGTCGTGCGGCGTGTAGTATTCGCCCTCCTCTTTGGTCGCGTTGACGGCAAATTCTTTGAGGAAGTATTCGTAAACCCGTCCGATGAGGTCTTTTTCTTCACCGAACGCCTTGTGGCTGATTTTGTTAACTTCATCGACGACTTGCTTGATGTCGTTGGCGGCAAGATTTCGCGTGGTGAACGTGCCTTCCACGAAGCACCCTTTCAGCTGGGCACTGCCGGTCGCAATACTGTGCAGTGCGGTATCGAGGGCGACGTTCAGTTTGGGCGCAGGCGTGTTGATAATGGTAGACCAACGTGCCTCTACGGGCAGATTATAGGTGCCGTCCGTAAAGGTGGCATCATCGAAGAATGCTGCGAAGATTTCTTCATCGTCCGGATCAAGCCCTTGAGCGATTAGGTCTTCGCGCAACTTCTTGATCCCGTCTTCAAATTTTTCTCCGATAAAGCGTAAGAACACGAGCGTCAGCATCATGTCACGCTTTTCAAAAAACGAACCGGAATTGCGTGCTTTGCGCAGGATGTCCCGGCATTTGAACAGAATCGTATCTAAATTGATTTTATCGTCAGTCTTTTTCTTTGCTGCCTTTGCCATATTGTGCCACCTTCAGACGTATTATGTTCGGGTAGGATAAGTCTCCGTTTTGCGTTAAGAAAATTAAGTGGGGATTCGTTAGCCAATATAACAACAAATTCCGCACAGGAACGCAAAAGCGAACTCACGGAAACAACGTCGACCAAAATAAAAATCCTCAAAAAGTGCTCCCCAAAGCACAGTAAGAAAAATATCAAAAGCTCCCCGAAAATAAGGATTTTCTTTCGCTACATTCCGAAAAATAACAAACCACGTACGAGCTACCCGTCAGAATCCAAGCTGTTAGGGTTGAGGAGGAAATCGCAGATTCCGGTAACAAGAATTCCGTCCTCTGTATACCACGGAGCAGGCGTATCTTTTACGACAATTATTTTTTTGAACGAGTCGTTGATATGGCGTAGGGAATTAGCTTCCTGCCGCAGTTTTTCATCATCGGCAAAAGAAAATGCCGACTGTACATAGTAGCGTCTCGAACCTTTGTTGCAGACAAAATCAACTTCCAACTGTTTACGGATTTTTTCGCCGTTTTTATCTCGGGCACTTGATACGACAACGCCGACATCCACATTAAATCCGCGAGCAAACAATTCGTTGAAGACGATGTTTTCCATCGTGTGATTTTCTTCTAATTGCCGAAAATTGATTCGCGCATTACGAAGTCCGATGTCAGTAAAATAATACTTTTTCGGGGTATCAATATAGTGTTTCCCTTTGATATCATAGCGTACAGCTTGATTTATAATGAAGGCATCACAGAGGTAATCAAGATAGCTTTTGATCGTATTAACACTGATTTTTTTATTTTTCTTGGTTTTAAAAGTATCAGACAACTTCTTGGGATTCGTTAGAGAACCGATTCCGGAGGAAAGAATATCAATCAACTCTTCAAACTCCTCCTTGTTGCGGATTTTGTGGCGGCTGACGATGTCGTTCACATAGGTTTCAACAAAGAGATTTTTCAGGTACTCTATCTTTTGCTCGGGCGTTTTCAGCATCGCCACAGGAGGAAGACCTCCATAGAGGACATATTCATTCCACGCGTCGTACTTCGTCCCATTGTAAACAGATATAAATTCTGCAAAGGAAAGCGGATTCATATGCAAAACATCCCCGCGCCCCCGAAATTCGGTAACAATGTCTTTGGACAAAAATCTTGCATTACTTCCGGTAACATAAACATCTACATTGCTGATACGCATCAGTCCGTTGAGAACCGCTTCAAACTCTCCAAGAAGCTGAACCTCGTCAAGCAGTACATAATACATTTGATCATCTTTGAGTGCGCCCTTTACGAACGCATAAAAGACATCCGGATCCCGATATTTTTTATTTTCGTAAGAATCGAAAGGAATCTCAAGAATGTGATCCGGAGAGATCCCTGATGCGAGAAGGTAGCCCTTAAAAAGTGAAAAAAGCAGATAAGATTTCCCGCAACGGCGCATTCCGGTAATCACTTTAATCAATCCGTTGTGCCGCTTAGCAGTTAGTTTATTCAGGTAATAATCACGCTTAATTTCCATTGGGAATAATGTCTATTGAAAATTTTTGCACCTCGGCTCAGAAATTTTCAATAAAATACACCCAAAACAAAGAAACAAACAAGCATTTATTGAAAATGTTCGATCCTTGACGCAAAAATTTTCAATAAATGCAAAGAATGTGTTTCAAAAAAACACATTTTATACCGAAGAAGCGCCAATTCCCTTAATGCCCCAAAAAAACTCTCCCCTCTGTTTGGGGAGAGTTTTTCGGGAAAGTTTGGGCTTAGCCCAAGATTTTTCGGAGCACGTATTGGAGGATACCGCCGTTGGCGAGGTAGTGCGATTCCGCAAGCGTATCGATGCGGCAGAGAAGCGTCGTCTTCGCGACTTCGCCATTGGCGCGACGGATAACTAGCGTCACCGTTTGCTTCGGCTTCACGGGATTTTCCAAGCCTTCGATGTCGAAGGTCTCCGTGCCGTCGAGGCCGAGCGATTCCGCGCTTTCGCCGTTTGTGAATTCGAGCGGAAGCACACCCATCCCGATGAGGTTCGATCGGTGAATGCGTTCGAAACTCTGCGCGACAACCGCGCGCACGCCGAGAAGCGCTGCGCCCTTCGCCGCCCAGTCGCGGGACGAGCCCATGCCGTAATCAACGCCGGCAAACACAATAAGCGGCGTCCCCGCCTTTTTGTAGGCTTCGCTGGCTTCGAAGATCGTCGTCAACGTACCCGCAGGTTGCAGCTTCGTAAAACCGCCTTCTTTGCCGTCCGCCATCTTGTTTTTGATACGGACATTGGCAAAGGTGCCGCGTACCATGATGCGGTCGTTCCCGCGACGGGAACCGTAGGTGTTGAATTTTTCACGCGGAATGCCGCGCTCGGTCAGATATTTTCCGGCGGGTGTTTCCGGAGCAAAGGCGCCGGCGGGCGAAATATGGTCGGTCGTTACGGAATCGCCGAGAATGGCAAGCGGGCGCATGCCTTCAAGCTTGGCGGGCGACGGGAGCGCCATGCCGAACCCCTCGAAATACGGCGGGAGCTGGACATAGGTCGAGTCGTCGCGCCAGCCGAAAAGCGCTCCCGTCGTCGCGGGAACGGTCTTCCATTCTGCCGTTGCGTCATCGAAGGACGCGTAACGTCTTTCAAACATTTCAGGCTTCACGCCGGCAGCGATGAGTGCGTCGATTTCCTCCTGCTTCGGCCAAATATCCTTGAGATAGACGGGCTGTCCGCCCGTACCCGTACCGATCGGCTCGTTCTCCAAGTCAATGTCGACGCGCCCTGCGAGCGCAAAAGCGACAACGAGAGGCGGAGACATGAGGAAGTTCGACTTGATAAGCGGGTGAATGCGGGCTTCAAAATTGCGGTTGCCGGAAAGCACGCTTGCAGTGATAAGCTTCCCGTCGCGGATTGCGCCTTCGATTTCGGGAGCAAGCGGACCGGAATTACCGATGCAGGTCGCACAGCCGTAACCGACGAGGTTGAAGCCGAGCTTGTCCAAATACGGTGTAAGCCCCGTGGCATTCAAATAATCCGTGACAACGCGGGAACCCGGAGCAAGCGAAGTCTTCACGTACGCGGGAACGCTCAAACCCTTTTCAACGGCGCGCTTGGCAAGCAAGCCGGCGGCAATCAGTACGCTCGGGTTCGACGTATTCGTGCAACTCGTAATCGCTGCGATAACAACCGAACCGTCACGCAGAGAGCCGGACGCCGTAGCATCTCCCTTGCTTTCTTCGCGGAAGCGGTTGAACGCCTCTTTCACATTGCCGAGCTCGATACGATCCTGCGGGCGCTTCGGGCCCGCGACGGAATGCGTAATCGTCGAAAGATCCAGTTCGATGACCTTCGTATAGTTGATTTCACCCGCCTTCGGCATCCCGAAGAGGCCTTGCGCCTGCAGGTAATCGCGGACGACGGCGACTTTTTTCTCGTCGCGGCCGGTGAGACGCTGGTAATCGAGCGTTTTTTCGTCCACGGGGAAAAAGCCCATCGTCGCGCCGTATTCCGGAGCCATATTCGCGACGGTTGCGCGGTCGGCAAGCGAGAGCGTAGCCGCGCCTTCGCCGAAGAATTCGACGAATTTGCCGACGACCTTCGCCGCACGCAAAATTTCCGTCACACGGAGCGCGAGGTCCGTCGCCAAAACACCTTCCGGAAGCGTTCCCGTGAGGTGGACGCCGATAACTTCCGGCGTTTGGAAGCATACCGGCTGGCCAAGCATGCCGGCTTCCGCCTCAATCCCGCCGACGCCCCAACCGACGACGCCGATGCCGTTGACCATGGTCGTGTGCGAGTCCGTTCCGACAACGGAATCCGGATAGAAAATCGTTCCGGCCGAGGTTTCTTTTTCGAAAACAACGCGGGCAAGGTATTCCAAGTTCACTTGGTGGCAAATGCCGACGGCGGGCGGAACGACGGAGAAAGTCTTAAATGCGCCCTGTCCCCACTTGAGCAGCTCGTAGCGCTCGGTGTTGCGGGAAAAATCCTTTTCGATATTTTTGCGGAAGGCATCCGACGTCCCCGCATAGTCGATTTGCACCGAGTGGTCCACAACCATATCCATCGGTACGAGCGGTTCGATGAGCGCAGGATCGCGGCCGAGTTTGGCAACGGCATCGCGCATCGCGGCGAGGTCCACGAGCAAAGCCACGCCCGTCAGGTCCTGAAGTAACACGCGGGCAACCGTAAACGGAATTTCGGTGTCGGCGGGCGTTTCCGCGTTCCAATTGGCGAGCGCACGCACGTCGTTTTCCGTAATCAGCGTACCGTCGCAATTGCGCAACACACTTTCGAGGACGACGCGGAGACAAACCGGCATTTTGGAGACTTGTCCGATACCAGCCTGTTCGAGCGCCGGAATACTGTAATAAAAACCTTTTTTGCCCGCAGCCGGGCAGTTGAATTCGCGAAGCGTCTGGAAAGGATTATTCATAAAATGCCGCCATCTTAGGAAAACACAAGCGCTCCCGCGAGATATTTATTGCTCCTGAGCAGGCCGGGACATCCCCGGCTTAACCGGTCCCCGAGACGGGATACGCCGGAAGGCTCCTGACGGTCTCAGGCAAATGCGAAAAGCCTAACGCTTTTTCTTCGTCCAAATACGCAGGCAATTCAGCAAAAACGCCTCGACAACGGCACCATCCTGCATGTTGAGCTCGAGCAAACGATTGAGGTGTTCCAGCAAGGCACAGGATTTCGCCGTTTCGCTCACGAGCGGCGTACCCGCATTTGCGCGCAAAGAAAGGTGTAAAAGGGCCTCCTGCATCTCCGCAAGCAGGCGATGACGCACACCGCGGGAAGCCCCCGCCTGCATGGCGTCCTTCTGGTCGGCATTTACGCCGGAAGGAAGCGTGCTTTCGATACGCTCCCACTCCTGATCCGAGATTTCTTTAACAAGCCCCTGAAACCGCACGGTAAGCGCGTAAACAGAGAATACGGACTTTCCGATATCTCCGGCTCCGCTTCCGTCGATTAAGTCCTCAATCCAGCTTTCAAAATCCTTGAGCCAAAGCCGCCATTCTTCGTGCTCGATACGGTCCTCGCCGGGAATGCGGAAATGGAGGCAACGGGAATGAATCGTCGGCAGAATTTTGTTAATCGACGTCGTCATCAGGAAAATAAACGTTCCCGCCGGCGGCTCTTCGAGCGTCTTGAGAAAAGCATTTGCCGAATCGCGTCCGAGGCGATCCGCATCGTAAATACAAGCCACTTTGCGGTCGCCGAAAGCCGGAGACTGCTGAATCTCCTTAACCAGAGCAAGAACGTTTTCGATCCCGATGGTCCGCGACTTGTTTGCCGGGCGCAGCGTGTGAAAGTCGAGAGACTTTTCGGCGGGAACACCCAGCAGCTTGGACGCCAGGCAAGTGCAAACCTGCTCCAAAGCCCTCGCGGAGCCACCGTAAAAAAGGATGCCGTGCGGAAGCCGGTTGTGCTCTGCAGCATCAAAAAGCACGCGTACGGAACGCGCTTTCGCAAGAAGGGGCGGCAAATTTTCGAGAGAGTTCATGGGTATCTGATCCTTCCTCGGAGCTTATTCGCTACGCTCGCGCTTGCAACGAAAATACGCCTGAACGATTTCGCGGCAGGCATCTTCCATCACACCGGAATCCACCTGCGGGCGATGATTCGTACGGGGCAAATCCTGCAACGCCGTCGCACCGCCCATGCATCCCATTTTTGGGTCTCCCCAAGCATAAACAACGCGTCCCATGCGCGCAATAAGCATCGCCCCCGAACACATCGGACACGGCTCTTTCGTCACATAAAGCGTACACGCGTTAAGCCTCCAGTCCCCGAGGGTCTTGGCCGCCTGCGTAATCGCAAGCATCTCGGCATGAGCCGTCGGATCGGTGGACGCCACCGTCCGGTTGTGGGCTGAGGCAATAATAATCCCGTCGGAGACGATGACCGCTCCGACGGGAACTTCGTCCTCTTTCCAAGCTTCAACCGCTTCATTGAACGCGTGCGCCATAAAATAGGCATCATCGCGAACAAGCTCGGACGGGAAGACTTTCTGAAAAGGACACGGAATCATGGCTTAGAGCTTAGCACGCTTTCGCCATTTTCCGAAGCTTTTTAGAAAAAAATACTACTACTTCGCGGCAGCTTTTTTCTTCTTCGCCGAATTCTCCTCGCGCTTTTTGCGCTTGTCGGCTTCCTTGATGCGGTTCGGGAGATCCGTGCGAGCGCCCCAGTAGGTGTTTTCGTCGCTGACCGACTTACCCAAAGAGCGTAATTTCTCAATCACGGAAATACGAACGAACTTGGAAACAGGCATCCGCAATTCCTTGGAGATTTCATGAAGCTTGTCAACAAGCTCCGCGTTAATAGAGATGTTATATCTGACTGACATTCCCATAGATGGTTAATCCTAATTGTTTTTGAATTAAAAGCGAGACAGAAAAACGCAAAAACCTAAGTTTCCGATGGAAAAAGAGGGATTTCGCGCCATTTTTCCGATTTTCCCCGTAGAACTATCGGAAATTACCACCCGCCTCACAAAGAAATGATGAGACGAGAGCGATTATTTCTTGTTTGCCACAAAAAAAGGCCGCCCTCTTGAAGAGAACGGCCTTTCTGCTTAGGTTTTTCCGGAAGGGCTTATTCGGCAGCAGCGGGGGCCGGGGCCTCTTCAGCCGGTGCAGCTTCCGCAGCCTTCTTGGCCGGAGCCTTTTTCGGAGCCTTCTTGTAGCCTTCGTCGTCCGCAGCGATGAGCTCGATAAGAGCCATCGGCGTAGCGTCGCCGATACGCGGAATCGCGAGCTTGTAGATGCGGGTGTAGCCGCCGTTGCGGTTCAGGAATTCCTGAGCGCGCTTATTGAAAAGCACGGCAACGGGTTCTTCCTGGCGAACCTTAGCGAGAGCCAAACGATAGTAGTGAAGCTTCTTCACCTTGTCGTCGGTTTGAGCAGCCTTCTTCGCGAGCGTAACAATCTTTTCCGCGAACGGACGAAGGGCTTTCGCCTTCGCCAACGTGGTTTGAATGCGGCCGTGAAGGAAAGGCGCACCCGCCAAAGAGGCCATAAGAGCCTGACGGTGTTCTTTTTTAACGCCGAGTTGATAACGGTGTTTGCAGTGACGCATGATATTTTAAATTTCTATTTTTGATGGTTGAGAATTACTCTTCGTCTTCGTTGCCGTCAACGGTCGGTCCGAGATCTTCCGTCGCGTATTCTTCGCCGAGTTCTTCTTCGTCTTCAGCGATTTCGGGAAGTGCACCGGAAGCGCGCATATCGGCGAGCGCCTTGTGGTGCGCTGCGATGATGTCGCGGTCGATGAGGCGCTCGTCAAGCTTCATACCGAGGGAAAGACCGAGCTGTTCGAGCTTTGCCTTGATTTCGTTGAGCGACTTCTTACCGAAGTTACGATACTTGAGCATTTCCGCTTCAGACTTGAGAGCGAGCTCGCCGACCGTCGTGATGTTCGCGTTGTTCAGGCAGTTCGCCGCACGCACCGAAAGTTCGATTTCGTTGACGCTCATGTTGAGGAGCTTGCGGAGGCGATTCTGTTCTTCGCTGACTTCCTTGCCTTCGGTTTCGAATTCGATCTTTTCGTCCGAAACGGCATCGAACACGTCAAGGTGGTGGCGGAGGATAGCCGCCGCATCCTTGAGAGCTTCGTCCGGAGACGTACGACCATCCGTCCAAATTTCGAGGATGAGCTTGTCGTAGTCGGTCATTTGGCCGACACGCGTGTTTTCAACGCTGTAGCGAACCAAGCGGACCGGAGAGAAGAGTGAATCGATAGCGATAACGCCAATCGGCTGATCGGGAGTTTTGTTTCCTTCGGCCGGGCACCAGGAGCGACCGACGCGGACGCAGAGCTCCATGCGGAGACGGCGCTTCTTGTTGATCGTGCAAATGACCTGATCCGGATTGACGATTTCAAGGTCGGAAACGAGCTGAATATCTTGCGCCGTAACCGGTCCTTCGCGATCAACGTCGATGAAAACGTTGAACGTGTCGCTCTTGTGCGCACGAATGATGACCTTCTTGAGATTCAGGACAACATCCGTAACATCTTCGACGACATCGTCGATGGACTGGAATTCGTGGTCTACGCCGTCAATCTTGACGGAGCAGATTGCGGCACCCTCAATCGAGCTGAGGAGAACGCGACGGAGGGCATTGCCCATCGTCTGTCCGTAGCCCGTTTCAAACGGTTCCGCAATGAATTTTGCGTAAGTATCAGTCGATACCGTTTCATCTTTTTTGAGATGTTTCGGTAATTCAAATTTCCCAAGACGTTTTGGCATTTTCGGTATCTTCTAATTAGATGTTTAAATGTGGATTAGCGGCTGTAGAATTCAACGATGAGCTGGACATTGATGTCCTGAGCCATTTCTTCGCGAGCCGGCTTGCGATCAACCGTTCCTTCGAGCGTTCCCGCCGTGAGCGTGAGCCATGCCGGAACCGGACGCGTCTGGTTTTCTTCGACGCCGCGGGTTGCGAGCTGCTTGGAGGAAGTGCGGTTGCGAACTTCAATCTTATCGCCGACACTGCAGCAGAAGCTCGGAATGTCGACCTTGTGGCCGTTCACGCAAATGTGGCCGTGGCCGACCAATTGGCGAGCGGCGCGGCGCGTATTCGCAAAGCCCAAGAGATAGACAACGCTATCCAGGCGCATTTCGAGGAGCGTGAGGAAGTTTTCACCGACAACGCCGCCCATGCGCTTTGCGCGGGCATACGTGAGGCGGAACTGCTTTTCGCCGAGGCCATACATGAAGCGGAGCTTCTGTTTTTCATTCAGGCCGATGGAGTATTCCGAAGCCTTGCGACGGAGCGTCGGGCCGTGAACTCCCGGAGGATACGGCTTGCGTTCCTCAGCCTTGCAGGTCGGAAGGATGTTCTGACCGAAGCGGCGATTTAACTTGCTGGTGGGTCCTGTGTATCGTGACATGTTTGTATTGTGTTTGGCGGCTTAGTCTGCTGCCCGGGTTGCCATTGCCGGACAGGATAAAAAGAGTGAGAAAGCCTGCAAACGCCTAAAACGGAATTTGCAGGCCCAAATACGCATTCGCGATTAGACGCGGCGGCGTTTCGGCGGGCGGCAACCGTTGTGCGGAACCGGCGTCACGTCCGTAATCGAGAGGACGTTCAGGCCGAGCGACTGGAGCGCGCGGATAGCCGAATCACGTCCCATTCCCGGACCGCGAACCTTGACGATAACGTCCTTCAGGCCGTGCGACATCGCAACGCGTGCAGCGTCTTGGCAAACGACCTGGGCGGCAAAAGCCGTGGACTTGCGGGAACCGCGGAAGTTGCATTGTCCGGACGAGGAGCGGGAGATAACATTCCCGTTCGTATCGCAGAAAGTAATCTTCGTGTTATTGAACGTTGCAAGAATATTGCAGACGCCGGTCGTGATGTTTTTGGAACCCTTGGCGCGACGCACCTTGATTTCTTCCAAACCTTCGGCGAGCAAATCCTTCGCCGTGATTTCTTTCTTCTCGGGCGCTGCGGGAGCGGCTTCTTTCTTGACTTCTTCTTGACTCATTGAAAGGAACTTTCTGTTAATTATTTGGAGACGACGCCGATGGTCTTGCGAGCACCCTTGCGCGTGCGGGCATTGGTCTTCGTGCGCTGTCCGCGAACCGGGAGTCCGCGGAAGTGGCGGAGACCGCGATAGGACTTAATGGACTGCAAGCGCTTGACGTTACCGCTGATTTCGCGGCGAAGGTCACCTTCGCATTTGTAGCCTCGTTCAACAATATAGTTGACGATTTTGTTGAGCTGTTCTTCCGTAAGCTTGTCGGAGCGGAGCGCCGGGTCGATCCCGAGAGCGTTCACGATTTCCGTGGCACGGGCCGGGCCGATGCCATAGATATAGCGCAACGCGAATTCGACGCGTTTGTTATTCGGAATGTCTACACCAAGTAAGCGTGGCATGGATTTTTATGTTTTATCGTTTGTTTAGAAAGGGAAAAGTTTGAAAGGATGTCAGAACTTCTCGTGGTTGGAAAGTAAAAAATTTGGGAGAAAGAAAACGAATCAAAGTACCGTAAGGATTTCAGGCTCGTCTTCCGTAATGAGGATTGTGTGTTCCGCGTGGGCTGCCGGTTTGCGATCTCGCGTAAGCACCGTCCATCCGTCTTCTGCAATATCGATGAGATGTGTCCCCATGTTAATCATCGGCTCAATCGCCAAAGTCATACCCGGACGCAGCTTTTCGCCTTTATGAGGCTTGCCGTAATTCGGAACCTGAGGCTCTTCGTGCATCGAACGTCCGACTCCGTGACCGGTGAACTCACGAACAATTCCGTAGCCGTGCGGCTTGATGAACTGCTCGATAGCATGGGAGATATCTCCGACCCGATTGCCGCGTTTGGCGGCGGCAATGCCGGCATAAAGCGCGCCTTCCGTCACTTCGCAAAGCTTGCGAACCGGTTCGGCAACCGGCTCCACCAGAACCGTACGCGTATTATCGCCTACAAATCCCTTGTGGCGCACAACCACGTCAAGCGACACAATGTCACCCGGACGAATCGTGCGGCGCATGGTCCCGATTCCGTGAATGACTTCTTCATTGACGGAAATACAGATATAACCGGGGAAAACGAGCTTGCCGTAGCGATAGTTGTAGCAGGTGCTTTCGGCACCGAGCTCTTCCATCACCTTGCGGGCAAAATTATCGATATCGTATGTCGTCATTCCCGCCTCAACGAACTTGGCGGTACGATCCAGTACCTGAGCGGCGACTTTGCAAGCCTCACGCATCGGACCTATTTCGTTTTTGGAGAGCGGAATGATCATTTTGTAAAAGAACGGAAATGGCTTAGGCTACGGGAGCTGCCGAGTAAGCCTGCCAAGCATTAATCCCGTAAGCAAGCAAACCGAGAACAAAGATGGCAAGCAAGACATAGGTCAGACGGCCGATACCCTTTTCTTCACCGACTTCGGCAATGCGACGGGAACGCGATGCTACCGGGGTGGCGACTCCGCCGATACGGCTTTTCTTGAGGAAGCCTTCGTAATGGCGCTGGAGCAAAAGCGATTCCACTTGGCGCATCGTATCCAAAACAACCCCGACAGCGATAAGACCGCTGGTGCCGCCGATGACGCGAGCCAAACGCGGAAAGAGATTGAGGTTGTAAATGAAGTAGTCCGGAATCAGAGCAATAATCACGAGGAAGATACCGCCGGCAAACGTAAGACGATTCATCACGAATTCGAGATACGAGGCCGTATGCTGTCCCGGACGGATTCCGGGAATATAGCCGTTGTTCTTCTTCAGATCGTCCGCCACCTGAATCGGCTTAAACATCACCGAAACCCAGAAGAAGCTGAACGTAAAGACAAAAGCCCCCATCAGGAAGTAGTAAACGCTCTGCCCCGGCATCACGTAGGAACTCCACGGCAAGAGAAAGCTCAAAGCCGGCGTGGAAGTTCCGAGCCAAGTCAGCGGCATCGAAAGGAACGAGAGAATCGCACCGGCAAAAATAACCGGCATAACGCCTGCGTAATTGACCTTCATCGGCAGGTACGTGGTTTGACCGCCGTACATCTTACGCCCGACAACGCGCTTCGCGTATTGCACCGGAATCTTGCGGACCGCCTGCGTAATCATCACAAGCAGAGCGCAACCGACAACGAAGAGTGCAATCATTCCGATCAACTTCAGGAAAGAATATTCCGAAGCACCGGTTCCGTCCACAATCGTTTCACCGAAAAGTCCGGAAATAAAGGGAGAAATCGCCTGCGGCATGTCCGCAACAATCCCGAGAACGATGAGAATCGAAGCTCCGTTCCCGATACCGCGCTGCGTAATCTGCTCACCGAGCCAGGTCATGATGACCGCCCCCGCCGTCAGGATAATCGTACCCATAACGACAAAGAGTGTCTTGTCGCACACGAGGATGCTTCCCGTGAACTCATTCATTCCGAGCGCGCGCCCCACCGTTTCCGGATTGGAGAGCATGTTCGTAATCATGAGCCCCTGGATAAGAGCAATCAGAACCGTCATATAGCGCGTATACTGCGCAATTTTCTGCTGACCGTTCTCCTCTTGGCGCAGACGAGCCAAGCCCGGAAGCACGGCCCCCATTAACTGCATGATAATCGACGCACTGATGTAAGGCATGATGCCGAGCGCAAAAATTGCACCCTTCAACATCGCCCCACCCGTGAACGCGTTATACAAGCCGACGACACCATTCCCCTTTTGCAACAACTGATCGACGAAGCTCGTGAGCACCGTCAAATCAATCCCCGGAAGCGGAAGATTGCCACCGATTCGGGAGATAAAAATCAACCCGAGGGTGACAATAATACGATTCCGAAGTTCGGGAACGCGCCAGCAATTAAAGAAGGCCGAAAACATCCGTAAGCGTTATTCTGCCGCTGAATTATTCAGCAGCGGCTTCTTCAACCGTGCAGGAAAGCACTTCAACCTTACCGCCGGCGGCTTCAATCTTAGCCTTTGCGGAGTCGGAGAATTTCTGCGCGGAAACAGTGACGGCCTTCGAGATTTCGCCCGTGCCGAGCACCTTGATGAAGAGCTCGTTGGCGCGAACCAAACCGGCGCGAACCAAAGCGTCGCGATCAATCACGTCGCCTTCGATCTTTGCGAGCTGGCCGACATTGACAACCGCGAATTCAACACGGTTGACATTGCGGAAACCGCGATGCGGAAGCTTGCGGTAAAGCGGCATCTGACCGCCTTCGAAGCCCGGGCGAACGCCACCGCCGGAGCGGGCTTTCATACCCTTGTGACCGCGACCGCAGGTTTTGCCGTGACCGCTGCCAATACCGCAACCGAGACGTTTGTGACGGTGCGTCGAACCTTCAATTTTAGGAAGAGTGTGAAGTTTCATTTTTATGATGAACTAAATGTTGATTGATTACGAACGCGAAGCGCGAATCTGTTCGAGCGTGCGCAGCTTGCGGAGGCCGTCAAGCGTTGCCTTAACGAGGGCACCCGGATTGTTGGAACCGAGGGACTTCGAGAGGACGTCCTTAACGCCTGCAACTTCGAGCACTGCACGAACTCCGCCGCCGGCGATAACACCGGTACCGGGAGAAGCCGGACGCAGAAGCACTTCACCGCCGTCATGGGTTCCGACCACTTCGTGCGGGATCGTGTTGTTGCGGAGCTGAACCGCCATCAGGTTCTTGTGAGCGCGTTCCGTACCCTTACGGATAGCATCCGGAACTTCCTTCGCCTTGCCGTAGCCGACGCCGACATTGCCCTTTCCGTCACCGGAAACAACCAAAGCAGCGAAGCTGAAGCGACGACCGCCCTTGACGACCTTGGCACAGCGATTGATGTGGACCACCTTATCGATGTATTCGGAAGCTTCCGCTTCTTGGCGCGGAGCACGACGGTCATTGCGGCGACCGCCCTGGCGTCCGTTCCCGCGTCCGCGGGGAGCCTGTTGAATGGGAGCTGCGGCTTCCGCTGCCGGCGTTTCGACCGAAGCGGCTGCGTTTTCAGGAGCTGAAATTTCTTGCGACATGGTGAATCCTTAGAATTGAAGACCGGCTTCGCGGAGCGCTTCCGCAAATGCCTTGACGGTTCCGTGGTAGCGACGACCGGCGCGGTCGAAAACGATGGCGTTGATGCCTGCAGCTTTCGCCTTTTCGCCGAAGAGCTTTCCGAAAGCCTTAGCACCGGCAACATTCGGAAGAATCTTCTGGGCGCGCAAATCTTTCTGCATCGTCGAGCCGCCGAGAATGGTGCGTCCTTCGCCGTCAACGATAACCTGCGCATGAATGTGGAGGTTCGTGAATTTCACAACCAAGCGCGGACGTTCCGCCGTACCCACAACCGTCTTGCGAATGCGATAGCGACGGCGTTGCAAAAGTTTAATTTTTCTGTCGTTCTTTTTCATTTATCAGAAAACGTTAGAGATTATGCAGTTTTCTTGCCTTCCTTGCGGAGGACGAACTCACCGACGATACGGACACCCTTGCCCTTGTACGGTTCAACCGGCTTGAATGCCTTAATGTCCGCAGCGACCTGGCCGACAACGCGCTTGTCTGCACCGGAGATGTCAATCTTAACACCGTCGGTAATGACAACCTTAATGCCTTCCGGGATATCGTAGATGATCGGGTGGGACTGACCGAGAGCGAGGTCCAACTTGTTACCGCTCATCACGGCCTTGAAACCGACGCCTTGGATTTCGAGCTGTTTCGAATAACCTTCGGTAACACCCTTGACCATGTTGTTGATGATCGCGCGAGCCGTACCGTGCATAGCACCGGCGAAGCGCGTGTCATTCAACGGCTTAACATGAACAAGACCGTCTTCGAGCTTGATTTCGACACAATCCGCAAACGTCTGCGAAAGTTTACCCTTCGGGCCTTCGACGTTAACGGTGTTTCCGTTGACGGCGACCTTAACCCCTGCGGGAACTTGAACGGCGATTTTACCAATTCGACTCATTGTTTTGTCTCCTTGTTCTATAGGTGATTACCAAACCTGAGCGAGAATTTCGCCGCCGACCTTCTGCTGGCGGGCTTCTGCGTCGCTGAGGATGCCCTTGGAGGTGGTGAGAACGGAAATTCCCATCCCGCCGATGACTTTCGGAATGTCTCCGTAGCCCGTGTAGATGCGGCGACCCGGCTTCGAGATACGGTTGATTTCCGTAATAACCGGCTTCTTGCCGTTGTACTTCAGGGTGATTTCGATGACGGGAAGCTTATTCTTCTCCGTTTTCGTAAAATCTGCAATGTATCCCGCTTCCTTGAGAATACGGGCAACGCCTTCGCGCACCGAAGACCATTGTGCAGAAACGCTTTTCAGACCTGCGTGACTTCCGTTACGAATAATCGTAAGAAAATCGCCTAAGGTATCATGAGTAGCCATATTAAATTTTTCCTGTATTTGCGGTTAATGAATTACCAAGAAGCTTTCGTGACGCCCGGAATTTTACCGTTCGACGCGAGCTCGCGGAAGGTGATACGGGAAAGCCCGAACTTGCCGATATAGGCACGCGGACGGCCCGTGATGCTGCAACGATTGCGCAGACGAATCTTGCTGGAGTTGCGGGGAAGCTTATCCAAAGCAACCTGGGCTTTGTAGAATTCTTCGTCGCTCGTTTCGGGATTCGCAATAATCGCCTTGAGGGAAGCACGCTTTTCCGCGTACTTAGCCACGAGACGGGCACGCTTCAGATTCTTTTCGATGGAAGATTTTTTTGCCATGACGTTATCCGATATTAGTTGTTAGCAGCATTTTCCGTAGCAGCCTTGGAAGACTTACGGAACGGCATTCCCATAAGGCGGAGGAGTTCGCGACCTTCATCGTCGGTCTTAGCCGTCGTAACGATCGTGATATCCATCCCGATGTTCGCACGTTGCGAACCGTCACCTTGCGTTTCCGGGAAGATCGTGTGGTCTGCGATACCGAGGGAGTAGTTTCCGCGGCCGTCGAGACGGTTGGAAACCCCGCGGAAGTCACGAATCATCGGCAGCGCAATGTAGATAAGGCGTGCCAAGAATTCATACATCGCGTCGCCGCGAAGCGTAACCATGCAGCCGAGCGGCATGCCTTCGCGAACACGGAAATTCGAAACGCTCTTGCGCGCGTGGGTCACCACGGGGCGCTGTCCGGCAATCTTCGAAATTTCCTTGAGAACTTCCGCCTGAGCATTCTTATCGGTGTCCGCTGCGTAAGCCGAGTTGATGACGACCTTCGTGATTGCGGGAACCTGATGCGGATTTTCGATCTTGAGCGTCTTCTTGAGCTCCGGAACGACCTTCTCTGCGTAAATTTTCTTCAGAACAGGTGTGTGCATTTTCTAATTCTCTCCTGATTATTGTTTTGCAGCCTTCTTGGCATCGTACTTCGAAGCGAGCATCACGTTGGAAGCATGAATCGGAGCTTCCTTGTCGATGATACCGCCTTCAACGCCGGCCTGTTCATTGGCCTTCGTGTGGCGCTTCACAATGTTGAGACCTTCGACAACCACCGTATTCTTCGAGGGGAACACCGCGAGAATCTTCCCGCGCTTGCCTTTTTCGGAACCCGAGATAACAACGACCTCGTCGTCTTTCTTAAGATTTTGTTTTGCCATGATTAGAGCACCTCCGGTGCGAGAGAAACGATTTTCATGAATTTCTGACGGAGCTCACGTGCGACCGGCCCGAAAATACGGGTTCCGCGCGGGTTTCCGTTGCCGTCGAGGATGACGACAGCATTCGAATCGAAGCGGAGATAGCTTCCGTCCGCACGGCGAATCGGAGCCTTCGTACGCACGACGACAGCCTTCACGACCTTGCCTTTTTTAACGGCATCGGGAGCACTCGGCGTCGAATCCTTAACCGCACAAACGATGATATCGCCGACGGAAGCCGTGTCGGTAATCTGACCGAGACGGCGGATCATTTCAACTTGGCGTGCGCCGGTATTGTCGGCGACGTCCAAACGCGATTTAAGTTGTACCATAGTGTTTAGTCTCCTGCTTGATTAGACCGCGGCTTCGCCGACGATTTTAGCAGCCTGGACGATTCCGACAACGCGGAAGCGTTTCAGCTTGCTCATCGGACGCGTTTCCATGATTTCCACCTTGTCGCCGATGTTGCATTCATTCTTCTCGTCGTGAGCATGAATGACGGTCTTGCGTTTGATTTCCTTCCCGAGAATCGGGTGCGGTTTCTTATAAAAATACGTGACCTTTACGCTCTTATCGCCGGTTTTGCTAGTAACAACACCGATAAGAACTTTACGGGACGGACGTTTTTGTTCTTCAGACATGGTTAAATAATGTGGATGATTAGTTTTGCGCTGCCGACTTTTCGCCGAGAACGGTCATGATGCGAGCGTTCTCGCGACGAAGCGTGCGAATACGAGCCGGATTCTGAACCTGACCCGTCTGCGAACGCAGACGCAGGTTCAAGAGTTCCTCACGGTTTTCACGAAGCTTCTTGGAAAGTTCTTCCACGGAGTTTTCGCGAATTTTCGCGGCAGCAGTTTGTTTGTTTTGTGCGCTCATTTTTGTGTGAAAGGGCGATAAAATAGTTTTCAGTCACAGAATGCAATACTTTTTTACAAGTAAAGCTCCTGTTGTTCACGGCTGATGAATCGGCAACGAATCGGAAGCTTCGTGTCGGCAAGGCGCATAGCTTCGCGAGCTGCGGACAGCGGAACACCCGAAACTTCGAAGAGCATCGTTCCCGGGCGAATGATAGCAGCCCAGTATTCGACGTTACCCTTACCCGAGCCCATTCGGACTTCGGCCGGCTTTTGGGTGACCGGCTTGTGCGGGAACACGCGCATCCACATTTTTCCTTTACGCTTCAAGCTGCGGGAAATGGCGACGCGAGCCGCTTCGAGTTGGGCTGCCGTCATACGGCAACGTTCCAAAGCCTGGATACCGAATTCGCCGAAAGCGAGATCGTTACAGGATTGAGCCGTTCCGTAAATACGTCCCTTTTGAACCTTACGGTATTTAACGCGAGATGGTTGAATGTTTGCCATTGGTTTTTCCTTTCTCTATAGGAGTGGAATTAGATTTCAGATTCCTTCGTGCAGATCCAGCACTTGATTCCGAGCTTTCCGTAAACCGTGCTGGCTTCGGCGAACCCGTAGTCAATGTTTTCGCGGAGGGTGTGCAGCGGAACGCGACCGACGCGAGCGGACTCAACGCGGGCGATTTCTGCGCCGCCGAGACGACCTGCGATGCGGAGACGAATGCCGTCAGCGCCCATGCTCATCGTAGCCTGGATAGCCTTCTTCATTGCACGGCGGAACGCGATACGGCGTTCGAGCTGGAGAGCAATGTTTTCCGCAACGAGCTGTGCGACGAGGTCCGGCTTCTTGATTTCCTGGATGTCGAGGATGACGTCCTTGCCCGAGAGCTTGGCGAGATCGTCGCGCAGCTTTTCGAGTTCTCCGCCCTTACGACCGATGACAACGCCCGGCTTCGCGGTGAAAATCTTCACGCGGATGCGAGCACCCGCACGTTCGATCGAAATCGAGGGAACGCCTGCCTGACGCAGCTTTTCACGAAGGAACTCACGAATTTCGTAGTCGCTCTTGATGTTCGCGGGGAACGTCTTCTTGTCTGCGAACCAGCGAGATTCCCAGTTGCGGCGAACCGCGAGACGAAAACCGATAGGATTTGTTTTCTGACCCATAGTCTAAAATTGCGGATGGTTATTTCTTATCGCCGACCACAATCGTGATGTGGCAGGTGGATTTGCGAATCGGATGCGCGCTGCCTTTCGCCGTCGGGCGGAAACGCTTCAGCATCGGACCCTGCCCGGCCGTAGCAGCAACAACGACCAAATCCTTGGCGGAGAGATTGTTGTTGTTTTCGGCGTTAGCAATGGCACTGTTGAGCGTCTTAGCCAGCAGGCGAGCGGATTTACGCGGAATAAAACGGAGAAGATCTGCCGCTTCGAGTACCGGGCGACCTTGAATTTGGCGTGCAACGTCACGCACCTTAGCCGGCGTCATGCGTGCAAACTTGGTAATAGCTTTAACTTCCATGTGGAACTAAGTTAAAAAGTAATGGTTTTGAGTCTGACCGAATCTCCGGTCAAAATCGTTTGATTGGTATTGAGTTGTGTAATCAGCGCGACGGCGTGTTCCGCATCGGATTCTGCAATAATGAGTTCCGCGACGGAATCGCCGTTGCGTTCGACGACGCAAAGCGCTCCCGTGCAGAAATTCTTTTCCATTCCCGAATCGAGGAGCACTAAGTCGGCATTCGTTCCCGCAGCCACCTTTTGAACCGAAGCAAGTCCTTCCGAGGCAATCTCGTAGGACAGGACCTTGGCAAAAAGCGTTCCCGCAAGCCCGATAAACATCAGACTTGCGATAACCATTGCGACTGCGGAACGCGATTTCACGAATTAGACAGCTTTCTTCGTAGGTGCCGTGTGAGCCTTGAACGTACGCGTCGGCGCAAATTCACCGAGCTTGTGGCCAACCATGTTTTCCGTCACGTACACGGGAACGAAAACCTTCCCGTTGTGAACGTTGAGGTTGAGTCCGACAAAGTCCGGCGTCACCGTGGAGCGACGCGACCAGGTTTTGATCGGCTTGTGGTCTCCGGCCTTCTGTGCCGCCTGCACCTTCTCCATGAGAGAAGCTTCGACGTAAAAGCCTTTTTTGATTGAACGTGCCATTGTCTATTAGCCCTTCTTAACTTTGCGTCCGTTACGACGAACAATAATATGAACGTTCGTGGACTTGGATTTGATACGCGTCGGGAAGCCTTTCGCGAGTTGTCCCCACGGCGAGCAGAGGTGCTGACGACCGCCGCCGCCCTTGGACTTACCCTGACCCCCGCCGTTCGGGTGGTCAACCGGATTCATGACCATACCGCGGACACGCGGACGACGTCCGAGCCAACGGTTGCGACCGGCCTTACCGAGCGTGCGGTTGTAGTGTTCACCGTTTCCGACATAGCCGATCGTCGCGCGGCAATCCGCGTTCAGATAGCGTTGTTCGCCGGAGGGCATCTTAACGATCGCGAGGTCACCTTCGATACCGAGCAACTGGGCGGCATTACCTGCGGAGCGGGCGATGCGGGCCTTCTGGCCGGGTTCCATCTGGATAGCATGGATGAAGGTTGCGGGAGCGATGTAGCGGAGCTTGACCGTGCAGCCCGGGTTGAATTCGTCAACCGGATTCATCGTCGAAATGACGGTGTCGCCGACGTTCAGACCTTCGGGAGCGAGAATGTAAGCCTTTTCGCCGTCCGTGTACTGGATGAGCGCCAAATTCGCGGAGCGGTTCGGATCGTATTCGATCGCGAGCACGGTCGCCGGAATTTCAACTTTCGCACGACGGAAGTCGACCAAGCGATAAAGACGCTTGTGTCCTCCTCCGCGACGACGCGAAGTGATGCGACCGTTGTTGTTGCGGCCGCCGGTGCGGTTCTTGGATTCAACCAAGTCTTTTTCCGGACGCTTCTTGGCGAGGTCCTGCTTGTTGCGGACGAGGAAGCGCTGCGAAGGCGTGAGCGGACGATTAGATTTGAGTGCCATATTATATGTTCCTCTATCTTAAAACGTTAAATGAGTTCAATCTTGTCACCCTTCTTGAGCGTGACGATTGCTTTTTTAACATCCGGAGCCTTGATGACTTCACCGCGCTTCGTGCGGGATTGCTTCACCTTGCCCTTGGTGTTGACGACGTGGACGCGTTCGACGGTGACCTTGAAGGTCGCTTCAACCGCCTTGGCGATTTCCGGTTTTTCCGCGTTCGGGTAAACTTCAAAAACGTACTTATTCGCTTCCGCGAGAACAGCCGTTTTTTCGGAGACGAGCGGACGTTTGAGGACGCTGTATGCAGATTTCATAGTGAATATTCTCCTTATTGAGCGCGTTCGATGAGTTTCTGCAAGCCCTGTTCGCTGACCAGTACCTGGTCAAATGCAACGAGGTCCAACGCATTGAGCGTTGCGGCATCCGTAACGGAGACGCGCTCGATATTGCGGATGGAGAGCACCGTGTTGTCGTCCCAAGCTTCGGAAACGATCAGCATCTTCCCCTTCGGGAAAACCTTCGAGAAGACGGCATTCATGAGCTTCGTCTTCGGCTCGGTGGCTTCAAAGCGTTCGATGACGTTCAGGCCGCCTTCGTTAGCGAGATCGACGAGAGCACGCGCAAAAGCGAGCTTCTTCATCTTGGAATTGATCGACTTGGACCAATCGCGGGGACGCGGGCCGAAAACAACGCCGCCCTTGTAGAGCTGCGGAGCGCGCTTGTCGCCGTGACGAGCACCGCCGGAACCCTTCTGCGGGCCCTGTTTCTTACCGGAGCCGGCGACTTCGCCGTAGTCCTTGGTCTTGGCACTGCCCTGGCGCAGATTCGCCTGGTAGGCAACGATAGCCTGTTTCAACGCTGCAACGCCCTTGCCTTCTTCAAGCTGCGGGAGAGCAAATTCTTTTTCGGTGCAGGAGCTTCCGTCAACTGTGTAAACTTTAAGTTTCATCGTTCAGTTCTCCTTATTTTGCTTTTTTAGCTTCACGAACGTACACGAGGTCTCCGTTCGCACCGGGGATGCTACCCTTGATGAGAATGAGATTCTGATCTTCAACGATCTTGACGACCGTAAGATTCTGCGTCGTGCGACGAACCTGGCCCATGTGACCCGGCATGTCTTTTCCTTTGAAGACGTGACCCGGCGTCTGACGCATCCCGATGGAACCCGGGCGGCGGTGCATCATGTGACCGTGGGAAGCCGGCTGTCCGGCTTGGTTGTGACGCTTAACGTTACCTTGGAAACCGCGACCCTTGGTCGTTCCGATAACGTCAACAATTTGACCTTCTTTGAAAGTCGTGACGGTAAGGACGTCACCGACCTTGTATTCGGGAGCTTTGTCGTCAAAGCGGATTTCGCTCAACACGGCGTGCGTGTCGATACCGGCTTTGGCAAAATGCCCTTGAACGGGCTTTGTCAAACGCTCTTTTTTCTGGGCGCCGTAGGCAATTTGTACGGCATTGTATCCGTCAGACTCGGTGGTCTTGACTTGAACAACAGGGCACGGACCCGCTTGAACCACGGTCACGGGAACGAGGTTGTCGTTCCCGTCGTAGATTTGGGTCATCCCAATTTTTTTGCCAATCAGTTGTAACTTCATTTTGTCTAAGAGGCAGGTGGAGGTTTAATTCCGTTTGCACAGACCTGCTTTAGGCTGCTAAATCTCGTTTTATGTCGATTCTTTTACAGTCCTAAGCCTATCCGAAAAACGAAAATTTTTCAGTTATTGATTACGGTTTAGCAGGATTAGACATTAATGCTAATGTCTACGCCTGCGGGAAGATTCAGTTTCTTGAGTTCATCGACCGTTTGAGCGGTCGGACCGATGATGTCGATCAGGCGCTTGTGAGTGCGCTGTTCGAATTGATCCATCGATTTCTTGTCAACGTGCGGCGAGCGGTTAACCGTCCAACGCTCGATAGAGGTCGGAAGCGGCACCGGGCCGGAAACGCGAGCGCCAGTGCGCTTCGCGGTTTCGACGATATCGCCGGCAGATTGATCGATTACTCGATAGTCAAAGCCTTTGAGTTTAATACGAATTTTTTGACGAGCCATAGCTGTAAAAACTGAAGTTAAATGTTAGATTACGAGCGAGCCGGAGCGCGGGAAGCCGTTTCGACGATTTCCTTGAGAACGTTCGAGGGCACCTGTTCGAAGTGGTCCGGTTCCATCGTGTAGGAAGCGCGGCCCTTGGAGAGGGAGCGGACGTCCGTGGCATAGCCGAACATCGTCTGGAGCGGAACCATCGCGTTGATGGTGCAGATACCGTTCTTGGTTTCCATGTTCTGGATTTGACCGCGGCGGCGGTTCAAGTCGCCCATGATATCGCCCTGGTATTCTTCCGGCGTAACGACTTCGACCTTCGTAATCGGTTCGAGGAGGATCGGAGCAGCCTTTGCCATAGCATCCTTGAGAGCGAAGATACCCGCCATCTTAAATGCCATTTCGGAGGAGTCGACTTCGTGGAAGGAACCGAAGACGATGCGAGCCTTGAAGTCGATGACCGGGTAGCCGGCAATCGTACCGTTGTTCGCCGCTTCCTGGATACCTTCGATCGTCGGCTTGATGTATTCCTTCGGGATGACGCCACCGACGATTTCGTTGATGACTTCGATACCCTTGCCCGGATTCGGTTCGATTTCGATTTCGGCGTGACCGTACTGACCGCGACCGCCGGACTGGCGGACGAATTTACCGATACCGCGGGAGTTGCCCGTGATCGTTTCGCGGTAGGAGATCTGCGGACGGCCGGACTTAGCTTCAACCTTGAATTCGCGACGCAGACGGTCAACGATAATGTCGAGGTGGAGCTCACCCATACCGGAGATGATGGTTTGTCCCGTTTCCTGGTCGGAGGAGACGCGGAAGGTCGGGTCTTCCTGAGCGAGGCGCTGCAGACCGATGGAAAGCTTTTCCTGGTCAGCCTTGGTCGCCGGCTCAATAGCCATCGAGATAACCGGTTCCGGGAAGGACGGCGGTTCGAGGATGATATCTTCTTCACGCGTGCAGAGCGTGTCACCCGTCACGATTTCCTTCGGGCCGATAACGGCACAGATGTCTCCGGAGTAAGCCGTGTCGATTTCTTCGCGGTCCATAGCCTTCATGATCATGAGGCGGGAAACGCGTTCCGTCTTGCGGGTGCGCGGGTTGTAGAGAGCGTCACCCTTCTTGAGCGTACCGCGGTAAACACGGAAGAAGACGAGCTGTCCGACATACGGGTCAGACCAAAGCTTGAAGCAGAGGCCGAGCGGCTTTGCGTGGTCGTCCGGTTCAACGCCGATTTCGGTTTCACCGTCGTCCTTAAACGCCTTCATCGGCGGAAGGTCGAGCGGGGACGGCAGGTAGTCGACAACGCAGTCGAGCACCATCTGGACGCCCTTGTTCTTGAAGGAGGAACCCGGGATAACACCGACGAATTCGAGGGAGAGCGTGGCCTTACGAATAGCGACGCGGAGCTCGTCAGCGGTGATATCTTCGCCGCCGAGGTACTTTTCGGCGATCGTGTCGTCGAAGTCGGAAACGGCTTCGATGAGGCCTTCGCGGTACTTGTCGTAGTCCGCCTTCATGTCGGCCGGGACTTCCGTGATCGTGTAGCGCATGCCCTTCGGGTCGGTTTCGTCGTAGACGTAAGCGCAGCCCTTGACGAGGTCGATGAGTCCGGCAAAGGATTCGCCGGCGCCGATCGGGATGTAAAGCGGGTGAGCGTTGCCGCGGAGTTTTTCGCGGATGCCGTCGACGGCATTGAAGAAGTCAGCGCCCGTACGGTCCATCTTGTTGATGTAGGCAATACGCGGAACGCTGTACTTGTTCATCTGGCGCCACACCGTTTCGGACTGGGGCTGCACACCGGCAACCGCACAGAAAACGGCGACCGCACCGTCGAGCACACGGAGCGAGCGTTCGACTTCGGCCGTGAAGTCCACGTGGCCGGGCGTGTCGATAACGTTCAAGCGGTGCGGGATTTTTGCAAACGGACCGTCAGCAACCGTCCATCCGCAGGAAACAGCGGCGGAGGTAATCGTGATACCACGTTCCTGTTCCTGTTCCATCCAGTCGGTCGTAGCAGCGCCTTCGTGGACTTCACCCGTTTTGTGGATGACGCCCGCGTAGAAGAGAATACGTTCGGAGGTCGTGGTCTTGCCTGCGTCGATGTGAGCGGCAATACCGAAGTTACGTGTGTATTCCAACGGAGCTTTACGTCCGGTGGAGTTTTTGCTGGAAAGTGCGGCGGCCATTGTAAATATGCTCGACTTTTTCGGTTAAAAATTAGTTACCCCAGCGGAGGTGTGCAAACGCACGGTTCGCCTGGGCCATCTTGTGGGTTTCTTCGCGTTTCTTGACAACCGTCCCCGTGTTGTTGTAAGCATCGATGAATTCGGCTGCCAACGATTCCGTCATCGGCTGTCCTTTACGGGCAGAAGCTGCATTCACGAGCCAACGGAAAGCCATGCTCGTCTGGCGTTCGTGGGAGATTTCGACCGGAACCTGGTAGGTAACACCACCGACGCGGCGGCTCTTGACTTCCAGTTTCGGGCGGCAGTTTTCGAGAGCGCCGAGGAGGAGTTCCATCGGATCACCCTTTTCAAGTTTTTCGCTGACGCGTTCGATCGCGCCATAGACAATGCGCTGAGCGACAGTCTTCTTGCCGTTTTTCATAACGACATTGATGAGCTGGCTCACGAGCGGGCTGTTGTAACGTGCATCCGGTTGGTGCACCTTTTTCGTTGCTTTACGACGACGTGACATTGCAATAGTCTCCTATAGCTTAAATTATTTTCCGCCCTTCGGACGCTTAACGCCGTATTTAGAGCGGCTGCGACGACGCTTTTCAACGCCTGCGCAGTCGAGCGGACCGCGAACAATGTGGTAACGCACACCCGGCAAGTCCTTAACACGACCGCCGCGGATCAGCACGACGCTGTGTTCCTGGAGCTTGTGTCCTTCGTCCGGGATGTAGGAAATGACTTCCGTTCCCGTCGTGAGGCGAACCTTCGCGACTTTACGTTGAGCGGAGTTCGGCTTTTTAGGCGTACGCGTCATAACCTGAATGCAGACGCCGCGTTTGAACGGCGAGCAATTCAAGGCGGGTGATTTCGACTTGATGTTGGCTTTAGCCCGCGGCTTGCGGACGAGTTGATTGATTGTTGGCATGTCCTAAACTTGAAATTGAAATAAAAAGGAACGTTGAAAAAAAAGCATTTGGCAACAAGATGCAAGATTTTTTTGATAAATTTAAAAATTTTCTTGCTTATTATTAAAAAAAATTTCAGTTGCACTCCTCCCTCCTCTCCCCGTAGCATCTTCCCCATGAGTGAAAATGCCGCCGCCGAATACTATTTCATTGATGCCCGAGGCATCCGAAACGGACCTCACTCCGAGGCAGACTTCTTAATCAAACTCACAAGCGGCGAAGTCCTTCCCGAGACTCCGGTCTGGCGCACGGGCGAGGAAGGCTGGCAACCGCTCAAAACCGTACGCAAACTCTGGTTCCCCGAAGCAGCGCAAACCGTCCCCGCCTTCGAACAGCTTTCCGCCTCAACCGGGCTCGGCTCAATTCTCTCCGAGGCCTGGAACTTCCTTTTCTTCAGAAACCATTTTTGGCTCCTCCTCGCGGGAGGAATTATTTGGGCCCTGATCGACTCCGCCGCCGGTATCGTCGGCGCCGACATCATTCTCTCGCTCGTCACGCCCTATCTTTGCTACTTCGTATTCCTGAGCTTCCTTCGGCAGTGGGACCGCGGCGAGGGCCCGGAATTCTCAGACCTCTTTCCGCTGAAGACGTTTTTCTTCCTCCCGTGGCTGCGCGCCGTCGGGGCCTCCGTACTTTCCTCACTCGCCGCATTCATTCCCTTCGCACTGGCCGCCCTCATCTGCGTCGGCGGAGTCGCCGGAGTCGGGTATAAGCATCCGGAGCTCTTTGAGCGAAATACTCAGCTCATCGACGTATTTTTGGAAGTCGGTCAAAAAGCCCAAGCCCTCGGCCGCGCCGACGAACTCCCGCAAATCACCGTCGAAACCGAACAGGATGCCGACGATGCCCTGCCCGAAATCGAATCCGCGGAAATCGTTTTCCCCAATAACGCCGCGCTCACCGAAGAACTTGCCGTCAACGCGGAAATCTTGGAAGAAGCCGCCGAAAGCTACGCGGAAATGGCGGAAATCGTCTTCGAATCGCCGATTTTCTGGATTGCGGCAGTGCTCTCGCTCCCGTTTGTCGCGCTCGGCATTTTCCTGAGCGTCCGCCTCTCCTTGGCGACTTACCTCCCGCTCGACACGGAATTGGGCGTCATCGACTCCCTCAAATATTCCTGGAAACTGACCGCCGGAAACTTCCTGAAAATCTTTGTCCTCAGCGTCCTGGTCTTCTTCGGCGTAATTTTCGGAACGCTGCTCACACTCGGGTTCGCCCTCTTCGTCCTCTATCCGTACGCCCTCGCCGTCGGCGTTGTCCTCTACGCCAAGCTGGTTAAATCCCGTCCGGATCTGGCCGTTCCGCCTTCCCGCCTCTAGTTTTCCCGCAGGCGGATGGCGGCCTCCTCCTTCGGCCAACCCTCCTCGTCAAGTGCTCCACCAAACTTACTGCTTTGCGGAAAAACAACCAACGTCTGCGGATCGATTGCATAAGCGGATTCCTCCGGAAGTCCCTCTGCCCACGGAAAATACGTCGGAACGGCTTCCAGATACCTAGGCACAAGAGCAGAAAGATCCTGCGGAAACGCTCCGGTCGCCTGACGAAACTCGTAACTGGCTAGCACAAGTTTCGCCATGGAGACCCGATACCGGTACTTCGCTCGCAAAGAAAGGAATGATTGCCCCAGAGAGAACATTCCCCAATCCTCATCTTCAAAACTATCAAAGTACCCGTAGATATTAATATAAGAGCGAAACCTCCGATAAGGGTCTTTTTGGCGCTTCTTGCATTTTTGGGCAATCTCCTCCAAGGGAAGGCGAGCTTCTACAGCCGGCAACAGAGAGATCCACTCCTTTACCCAAACCTTTTTTAAGCCTTGCAATCGGAAACGCTCCCAAGAGCCATTGTTCCCGACAGGCCAGCTCATCCAAGGTCCATCACCGCCTCCAAGCAGATAATCAAAACAAGCAACTCCCCAGTTAAGCTCCCGCCGCAAAGCTTCATGAAAATCGGGCACTTCCCTTTCCGTAGCAACAAGGCATGCCTTGAGAGACTCAACGGTCTCCGCATCGGGCAGTTTTTTAGCTAAGAAGAACTCAGCAATTTCATTTTCGAGAAGTCCCCGCCACGCCATCGGAAGCGCCATCGAGAACAAACAGGACGCTTCACGCTCACGAAAACGCAACAACGCATGCAATTTCGTAAAATATTTTCGCGCGGCTACGGGATTACCCGCCTCCAGCTCTAAGCGGATTTTCAAACGAGCAATCCAGATAAACTCTCCACAGTAAAAAGGCGGATCCAAAAACGGCTCTCTATGCAAACGGACAATGCTTTCCCGAAAATCCTCTTCCTCTTCAAAGATTGCCCACAACTCACGATTTTCCGGCAAATTGACAATTTTCTGAACCGCGATCGCATCCCAAGGGATCGTGTGATTCAAAAACATTACGGTAATTTCAGAAATTACCTCTCCGGGAGAAACGTCTCCATTCGCCAAAATTTCAACATCCCTATGCTTCCCGTAAGCTCCCGCCCAAATACGCTCTTTAATATATGATGCAACGGCAACCTGCTCGTCACTCGCCTCCGCGTCTTCGCGTGCCGCCGCTCTCTTCGCATACTCTAAGAAGCGAAGCGTCCCCGCACCGTCAACGGAACCAGGGGAATCCAATCGCAACGGCGTGTCGTCCGGCATCGGCTCCAACGCCGGCCAAATCGTATAAATTGCCAAAGCTCCAATGAGCCCGCCGACAGTAAGAAGTGTTCGTTTTGAGAAGAGTTTCATCTCCCGCTAAACTAACAAGGATCTCTCCCAAAGAAAAGTTTTTAAACGGACGGGAAAAGGCCTCGAGCGCTTTCTCTTGCTTTTCGGGGAAGAGAATGAAATGCTTTGCGCCCGTTTTTTTCAAAAATGAAGGCCATCAGAAACATCGCAATCATCGCTCACGTCGACCACGGGAAGACCACCCTCGTCGACAAAATCATCCAGCAGGCGAAAATGTTTCGCGACAATCAGGAAATGCACGAGTGCTTTCTCGACAGCAATGACCTGGAGCGGGAACGCGGTATCACGATTCTTTCAAAGAATATTTCCATTCAGTACAAGGGCGTAAAAATCAATGTCATCGACACCCCCGGGCACAGCGACTTCGGCGGCCAAGTCGAGCGCGTCCTAAATCTGACCGACGGCGTCATCCTGCTCGTCGATTCCGCCGAAGGACCGATGCCGCAGACGCGCTTCGTACTTGAAAAAGCCCTGCGCCTCGGCAAAAAGGCCATCGTCCTTGTTAATAAAATAGATAAACCGGACGCCCGCCCGACGGAAGTCGTCAATTCCGTCTTCGACCTGTTCTGCGAGCTCAACGCCAACGAAGACCAGCTCGACTTCCCCTTGCTCTACGCGAGCGGCCGCGACGGCTGGGCGGTTAAAGACCTAGAAAACGACCCGCGCACGTCCATCGTTCCGCTTTTGGATGCCGTGCTTGAGCACATCCCGGCACCGGCCGTCGTCGAAGGCCCGCTACAGATGCAGATTGCGACCTTGGACTACTCGGACTACGTCGGCCGTATCGGCATCGGCCGCGTCGCCCGCGGAACAATCCGCCTGAACTCGCCCGTCGTCGTACTCGACCGCGACGGCAAAGCGCGCAACGCCCAAATCAAACAGCTGTTCACCTTTGAAGGCTTGGACCGCCAGGATTGCGATAGCGTCGAATGCGGCGACATTTGCGGCGTGGTCGGCATTGAAGATATTTACGTTTCGGACACGATTGCGGACGCGGAAACGCCGGAAATGCTCCCGCCGATCGCCATCGACGAGCCGACGATTTCCATGGTCTTCCGCGTGAATGACTCGCCGTTTTTCGGTAAAGACGGAAAATTCGTCACCGCCCGCCACATCCGCAACCGCCTCCTGAAAGAATCGCAGAGCGACGTCGCCCTGCGCGTGAAGGAAGCGGGGAACGGCGGCGAGATGTTCGAAGTCGCCGGACGCGGGGTGCTGCATATTTCCATCCTGATCGAAACAATGCGACGGGAGGGCTTTGAGCTCGCCGTCTCGCGCCCCCGCGTCATCACGAAAGTCGTGGACGGCGTTTTACACGACCCGATGGAACAGCTGACAATCGATGTTCCCGAGGAATTCGCCGGCAACGTCATCACGCTTGTCGGCCAGCGCCGCGGCGAGATGAAACACATGGAAACGCGCGGCAACCGCCAGCTCATCGAATTCACGATTCCCACGCGCGGCATCATCGGCCTGCGTTCGAAAATCCTCACGGCCTCGGCGGGAGAAGCGATTGTTTCGCACCGCTTCGACCACTACGCGCCGTTTAAGGGAGATATTCCCGCGCGCGTGAACGGCTCAATGGTTTCACTCGGCCAAGGCAAGGCGGTCGCCTACGCAATCGACGCCCTTCAGTTGCGCGGAACATTTTTCATCGACCCCGGAGAAGAAACTTACGAAGGCATGGTCGTCGGCGAACACTGCAAGGACAAAGACCTGCCGGTCAATCTTCAAAAAGGAAAAGAACTCACGAACATGCGTGCGGCGGGCAGCGACCGTAAGATGAAGATTGCCCCCGCGACCAAGCTCTCGCTCGAACAGGCCCTGGAATACATCGCGGACGACGAACTCGTCGAAGTCACGCCGCATTTCATCCGTCTCCGCAAAATCCACCTGACGGAAGAAGGCCGCAAACGCGCCGCCAAGGCCCTCAAAGACGGAATCGCCGTCTAAACGTCCGGCAGGCACATAACTCTCTACTAAGGAATGATAAGCAATAACGATAAAATCACGCGCGGAATTCCCGCCCTCTGCAACCTCTTAGGCAAATACTCGAGCGCCGCCCTGCTGTTTTGGGCCGTTTTCTGCATCTTTAAATTCTTCTTTGTTCAATTCGGAATCGTCATCGGCGCCGCCGGACTGCTCTGCGCCATACTCACCGTTTCCCTCATCATCATCCTGCCTTTTCTCGCAAAACGATAAGGTCTTCCCGGCAAAAATTGTCGGCCGCAAATCTTAATTGCATTTGCGCCGCGGGCAGATTCGCGCATAATCATTCGTTAAATGAATTCGGCGTTAAAAAGAGGCGGACTCGGAATCCTGAAAAAACTTGCACTAAACATTTTTTTTGCGGGAAGCCTATTTGTCGCGGGAAGCCTCGCCGGACGAGCCGAAACAACGACTCCGGACTTGAGTCCGCTCGCCGTCGAAGCCGCACGTGACGCCAAGATCCGCGCCGACGCCATCCTCGCGCGCAACGCCCTTCAGAGCGGCCTCATCGGTCTCGCAATTAATTTTACCGATGACATTTTGTCCCGGGAAAGCGAACTTTCGGACACCCGCCGCGACATCGCCCTGCTCATCCGCGCATCGGCACAAATCGACGGCGGCAATTTCGACGAGGCCGAAAAAACACTCGCCGAAGTCCGCATCGAATCCTCCGCCAAAACGCTCCGCCTCGCCTGGATCAAAATCGGCAAGTCCGAGTTTTGGAAAGCCGGCGAAATTATCCGCCTCGTCAAAGCCGACGAACTTTCGGAAGGCGACCGCGTCTGGTTGGAATTAGCACAGGGGATTTTAGCCAAGCAATCGGGAAGTACCGATGATGCCGGCGTCCGGAAAATTTTTGAAAGCGTCATAAAAAAGGGCATTAACCCGGCCCAGCGCTCGCAATTCGAATATGTCCAAACCTGGGCAAACGCGACCTTCGTCCCCGAGCTTTCGGAAGAAGAAATCGTGGTCTTGCGGGAGCAGGCCGTCCGAGCCAAAGGAACGCGGGAAGGTGCCCGCCTCTCCAAGCTCCTCGCCCTTTCGATTAACCGGAAGGCCCACGGCGACAACGCATCCGAAACGCGTGCCGAAGCCCGCCGGGCTCTCCTCGACGCGGGAACGGTCCCGCCGGATCTGCGTCCCGAATTCGATTTCCTCGAAGGCATCCTTCAGGACTCACCAAGCTCCGTCGCCGCCCGCCGCGCGTTCATGCGCGTCATCCGCAGCCGCCCGGACCTTCCGCTCCAGGATGCCGCCGTCGCCGGGCTCTACCGCCACGTCAGTAAGCTCATCGAAAACAACGAGCGCGATGCGGCCATTGTCGCCGTCGGTGAAATCAACGACTTTTTTGAGGAAGCCCAAAGCGAATCCGGAACCCTTCACACCGGCGCCAAGACCGGAGATGCCGTCAGGTTGGCACCCGATCCGCGCCTGCTCGACCTTGAGCTCTTCCTCCGCGCCCGCATTTCCAAACTCGTCGGCGACGACCTGCGCGTCGAGCAGTTGGCCAATGAACTGCTCGAAAAATGCCCGACAAGTCCGCTCGTCCCCGACGTCCTCCGCCTGCTTACAATCGAAGCGATGAGCCGCCGCGAATACCGCCGCGCCGTCCCCTACCTTGAAAAGCTGCGCGACTCCGAAACCTCGGAAGCTGAAAAAGCCAAAATCAGCATCATTCTCGCGGACTGCCACTTCCTCAGCGGAGACTACGACCTCGCCGACGACGTCTATTCACGCACCGAACTCAAGGAATACGCAGGCGTAGTATTCTCCCAGCGCGTTCTCTGCGACATCCGATCCGGCAAATTCGACTCCGCAGAAGCCCTGATCGAAGCCCAGAAAAAAGCGCCGGCAAGCTTTGACCGCGACTGGATTTTCCGCGCCGAATGCAATCTCATCGAGCATCTCCGTAAGACCGGAAACTTAGACGAAGCCGCCGCTCAATGCCTCCGCTTCCTCGACCAAAAGGACGTCCCCAATGCCTATCGCATTCGCGTCCTGTGGGCCCAAGCCCTGCTCGCAATCGAACAAAGTATCCCGGAAATCGCCGTCTCCGCCGCGGATGAAATCTCCCGCATCCTGGAAGACCAAAGCCGAGAGAACACCTTTTCCCTTCCCAAAACACTCGAGACACTGAAGTCCGACGCCATGCTACTCAAGGCACGCGCTCTCTTGCGCGGCGGCGATCTGCCGGCGGCCCGCAAGCAACTCGACGACCTGAGAAGCGCCTTTCCGGAAAGCAACGCCGCCGTCATTTCTTACCTCGACGAAGGTCGTGCCCTCGCGGAAAAAAGTCTGCAGTTCGACGCGCTGAACTGCTTCGAGCGCCTGATTGATTACTGCGAACGCAATCCGAAGTTTTCCAATTACGCGCCCGCCGCCTACTCGGAAGCCGCTCAGCAGGAAGTTTCGCTCGGTCGCACCCGCGAAGCCATCGACCGCCTGGCCCTGCTCCTGAAAAAGCACGGAAACGACCGCCTCAAGGAGACCATCCGTATGCGTCAGGCCGATCTCTTCCGCCTGCTCAACGACTTCGAATCCGCGCTCGCCATCTACGACCAGCTCTATCTCCACTACGCCCAGGAAGCCAAGGTCCCGGACCACGTCAACCTCGAGCGCATCGCGATCGCCCGGGCGGACTGCCTCTTGGCGCTGGCCTCCGGCATCCGCAGATCCGACGATGCCGAAACCCGCGCCGAGCTTCAGGAAGCCATGCGCAAGGCCATCAACGCGTACGAAAAAATCTGTGAATCCCCGCTTTCCTCTGCCGAAATCTGTGCCGAAGCCGGAAACAAATGGGGCTACGCGACGGCGGAATTTGTCCGTCTGCTCGAAAATCCGAGCGAAAGCTCCAAGCTTCAGGCCAATACGGAAGCACGGAAAGTCTATTGGCGCGTCATCAACTCCGTCATCTCGCGCGCCTCGAAGGGTGGCGTGGACCCCTCGGAAAACTGGGGCGTTTCGACCGGCTACTGGCTCGCCCGCAGCTTCTTTGCCATCGCGGATCTCTGCGAAAAGGCCGGCGACTACGCGGAAGCCCGCAAAGCTTACGAGCAGGTGAAAAACTGGAGCGCCCGCGGCTGGATGCCCGGCTCCGAGTACGCGCGTTCCCGCGAAGAGGCCATCCGCGACAAATAATTTTCCCGTAACACGATTTTTATGAACACAGAACCCTATCAGTTTTATTTCCTGAGCGACGGCGGTCCGTTTGTTTGGGTGCTCCTCGGAATCGGACTCTTCGGACTTGTTTTTCTGATTGAACGCGGCCTCTACCTCCACCGCCGCCAAATCCCCTCCCGCGAGTTTTTGGGCGGAATCTTTAACAATCTCCGCAAGGGACGCTACATCGAAGCGCTGACGGTCTGTGAAAACACGGAAGGCCCCGTCGCCCGCGTCGTCAAAGCCATCCTGCTCCACCGCTCGGAAAGCGAAGAACGTATGCGCCTCGCCGCCGAAGAAGCGGCCATCGCGGAAATCCCCGCCCTTGAGCGCCGTGCGGGAACCCTCAACACCCTCGCCAAAATCGCTCCGCTCGTCGGTCTCGCCGGGACCGTCTTCGCCCTGCTCCGCGCATTTCTGCATATGGTCGCCTCCGGCCACTATGCCACCGCCGACCTCTTTTCCGCCGACATCGCCCAAGCGCTTGCCGCCACCGGCCTCGGCCTCATCATTGCCATCGTACTCCAGCTCGGCCACCACTTTATTTCCGGACGCATCCGCGCGCTGACCTACGATATCGATAAAACCGCAATCGCCGTTATCCGCTTTCTGAATTACGAAATTCACCTTCCGGAATCGGATTCCGACGCGTCCCCCGAACAATAGAGCTTAAACGCGCGACGTGTTCACGCTTAAAGACATCCGCTTGCGCTTCGGTCCGCGCGAGCTTTTCAGAGGTATCGACGCCGCAATCAATGCGCGGGAACGCATCGGACTCGTCGGCTCCAACGGCGCAGGCAAATCCACGCTCCTCAAAATCCTCGCCGGGCTCCACGACTACGACTCCGGAGAAATCGCCGCCGCCAAGAACGCGACCGTCGGCTATCTCCCGCAAGACGGCTTGGAGCTCCACGGCAAAACGCTCTACGCTGAGGTCGAATCTGCCTGCGAAGACATTATCGCCCTGCGCGAAAAAATCCGCGAAGCCGACGCCGAACTGGCCACGCTTTCGCCGGATTCACAGGATTACCGCGACCGCCTCGACCTCATCGCCGAATGGGAACGCCGCCTTGAGGACGCCGATGCCGAAAAGCTCCGCTCGCGCATCGAACGGGTTTTGCTCGGCCTCGGGTTTTCGACGAGCGACATGGAACGCCCGACCGACGAATTTTCCGGCGGCTGGCAAATGCGTATCGCCCTGGCCAAGCTACTCCTGCGGGAACCCACGCTGCTCCTCCTCGACGAACCAACCAATCACCTCGACATCGAGTCGCAAAACTGGCTTGAAGACTGGCTGAAATCTTACGCCGGCGCCGTCATCATCGTCTCCCACGACCGCGCATTTCTCGACACGCTCTGCACGCGCATCTTCGCCCTGAACTTCGGCTTGCTCGAAATTTATAACGGGAATTATTCCTATTTTGAAAAAACCTCCCGCGAGCGCCGCGAATCCCTGCGCCGGGCAGCCCAAAACCAGGCCCGTGAAATCGAAAAAACCGAAGCCTTCATCGAACGCTTCCGCGCCAAGGCCACCAAGGCCGCGCAAGTCCAATCCCGCATCAAGGCTCTCGAAAAAGTCGAACGTATTGAATTCGAGGAGGAAGACGACTCGGAAATCGATTTCGAATTCCCGCCCGCCCCGCCGACCGGCCAGCGCGTCCTCACCCTCGAAGCCGCAGGCAAGAGCTACGGAACGCACGAAGTCCTCCGCAATCTGAATTTAAAAATCGAGCGCGGAGAACGCATCGCCGTCGTCGGAGTCAACGGAGCCGGTAAATCCACCCTCATCCGCATGCTCGCCGGCACCGAACCCCTGAGCGCCGGCACCCGCGAAGAAGGGCTTCACGTCGCCGTCTCCTATTTCGCCCAGCACCAGGCCAAAGAGCTCGAACCGGGGAAAACGGTCCTCGAAACGGTCAACGACGTTGCCGCCGGCCTGGGGACGACACGCCTGCGCTCGCTCCTCGGTGCTTTTCTTTTCCGCGGAGAAGACGCCTTCAAGCCCGTTTCGGTACTTTCCGGCGGCGAACGCAATCGCCTTGCCCTCGCCCGCATGCTCCTGCGCCCCTTCAATTTCCTGATTCTCGACGAACCGACCAACCACCTCGACATGCGTTCCAAAGCCGTGCTGGCTCATGCGATTCGCAATTTCACGGGAACGGTCGTCGTCGTCTCCCACGACCGCGCCTTCCTCGATCCGCTCGTCAGCAAGGTTCTCGAAGTCAAAGACGGCGGCATTCGCATTTTCCACGGAAACGTCTCGGACTATCTTGCGGCAACGGATGCCGAGCGCCAAGCCGCCCGGGAACGCTTCTCCGGGAAAAGCGCCGAAAAAGCGAAAGCCGCATCCCCGGCGTCGAACGATCCGAAGGAACGCCGTCGCGCCAACGCCGAACGCGCCAAGCAGCTCGCGCCGCTACGTAAGGAACTGGCCGCCGTCGAAACCCAAATTGCCGAACTCGAAGGCGAACAAGCCGAATGGGAGGAAAAAATGACCGCCGCCGATTTCTTTTCGCGGGGAGAAACCACCAAGACCGAGCTCGCCCGCTACGAAAACGTAAAATCCGAAATCGTAGCCGCCTACGCCCGCTGGGAAGCCATTTCCCTGCAACTGGAAGAAGCTTAGCCTTAACGCGCTCTTGCTTCGACGCGAACAGCCGACAGCGACAAAAAAACTCCCGCATTCCTGCGGGAGTTTTTTTGTTCTTAGAAGCGGCAACGCATCATCAGATTGAAGTTGTGTTCCGGTCCGGAATCTTCACGGAGGAAGTTCACGTCATAGTCGAGCGACAAAGTCGTCGATTCCGCGATGAGAACCGTGACCCCCACACCGGCAGTGACGTAGTCGGAGCCTTCCTTATTCATCTTCGTCGAGAACGGCGTCGTTCCCGGCAAGGCAATTTGAGCACCGATGTTTTCCGCGCTGTCGAGGAATTCGTGTTGCCACGAAATGCGGGCTTCGGGGACGAAGGTGATTGTTTCCTTCACGTCGAAGCGAACGGTCGTGCGCCATCCGAGGCTGGACTGCAGAGAGTCGTAGCTGAAGCTGTCCACATTGAGAGCATCCGCGCCGTTACCCTGTTCCGCATAGGAGTCCACGCTGTTGTAAACGTAGCGCAGGGAGACCATCGGTCCGGTCGTCCACTGATAGGAGAGAGCCTGCGAACCGGCATCCCATTCCCAACCGGCCGCGAGATAGCCGATGGCCTGAGAACCGTCGGGCGAAGCCGTTGCCTTGGAATTGTAGTTACCAATCTTGGTCGAGCGCGTGAAATCGTATTCTCCGACCCCGTAAGAAGCCATCCCCATGTAATAGAGATTGCCTTCCTTGTCGTTGCGGGAGCCTGCGAAGTAAACACCGAGCGAGCGCATCGCCGCCTCCGTCTTGGAGCCGGTCGCCTTCATCTCGGTAGAACCGCCGGAGTAGCTTGCAAAGAGGCCGATAGCCAAGCGGTCGTTCACGGCATAGTCGAAGCCGATCGAAGCGTTGGTCATATCGGTTTCCGTCTTGGAAACATGCGAGGTTGCATCGCCGTCCGAGAAGGAGTAACCGCCGTTCGCCCAAAGCATCGCGCGTTCATCGTTAAAATCATAACCGACAAATTGGCGCATCCCGTTCGAAGCAACGGCATTCGGGTTCGCGGAGAAAGAGAAGCCGTAGGAGTTGAACAGCGGAGCGGACCACAGGTCGGAGACCGGATAACCGCGGCGCAGTTCGCGGGAACGGCGTTCGAGCGCACCCGTAACCGCCGAAGCCTGCTTGTTGTTCAGCGAATTAATCGTGACAAGGTTGACCGGGAGCAGCTGGTCGTACGCGCTCAACAGCGGATCGAGGTATTCGAAGCTGTTGAGCTCGGCAAGCAGCTCGGCGGAAACATTCGCATTCTCGCCGTCCGAGAGACAGGTGCGGAGCGACTGTGCGATCGCCTTCTGTTCGTCGGTCATCTGCGAGTAGGTCAAACGCACGGGAACGAGTTCCGCGCTTCCCGGAAGTTGCGCTTCGATCGTGCCGTTCGTATTGATGTCATAAACGAGGGCAATTTCCTGCTGACCGTCCCACAGAGTCGGAGCCGTCGCATCGATTTCCACGGAAACGGAGTCGTCAACGGAAACGGTCTTACCGGCTTCCAAATTGATAAATTCGATCGTATCGCGCGGAAGTTTGTTCTGGAACGCAAGTTCAACAACGGAGTTGCCGCGAATCTGGACATCCTTATTCACAACCAGTTCGTCCCCGAAAACAACGCCGAGACGGCTGTCCTGACAGACAAACCCGACGTCCACACCGGACTCGATGTGCGTCGTTCCGCTTCCGGTTCCGCCGCCGATTTGGAAATAAGAACCGCCCAAAACCTTGAGGCTCGACTGCGTCAGCTTCAATACGGCACCGTCAGCGGCATAAAGTTCGGAGTCCGTAAGCGAAAGCCCGGTTCGGCCTTCGACCTGAGTCGTGCCGCTCAATGCGAGCGCGGACTTCTGCGCGAGCGTAACCCCGCACTTGAAAACAGCATCGCTGGCCTGAACGGTACCGCGGGAAACATCCACGGAGCCCGCTTCGATGCTGCCTTTGACCACGGCAGTCGCATAATTCGTCACCGCGGCTTCGGTTTCTTCACCCTCTTCCGTGACGACGGCGTCCTTGTGGAAGCCTTCGATTTCGAGCACGCCGATTCCGTTAAATTCCGTTCCGACATAGAGTGTGGCACCCTTGTCAATCGTGAGCGAAGCGGCCGACGTCGCCGTGGCACCAATCTTCGCAGCCTGGACAGTGGCAGCCGAAGCGACATTGATTGCCCCGCCGCTGGCGTCAACTGAGAGCTCGTTCTTCCCGCCCATGTTGAAAGTACCGCCCGACATGTTGAAAATGCCGACACTCAACGTGCCGTTTTCGCGCGTCGTCAACATACCGTTGCCGCTGAGATCGATGCGGCTCACCTGAGAATTGGCCGTGTTCACTTCGACACTACCGCCGGTGATATTCAGCGAACCGCCGGAAATAGAACCGCCGTTGAGGCTGAGCTTTCCGCCGGAAACATCAATCCCGCGCGGGGCTTCGATGATGCCGTCTTCCTCCAAATTAATCTGTCCGCCGGAGAGCGCAACCTTCACGCCCTTCCAATCCGGATCGTAAGCGGTAATTTTGCCTCCCTTGCCGACCGTGAGCGTACCGTTGTTAACGATGACGGAGTCTTCCACGCAGAGCAAGGCGCGGGCGCCTACAACCGTGAAATTCGTGGTTTCGCGGTCGAGCACCAACGCATGAACGTCCAATTGTTCGGAAACGCTCATGGAAGCGCTTTCCATTTCGACGGTTCCCGTGTTGAACTTCAGCGACACGTCACTGACCTTAGCCGTACCCGTTCCGTTATTGATAAATTCAACGGTCCAATCGCCGGCTTCGGAAACGCCCCAGAACGCATTGGAAACGTAGGTCCAGGTCAGAGCCGTCGTTCCGTTTTCTCTGATTGCCGCGTTATAAACCTCTTCGTACGCATTGGCTTCCTTATTGTCGGAAAGCCAAGCCTTGTCCAAGAGCACGCTACGCGTTCCCGTGGGGGACACAAGCACGACCTGGGCATCCTGGAAGTAGTTGATGTTATCAATCGTAAAGGTAACTTCGACGGATTCGACCGGTTGCGCCAAGCCGTTCACGTTTGCCGTGGCCTTGACGGCTTCGCGGGAAGTCCAGGCGTCCTTGTTTCCGCTCAAACCGGCAGAAACCGTGGAGGAGGTGCGAATCGTTTCGTAGGCAATGTTTTCGGCAACGTTGATGAAGTTTTCCGCGTTCACCAGCCCGAAGCCGTAGTCGTTCGAAAATTCGAAGCCGGCGGAATTCGTCGTCCAAACCGTTCCCTTGGAACGCTCTTCATTGCGCATGACATCGAGGATGTCGCAGGAGCGGGCGAGCGCATGCTTTGCCCAGCGGACGTCCATCGCTTCGTTGCTTGCTGCGGCGAGCGCGATTACCCCGGAAACAATCGGCGTCGAGAACGAGGTCCCCGAGCTGTAGGTGTAGTGCGTGCGGCTACCGGAATCCGATTTGTTGTTGTCGGTATCATCGCCCGCGCGAATGCTAAAGGAAGCCTCGGTGTTCCCGTCGTCTTCGCCGGTATTTCCCACTTCGTCATCGGCGGTCATCGTAAGGCCGTAACGCGTGGTCGAGAAAACAGCTTCACCCGGAGCCGTCACGAAGAGATTGGAGCCATAGCAGGAGAAACCGGAGTAGTAACCGCCGCGGGAAGTGGAACCGACAACGATACCGCCTTCATAATTGGCAACCGCGTCCCCGTTACAATCGGCAGGCACCGTAGCGGAGCCCTCGTTTGTCTTGCTGCGGGAATTCCCGGCGGCGATAACGTAAATGGTGTTGTTGCGCGTCGTTTTATCAAGGGCGGCGCGGTCCGCTTCGGTCTTTCTGACGACGTAGTACGGATCGTATCCGAAGCTGCAATTCTTGATGTGGATTGCGGCATCACCTTCCCAAGCGCCCGTGACGGCATTGATTCCGGAACCCCAGTAATACGCCTGAATTACCTGCTCGGGCGAAAGGTCAACGTGCAAGCCGGCGAGCTGAGCCTTCGGAGCCGCACCGATAATACCGACATTATTCTGCCCGACGGCGGCGGCCATCCCCGCGACGAAGGTCCCGTGCGTTTCCCCGTCGTATTTAACGGTGTCGTTGTCGTTGGCCGTGTTAACAAAGTCCTTACTCCACTCCGCGTTATAATTGTCGGCCAAGTCCGGGTGCTCCGGATCGACCCATTGGTCGATGATGCCGATGATGACGCCTTCGCCCATGTAGCCGTTCAGCCAGGCCGACGTAATATTAATCCCGTTCGAGGCGGGATCCCACTGCCACTGGGACTTAAAAAGCGGGTCGTAAAGCTCCCCATTATAGACTTGCTTTACGGTCTCTGCGTTCAACGCTACTGCAGAGAGAGCCGTCGCACCGGCAAACAAAAGGGTTAAAGGTAAGCGAAGGGGGGAAGTCATAGGATTGAGTTTTAAAAAAAGTAAAAAGCGGAGCCGCGAGACAACACTCGCGATTTTGGGTTAAATGAAACTCCTTTCTGCCTGTTCCCGCAAGGAAAAACACGCAGGAAACACGCTAAAGGGAGCTCCCTAAAACGAACAAAAAAGCCCTCCGGGAAGCGGAGGACTTTTTGCCGGCGGGCTCGCTTTTATCGCGAAAATACCGCCCTCTAAACATTAAGTCTTAACGCGACTTACACTTCGTCGAAACGGCGCTCAAACAGAGCCGCAAGTTCGTCCAACAGATGTTGCGCCACGGTGGAATCGGTTGCCGAGGCCACGAACTCCAATTTGGAACCGTTCCCCGCCGCCAGCATCATCAGACCCATGATGCTCTTACCGTTAACCCGCTCATCGTCTTTGGCAACTTCGAGCTCCACCCCGGGATATTTGTTCGCAATACGAACAATCATCGCCGCCGGACGAGCGTGAATTCCCATTTTGTTTTGAACGACAAGTTCTCGCGTAAGTATGTTCTGAGAGTCTTCTGGCATAGATTTGAAAGAAACTATTTGAACATTGACGGCTTTTCCCGTCAATCCAACAAAAAACGTTCCCGCAGATGTCGGTCTGCGGGAACGGATTTCTTAGAAGCGGTGACGGAAACCGAGGTTGGCGCGGTGCGCGACTTCGGACTCCGTTCCGACGCGGAACTCGTAGTTGAGGTAGAGCGTCGTCTTTTCGCTCAGGTCGTACGAGACGCTCGGAGCGAGAGAAAGCGACGTTCCCGAAAGCGCACGGGCATCCGTCTTGAACTTGGAATCCGAGATCCAGGATTCGATTTCCACTTCGTCGTCGAGGAATTCGTGGACGAGGGAGAGGTCCAAACCGACACGCGTGGCGTGTTCACCGATTTCAAAGACGCAGTTCACGGCAGCACCGAGGCGAGCCTGCAGGCTAAGCGCGTCGAACGCATTCGTCGCCAGCGAGGAGCCCCAGTCGGAGCGCGAAGATTTTTCTTCGAACTTATCGACGCGGTAGTAGGAGAGCGCGAGGCCGGCGTGCGGGAAGCAGTCGAGGCGTGCGTTGTCGCCCCATTCCGTAAGCGTGAAGGCTCCGACGAAGTCGGCAAAAACGCCGCCGTGCCAGGCATCCGTGTCGCCCTTGTTTTGGCCGATTACCGTATTGCGTTCCACGTCGTAGGTCGCATAACCGATTTGTGCGCCTGCGTTCACGGAGAGGTAATCGTTGATCAGGTGGCCGACGAAGAAGGTTGCGCGGATATCATCCGATTCGATTTCCCCGCCGTTGCCGTGGATGCTGGCCTTGCCGTGGTCGTAAGCGACGGCGAAGCCGGCCGTGGTTTCCTTGTTAAACTTGATGTCGGCTCCTGCGAGGGCTCCGTAGGTATTGTAGTCGTAAACCATGGAGTCGGAGCTGCTGCCGCCGTCAACCGTAGAACCTTGGGCCTGCGCGAAGAATTCAACGTCGCGTTCGTAAACCCAGATGGCGCTGTTGGAATCGTAGAGGCGCTGTTCGAGGCGAGCGGAGACCGCGCGGGCGTCGGCGGTGAAACCGGCGTGCGGCATCGTAATCATCGATGCGTAGGCGAGCGGCGAGAGATTGTTGATCGCATCACCCAGTTCTCCGAGCGAGGTCTTGTTCAGCGCATCGGCGATCGCGTACTCTTCGTCGCTCAGATCCGAACGGAGATACCCGTCCACCGGCGTTGCCCAGTCATTGAGCACGTCAATCAGGTCGCCGATTCCGTCGTGCAGGTCGGCGCCCGTGTCGCGGAAATCGTTTTGCGCGATATAAACCTTGAGGTTGCCGGTTGCCAATTCCGCCTGGTCGATGTAGAGAAGCTCGCCCGCGGAAGCGAGGCTGAAGCTGTTGCGGTCGATAGCCGTCGCCGTCTTTTCTCCGACGTATTCGAAGACGGAAAGGGCCTTGCCGCGAGCTTCCTGGTCCATCGCGATGTCGAGCGTAACCTGGCCGCGGATATCGACATTGCCCGTGTAGCGCAGTGCTTCACCTGAAGCGACGTCGAGGCGGTAGGTCGAGCCGTTTTCGAAGTCCACGCTCGCATTTTCTGCGAGGAGGGTCACGCCGCCGCTGAGGACCGCGCCGCTCTTAACCGTGATACCGGAGGTTTGCAGGCGGGTTCCCGAAGAGAACGCGAGCGTCCCTTCGGAGACAAGCGTCTTCCCGGTGTAGCTCTGGGTCGAAGACGTCAGGCGGAGTTCGCCGGCGCCGCTCTTTTCGAGGCTACCGTCACCGGTGATATCGCCGGCATACCGGGCATAGGCGTAGGCCGTTGCCGAGGTTGCCAGATTCAAGGTACCTCCGGCATTGGTTGCCAAAACGATACCCTTGTTCGAAAAATCATAGGCCGGCTTCGAAGCTTCCGCCGAGGCCAAAATCGCCTTCGTCCAGCTGGCGCCGACGAGGTCCAAGGTCAAATCGCTACCGTTGCGATTGGCGAGCGTAACCGTCAAATCATCCTCCGGATTTTCGCGAACCAGATCCGCGAACAGCGTTCCGAAGGCTTCCTGCGACAGGTCGATCTGGCCTTCAAGGCCGATTTCGACAGCGGTGACGCCCTGTGCAATCGTGAGCTTACCGGCATAAGCCTGTCCGGAGACATTACCGACGATGCCGAAAGCACTGCCGTTAGCCGCCAAGACGACATCCACCGTATTGGAAAGACCGACCGAAACATTTCCGGCCGCCGCGTCCGAACCGACCTGAACGACGGTTCCCGCAGCCAGACTTGCATTCGCCGTGCCGTCGGAAAGTGCGAGTTCGCCGTTGCCGGCAATCACGAGGGTCGCATTTTCAGCAGTATCGAGCGTCCCCGTAAAGACGAGGTCGCGGTTCGGCTTGAGCGTGACGGTTTGTTCCGCATCGTCAAAAGCCACCGTTCCGGTACCGGCAATGCCGCCGATCGAGTTGATTCCCGCGCCGAGACTGAGAACGGAAGCCGTACCGACGTCGAAAGTCCCCGTGAAGTCAGCCAAGACAGCTCCGTCGGAAACCGTCGTCGCACCGCCGCCGAGAGCGAACGTGCCTTCGCCGGAAAGACCGCCGGCCACATTGGCCAGATCAAAGCCGTTCTTGGCGGGATCGAGCTTCAGGACCGCACCCTTGTCGATTGCAATCGAAGCCGGAGCATCGTCGTCGAGGCGGGAGCCGTCAATCGCCAGCACACCTTCCTTCACGGAAAGTTCTGCCCCGCTCAGATTAACGTCCTTACCGAGGATGGCCGTGCCGACGCCCTGCTTTACCAGAGAGGTCGAAACCGCCGGATCGGCGCCTTCCACGCGCAGATTGAAATTCAGCGTCTTTTCGAGAGCGACTCCGTTTTCGTCGGCACCGATGTCGAGAGCAAGGGTTCCGCCCTTGAGCACAACACTGCCTTCGAAGAGAATGTCGGAAAGCACGAGCGTGCCGTTACCGACCTTTTCAATCGTTCCCGTGCCTGCGAGCTGGCCGTTGAAGACATTATTTTCTTCACCGGAAACCGTCAGGGTGCCGCGTACGTCAAAAATCGTGCCCGCTTCGGTCGTGATTTGGCTGAAGTGGTAGCTTGCACCTTCGGCGATCGAGAGCGTACCCGCGTTGAGAGCGAGCGTATCCACGGTCCAGCCGCTGGAAGTCGTCGCGCTCGGGCGGCTCAGAGTGAGGGTGCCGAGGCCATCCTTAACAAAGGTCGTACCCGTGCCGGAGGTTTCGGCGAGCACGCGTCCCGCGAAGCTCGTTTCGGTGTTTTCAGCTACCGCAAAGATCAGCGTTGCATCCTTGCCGAGAACCGCTTCAAACGATTCGTCGCCGCCGCGGAAGTCGCAATCTTCGTTGAACAGCAGCTCCATCGTTCCGGCCTGAACGCGGATATTGTATTCGTTTTCGTAATGAGCAATCGCCGCGCCCTGAACGAGGGTGAGCTTGCCTTCGCCCGACTTCACCAATCCGGAGAGCGTCGTCGCGGAATCCGACACGAGCGGAGCGCCGCCGGAAACCTTGCCATTGAAGACCAATGCCTTTTCGGCGGCAACGTTCAGGTCAAAGGAGGTGCCTTCGTTAAGATAGACGTTGACGCTTTCGGCGAACGCGCTACGGTCGCCCGTGTTGATACGCAGGCCGCCCTTGCCGACGACGATTTCGCCGGTAAAGTCCGATCCGGCATCCGTCGCCGCAGCCAGTGCGGATTCGATGACGAGCGTGCCTTCTCCGTCCTTCAGGATCGTTCCTGCGCCGGAGATAACGCCTTCCGAAGCGATTTCAAAAATGCATTCCGAGCCTTCGGAAACCAGCGTCAGAAGCGCTCCCGCATTCACGTAGACGCCGGAAGTCTTCTGAATGGCGTCCCAATCGACGCGGAGTTCGCCGCCCTGAATCACCGTTGCGCCGGTGTATTCGTTCTTGCCGGTCAAACGCAGGGTTTCGCTACCGATTTTCTTCAGCTCGCTGCCCGCACCGGAAATCGATCCCGCAAAGGCCGGCAATTCGCCGTCTGCGTACTGAACGCCGATCAGCTTTTCAAATTCCGCATACTTCGCAGCATCCGTCGAAGCGGCACGAATCGCTTCCACGCTGAAGCCGTAAAGCTTGCTGAGCGTGTTGACGTTTTCGTCCGTGAGACGAAACTTATAATCGTCAACGAAAAGCGAAATGAAGCCGTAAAGGGTTTCGGACTGAGCCAGCTGTTCTTCCGTCAGGCCGCTTCCGCACTGGGCGAGATACTTGATGACATTCGCATCCAAAAGATTGCGGTAGCTTGCGCGCGTCAGGGTTGCGTCGCCGGTTTCCGCTTCATAAACGAAGAGCGTCGCCGGATTCGCTTCATAGCTTTCCGCGTAGGAGAGCAAATCGTTGAGCTGGCGTTCGCTCCAGCCGGCCGGCTTGGAAGCGACGAACTCGCGGATCGTCTTGAGGTCAAGAATGCTGTTGAACGCCTGGTCCAAGCGACCTTCCGTAATTCCGAGACCGGTCCAAATTGCCGATTCGCGGATCGAGCCGAAAGTACCCGTATCGATTGTCGCATAAATATGGGCAAAGCTGTTTGCCAGTTTCGCCGGATCCTTGAGGTAATTGACGGTATCCTGAGCCGTCATCGTTTCGCGGGTCTGCACGCCGGAAGCATCTTCGCGCATGTAGTCCGGACGCACGGCTCCGAGTGCAGCAATTGCCTTCGCCGCGGCCGAATTAGCGAATCCGCCGACTGCGTTCAGATTCAGGCCGAAGCTGCCGAGATAGGCATCCGCATCCGCCGTCGCAAAGAAATAGCCGTCGTTGGCGATTTTGTTGCCGACGGTGTCGTAGTACGTTTCGACGCCGCTAACGATTTTGGACAAATCGGCTGCCGTCAGGCCGACCGTCAGCGAAGCCCCGCCGGAAAGCGAAACCGTCGCATCCGGAGCACCGACGAGAGCGCCGAGGCTCTGGTTCTTGCCGGAGGAAAGGCGGCTGGCATTTGCCAAGACCACGCCGGAGGAATTCAGAAGCGCGCCTTCACCCTTCAGGTCCGTCGTGCCCGAAAGCCCGACCGTCGCCAGTGTATGCGCGGAAGATTCGAGGCTCAAGCCGCGCGTGCCTGCCTTGACGAGAGTACCGTTACCGGAGATCTTTCCGGAAAATTCACCGGCGCCGGTCAAAACGGCCACCGCATCGTAGTGGGCATTATCCGAAAATACCAAGGACGACGTTGCGCCGCCGATGAGCGAAGGAAGAATCTGATAGGATTGGACGATAAGACGGGCGTCTTCGACCAACTCAATGGCGCTCGCGTTCGAGAACGCGCTGTCCAATTCGCTGTTGCCGTACATCCCGAGCGTCAGCGTCATGCCGTCGTCAACGGTCACGGTTCCGTAGAAATTCTCCTGAGAAGCGGCAACCTGGATGTTTCCGCGGTACGGATTGATGTCGTCGAAGGAATCGCGGCGATAGTACCAGCCCGTCGAGGTGATGAGGAATTCGCGTCCGTCGTTGACAAGACCGCCGCGCTTAGCACCGTCTTCATCCGTGTACGAGGAGTCGTAAGTAAAGATCAAATTCGAGAGGCCGGCGCCTTCCAAACGTGCATTGAGCGCTTCCGTACGATTCGAAATCACGCGCAACGTACCGGCATTGCCGACGTAAACGCGACCGGCGCCCAAGGAGCCCGAGTCGGCAAGCCACGTGCCTTCGTAGATGAAAAGACGATTGATAACGGCATCGACGCCGCCCGCATAAACGGACGTGCAGTTCGAGAACGTCCCCTTGCCGGTCTTGATGATATAACCGTCATTCGTTTCAGCGCCTTCAACCTCGTCCGCGTCCGTCGTGAAGAAGCGTCCGCTGAAGAAGCCGTCGCGGTCTTCCTGCTGGTTGATAATCATCGTCGCTCCGCTGCGCACGAAGACCGAAGTCTGGTAGGCCGTTGCGACAACATTGTTATTGTTCGTCGTAAAGAACGAGGTCAGTTCGTAGAAACCTTCCCCGCCTTCGAGGTATTCATTGTAAAGGGTTCCGCGTTCAAAGAAAAGCGACTGAACGTTATTCAGGACCTGCGTGCCGTGAATGGTGATTTCCTTGGCCGATTGCATGCCGGAATCGACATAAAGGCCGCGGGATTCCCAAAGCGCGCCGTCCACTTGTCCCGTTTCGGAGGAATCGTCAAAGTGAGCACTGAACTGCACGGCCGTCGCCGTTTCCAAAACGTTATCGACAACATTGACTCCCGTGGAGTCCGAACCGAGGTTGGCGTCCGTCAGCAGGAAGACATCCGCCAAAACGCCGGCAACCAGCTCGTCGCCTTCGTCCGAGGTCTTGCGCACATTGCCCGTGAGGTCATAGCTGGCGGAGAGATTGTGCACATAGTTCAGAACAGAGCTTTCGCTGGCCACGTTCAATGCGAGCGAGGGCACTGCGGAAGCGTTTTCGGAAAGCGTGGCGAATTCGGCGCGATTCGTAATCGAAACAACGCAATTTTCTTCTACCGCTCCGGCCGGGCGCTTACCGTCAACAAAGTAAACGCGGCCCGTTCCCGCGAGCTTGCCGATCTTGCTTTCGCCGTCCCAGCCGAATTCCCTGCCTTCACGTACATCCGTCGTTGCAATGACGATGCGGGCGGTAGAGGCCTTGTCCGTCCCCAACTCGATCGTGGTATTGATATCGGCCTTAACGTTGTTCAGGAAGTTCAGCACGCGTACACCCGAAGCCCCGTCTTCCGGACCGGTGTCCCCGTCGCCCAAGTCAAACTTTTCGGAGAGGAGATTTTTCCCGGAAGAAGCAAAGGAAATCACGGAAGTGTCCGCCAAGACCAAATTGGAAATCCCGACAAAGCCCAGCTCGTCGCGCGAGGGCGTGTCGAAAACCTGGAAGTTAGTCGCCGGGCGGGCATAGGTAACGTATTGGGAAAGATAACCCGAAACCACGACTTTCGTCCCGCCGGAAACCGTCAACTGACCGGAGAACGCCGTCTTCGTGATGTCCACGTTTCCGTCTTCATTGATTCCGACGAGCGACTTCGTGTAGGCCTGTTCGTAAACCCCGCGGTCTTCCCCGTGCGTCGTCAGGTAGGTACCCGAATAATAATTGATGTCGTCGAAGCCCTGGTATTCCAGCGTTCCTCCGCCCGTAATCACAATCTTCCCGCCGGCGGCATTGATGTCGTAGTAACCGGCATTGTCTTGGGCATAGTCACGTCCGAGGGTCTGCGGGCGCCCGCCGTCCGTCGTCAGCGAGGAGGAGCCGTAAAAATGGCCCTTCATCGTGTGCGACTCGGCGATGTTCAGGGTCAGCGTCCCGTTGCTCGTGACGTAATAATCCTCCGTCAACTGCTTATCGACGAGGACCTCCATGTTGCGATCGACGTTGACGGCGGAGGCGAAGCCGGCGCTGCCAAGCAGGATTGCCGCAGAGAAGAAAAGTGTTTTGGGGAATTTCATAGAATTAAGTCTTTCCTAAATAGTATTAGAAGCAGCGACGGAAGCCGGCGTTGAGGTTGTGGTTGACCTGTTCGTCCGTTCCGTACTGGAGCGAGTAACCGAGAGAAATCGAATTGCGTTCCGAGAGATTGACCGTTACCGACGGTGCGAACGAGAACGCGTCCGAGGAACCGATGGTTCCCGAAACGCCGAACGCCGTGTCGCGGTACTGCTTGAACTGCGCGTCGATGTCGGCTTCGTCATCCAGGAATTCGTGCTGATAAGCAACGTCCAAGGAGACGCGGGCATCCCATTCGCCGAGCAGGAACGACCAGTCGAGCGTCGCGCCGAGGCGGCCGCGGAGGCTGTGAGCATCGAAGGAATCGACATCCAAGCCGGCGTCTCCGGACTCGTCGAAAGAGTCCACCTTCGAGAAGAGGTAGGACAAGCCGACATAAGGCGTGACGAAGAGACAGGAGTGCTTGTCCTTGCTCAGGATGAAGCCTCTGCCGAGCGTCGCGGCCAATCCGGCGTTCCAGCCGTCCGTTTCGCCTTCGGCCTTGCCGACGACCGTGCTGCGGTCGATGTCGTAATTATTGAGGCCGAGGTGTGCAGCTCCGTCCAAGAAGAAGGAGCCGTCGCCGAGCAACGCGCTTGCGAATGCCGTTGCGCGAATGCTGTCGGAGCGGATCTTGCCGCCGTTGCCGTGCAGCTTGGCACTACCGTAATCGTAGCCGAGAGCCACGCCGTAGAGCGAGAAATCGTCCGGTTTCACGTCGAAGCCGGCGATTGCGCCGTAGGTGTTGAAATCAAAGTTCGCGGAATCGCGATTCGAAGCATTTTCGACGATGCTTGCCTGAGCGCGGGCGAAGAATTCGACCCCGTTATCGCGGGTTTCGCTGGCCGAATCGTAGCGGCGGTGCGACGTGCGTTCGGCAACGGCGCGCCAATCGTTTTCGAAAGAATTACGGGCCATCGCGATCATTGAGGCATAACCGATCGGCGAGAGCTTGGCGACTTCTTCCGGAAGCGCTTCGGCGGACACGCGATTCAGGGCAACCCCGATCGGGCCCCAATCGGCGAGCAGTTCGGATTCAAAGACGATACCGGATTCGCGACCTTCCGCGACGCCGCTCATGCGGTCGAGCACGTCAGTGAAGCTTCCTGCCAAGCCGTCGTGCAAGCCCTTCGTTTCGGCAAAGGAGGTCCCGACTGCGTAGGCGGAAATCACGCCTGCTTCGCTCTGCGCCAACATCAATGCGGTCGAACCGTTGGTCAGCTTGCCGTTGCCGAAGAGGAGTTCCATTTCTTCGACCGAGTAGGTCTTGCCCGAAAGGGACTTGAAGAGGACCAGCTCGTTCCCGCGCGTTGCGGCAGCAGCTCCGGTGAGGCGGATAACGCCGTTGTTCGCAAAGTTCCCCGCGTAATCGATGCTGTCGCCGTTGTTCACGTCGAGCATCACCGTGCCGTCATTTTCGAAGTCTCCGCCGACGAGCTTGATGCCGCCCTTGGCCGTCGCACCGGCTTCCACTTTGAAGAGAGAGCTTGCGAGCGAGACTTTTTCAAAGCGCACCGTCGAACCGTCTTCGAGGATCGTTGCGCCCGTGTAGGCCTGATCGACGGAAACCGTCGTCGTCTTGGGTCCGCGGAATGCCACATCCCCGTTGCCGGAAATCGAGCGATTGAGCGCTTCGTCGGCTTCACCCGCGTTGATGACGAACGTGCCGACCGTGTCGCGGTTGACGTTCTTCTGAGTCGTAAATCCGATTGCCGAGTGGAGGGAATTCAGGCCCGAGAGCACCAATTCGCCCTGGTTGACGCCCAAGAGCAACTTCGTGCCCTGAGAAGCCGTCGCCGCCGCCCAAAGCGCGTCGGAGACATTGAGCATGGATTGACCGCCGTCCGTAACGCCGTCGAAGGACAGCGAAGACTTTGCCGTACCGCTCTTGACGAGGGCAACCGTTCCGGCCTTCGCACCCGCATCCAGACGGACTTCGACTTCGGAGAGGCGATTGCTCTTGTCGGCATCGACCGTGAAATAGACAGAGGCGTCGTTCTTAACGCGCAGACCGCCCGTCGGCGTATTGTTCAGCTTGGAGGCTTCCGCATTGACCTGGACGCTACCGTTGTCCACGAGGATCGTTCCCGTCGCGCGGGCATCTTCAATCTTCAGACAACCGCGGCCCGAAACGACGACGTTCGCATTGAAGCTACCGCCGATCGTCGTGTCGTGGTTCTGTGCGAGTTTCACCTGACCCGTGGTTTCAAAACCGCCGGTCGTTTGGATGGAAGCCAGCTTCACGCCTTCGCCCGTGACGGCAATCTTGAAGCTGCCGGCATCGAGAATACCGTTGAAGTATCTTCCGCCGTCCGTCGCCTGCGAGCTGAGCATCGACGTTTCCGTCAATTCCAGCGTTCCGGAAGACGAACTGTCCGTTTCGAGCAGAACAATCGTTCCCGAACCTTCGATTTCGGACAAATTCGGCGTCACGCCGTAAGCACATTCCAACGCGAGCGTGGCACCGCTAACGACCACTGCGGAATTAAATTCGAATGCATCCGAACCTTCGAGGCGGAGCGTACCTTCCAGTACCTGCAAATCCGCACCGATCCAAGATACCGCGTTCGAGGATTCGATAATGAGGGTGCCGGCACCAATCTTTCCGAGGCGGTGAGCACCGTCCGCGCCGATATTTTCGGCCTTAACCTTACCGTCAAGGCGAGCATCTTCCGCATCCGTTGCAAAAAGAACGCGTGCATCTTCGCCGGAAAGGACGATGTCGCGGTCAAGCGCCGTAGTGATCAACGTGGCCGAATCCTTCACGCTCAGCGCAACGCGTTCGTCCAAATCGCCGGAGAACACGAAGGTCCCCGAACCGCCGACGCCGAATTGGGCAGTCGCCGCCGTCGAGCCGTAAACTCCGATATCGCCCGAAAAGGTGCCGAAAGCAGAGTAGTCCGTCGAGGTGTTGCGGTTGATGGTCGTCGCATAGACGTTGCCGCTGTTCGTGTAATCCACCTTGTTGGTGTTGGAAAGCTTGAGGTTCAGCGAGATCGCCGCATCCGAGCTGAGGAAGACCTTTCCGCTTCCTGCGAGATTCTTAAAGCTTTGGCTCTTTTCGAGATAAAGTGCGCCGGATTTTTCAACGACCGTAACGACGCCGGAAGAAAGGAGGTTTTCCGTTCCCAGGTACAAGTTGCCTTCCTTGACGGAAAGCGTACCGGTGAAATCACCGGCCGTTGCGCCCGTGTTTACGAACGTCAGTTCGCCCGCGCCGGACTTTTCGATCGTTCCGCCGCCGACGAAGCAACGGTCAATCGTCGCCGCCGTGCTTTCGTTCAGTTCGAGAGTCGAACCGACAGAGACGGAAACCGTCTTGGCGTTGCCTTCAAAGACAGCATCTTTCAGGGTAAGCGCACCGCTCTTGACGCTGAGGTCGCCGCCCAATTGCGTTACACCGCTCAGGGTCAAAGCGCCCGTGCCGGTCTTAACCAAGTGGCCCGCATTGACGAGCGTACCCGCCCAGTCGACCGAGGGTTCGCGTTGGTCGAGCGTCAGGACGGAGTCCGCGTTGCTGACGGTGATATCGCCCTGCGCCTTCACGTCGGAAGCCGCACGTGCACGCAGCGTCATGGTCAGATTCCCGCCGCTCAGGAGGGTCTGCCCGAAGTAGTTGACATCCGCGCCGAGCGTGAGGGAGCCGGCACCCTTCTTTTCAAAATTACCGTCACCGGAGAAAGCCTTGTCAAAGACGTAGCTTTGGTCGGCGTCCGTTCCCGTGTTAATCGAGAGCGTCGCGCCCGCAGCCGCCGTGATGCCGTCGGCGAAGCTCGTTTCTCCGTAAGCATCGACGTCCATTTCGAAGGTGCCGCCGACAATTTTGAGGGACTTGGCATCGACCGTTCCTGCGATGGTTACGCGGTCGTCGCCGATCTTCGTGATGTTTTCCGCCGTCAGTGTTCCGTTGAAGGAGAGACGGTCAACCATTTCCGTGAGGTCGCCGGAGATAACGCCTTCCGCATTTGCATTTTGTGCGAGAAGCTTGACGTAGAGGCGCGTGATATCGGCCACGGTAAGCGAGTCTTGAGCGACTTCGCGTGCAAAGAGTTCCTGCAGGGCTTCGTTTTCGGAAGAGCCGAGCGGTTCGCGCATGAAATACGCCACCAGGGCTTCCGCCTGCTTCTTCGTCAGACCGGCATCACAGAAATCCAAAATCGGCTTGAGATAGCTCTTAACGAGGGCTTCGGAGCTGCCGCCGACCGCGCTCGGATAGGTTGCGAGCACGCGATCGCTGTTCCCGAGTTCATTCGTGATGATGACGCCGAGAGCCGCATCGTCCGCCGACTGATAGCCTGCGTTGAGCACCGAACGGCGGGAAGCGTCCATACCGAGCTGCAGGTCCCCGCCCAAGACGGAAAGCGTTGCGTCTCCGCCGACGAGCGAGACCAAATTCTGCGCCCCCGCAAAGGTGGCACTCGTTCCCTCATTCATCCAAATGAGCGAAGAATTCCAGAGCGACTGCGATTTCGTTACGGCAAGCGCGCCTTCTTCGAGCACCGTCGCGCCCATGTAGGAAAGCATGGAGCCGCCGTCGAGTGTCAGCGTTTTTGCGCCGTCCTTAACAAAGTTACCGACACCGGTGATTGCGCCGGAGAAGCGGCTGTAGGTCAGCACGTCTCCGTTGCCCGTTTGACCGGAGAGGGCGAGATCGCCGTCCGTCGAATCCAAAGTCGTGTGCACCGTCAGCGTCGAGCGACCCAAGTCCACCTTCGACCAGTAGTCGCCGGTAAGGTTATTGACTTCCTGGTTCGTGTTGCCGAAGGCAAGCGTCGAGGTGCGAGAACCCTGATAAAGATCCGTTTCCGTTCCGACCTTACCCGCGAGAATCACGGCCTTGGCTTCTCCGACGGAGCCGCCCGAGAAAGCGACGCTGTCAACGAAAGAAAGGCGTTCCAAGTCATCGCCGGCGATGACGACTTCGCTTCCGGCGGCATTCGTGTAGTAGTAAACGCGTTCGCCTTCGCTGTTTTTGTAGTAAGCGACGTTGGAGTGAACGTTGCCTTCGGCGTCCGTGTAGGTGCCGGATCCGTTCACGTCATAGTAGCGGTAATTTCCGTCGGCATCCGTATAGCCCGCCAAATCCTGAGCGGTCAGCACGAGCGTAAGTCCGCGTTCGACAAAGACTTCGCCCGTGATAAAACGCTGTTCAACGGCCAGCTCAATCGTCCCCGGCTTGCGTCCGTCACTGACGTCAATCGCACCACCGACGGTGTCGATGAGCTCGTAGGTGCTGAAGTGAACGTCCTTCATGTTGAGGCGCGTCTTGAGCGTCTCCGTAGCGTTTTCGATAAGCGTGAAATTGACGTTTTCCGAAGTGTAGAGACCCGGATCGCGCACCCAGTTTCCGGTGGCGTCGCCGGCATCCTTCGTCCAGTCGTAGCTTCCCGGATCGAGATCGATGGCGGTGATGTTCACGACGACCTTGCCGCCGTCAAGCAAGGCGAGCTTTTCGTAGTTGGCGCCTTCGAGGATCAGCGCGAGGTCGCCCGTCCCGTACTTGACGATCGTTCCGCCCTTGGCGAGCGTGCCGTCAACGTTCACGCCGGCTCCGTCGCCCGCAGCGTTGACGCCGCAAATCGTTCCCTTGTAAATGCCGCCCATTCCGGCTTCCTGATAGATGGCGAGGACGGCGTCGTCCTTAACGGCCAAATACGAACCGGCACCCGTGCCTGCAACCAGCGGAGCATTGGTGTCCGCAGCGTCGGCGGCATTTTGGATGGCGCTGGCGGCGGAGAGGTTGGCGTCTCGGGCTGCAACCCCGTTCGCGAATTGCGATTGGAAATTGCGGATCGCTTCGTTGTTGTTCACGACGAGCGTTCCCGCCGCGGGATCCGTGAAATAAGCTTCCTTATAGAAAACAACCTGGACGGTGTTGTTGTCCTGGCGTTCCGTCCGTTCGTAGCGCACGCGCACATCCGCACCCAAGCGAGAGGCTTCGGAGAGCGAGGAGGTGGAAGCCCCGTTGCCGCTGTCGTTCTGCGGGTCAATCGTTCCCGCAATCGTCAGCGAGCCCGCCGTCCACAGCGTACGGCCGAATTCCAAATCGCCGTAGCCGGCCTTTTCCAAGGCGCCCGTCACGTCAACGGAAACGGCATCGTTTGCGGAGGCGCTCAAAACGACGCTCCCGCCGGCGACGAAGAACTTACCGGAGTAATCCTTGCTTTCATTCAGCAGCGTGAGCTTTCCGGCACCGGTTTTGTAAACGTCGGCATTCCCGTAGATGAGACCGACGGAACCGCCGTTTTCGAGGGTGCCGTCCGGGTCGCCGCTATCCCAAGCGTCGATATGGATGTTAACGTGGAAAATATCGTCGGCCGCCTTCTTGGAACCGCCGTTGTTAAACCCGACGTCCAAAACGGAATTCGCCTGATCGTTGTCGGCTCCCGCACGCAGATTGTTCAGGAAAACGAAAACATTGTCTCCCGCCATGCGGATTTTGGACCCGACGGCGTTGTTGTAAAGGAAACGGCTTTGACCGACATCCAAGCGGGCGTCGTTCCAAACGGTGATTTTATCCACGCCGACCATTCCGCCTTCGCGCGGCAGGCCGTTGACCATGCTATTGATCTGCGCACCGTAGTCTTTCCAAAGATTGACGAAGCCGCTCATCGAGAGCACGCCCGAACGCACGTCCAGCTCGCCGCCGGTCCAGTTCGGAAACTGGAGGTCCGAGTCAAAAGTATCAATCGTCGAACCCTCATCGCTCGTGCGAATCGAGGGGTTGTTGCCGCCGTGGGCTCCGTAAACCGGATAGACATCCCCGCCGGCGCTCTTACCGAAGATTTCCAAAACCCCGGCACCGGTCTTAACAAACGTTCCGTTCCCGACAAAATTCGTCGTAATCGTCAAGTTGGTCTCGTTTGCAACTTCAATTGTCCGATCAGCGTAGTCGTTGAAAGAGGTCCCCTTCGTCTTGGAATAGTCTTCCGCTTGAGAAAGGAAGGCTCCGGCGAAAAAGCTCGCAGCCAACAAGGTTGTTTTCGTGAGAATCGGGAAACGCATAGGATGAAAGAGTTAAGATTATTCAGTGGGTTCGAGAACAAAGGCCGTGCCTTCCTTGAGCACGTAACCTTCGGGGGATTTTTCTAAAATTGCCAAAGCACCGGAGCCGGTCACCGTCGCCAAACGTACAAGCAGCGGCTCAAGGTCCGAAGCGACGACGAGGCGGCACTTCGCTCCGCTTTTCAGGGACTGCGTGTTATTGAAAGCAATTTGAAAACGCGTGTTGCTGAGCGCCATCGCGACCTTGCCGGTAATCTTAGCGGGCTCGGCCGGGGAGGCAGCCGGAGCACTCTTGGCATCCGCTGCGGGAGCCGCTTCCGGGCTTGTCTGCTCGGGAATATCCGTTGCCACGGCGGGAAGATCCGAGCCGGGCATAATCGCCGAACGCGCCGCAAAAGCGCCGCGCCAAACCATAATCATACGCTCCTTGAGCGGAAGTAAAATTTCAACCACGCGCGGGCCCACGGGCAACTCCGTCAGCGCACCGTCCGTCAGCTTCGAAATCACGCCGTCCACCTTGACGACCGCGCCCGTCTGGAGCGCCAAGACCAAGGGAACATCCGGCAACACGATCTTGCCGTCCGGCTTCTGTGCGGGGATATTTCCGCGCAGGTCGAAATTGACTTTCGCCATCTCTCCGGCACGGATTTTCACGCGGCGCGTTTGGACGCCGTAAACGGAAGAACGGGCCTCGACGGTCACTTCCTGACCGATCGGCAATCCGCCCATCATCAGCGATCCCTGACCCTTCAATTCGCCGTCCACAAACAGGGCGACATCGACCGGAAGGCAGGAAACCAGCAGCTCTCCCGTGCGCATTTTCAGCTCGGGAACCAGCTTCGTCACCTCTCCGCCGCGCAACTTTACATTATCGACGCGACAGGGAGCCTGCGCATTTTCGTGCTCAAAAATAAAAACATGCGTTCCCGAAGGAATCGCCACCGAGTCCAAAATGCCGTCTTTTCCCACAACCCCGACGGGTATTTTCTCTTCCCCGAACAGGCGAAACACCTGAGTCCCCGGCTCGGCCCGCACGATAAAAAACGGGCGGGCGATCGCCGCCGAAGTCGCTTCGGCAAAGGCTTCAACGGGAACAGCCACGCTAAATGCGAACAGCGAAAATGCCCCCAAGAGCCAAGGAACAAACAAAAAATTCTGTAAACGAGTTAAAAAAGACATCTAAAAAGGGGAAAATATGAGCAGGGTTTGTTTCCTGCCATAACACAGCTTTTGACCATGGAAGTCAAGCACGCGATTGGAAAGAATGCCCGTCGCAAGATGCGCGAAAAGAACGCAATTCGCCCGACATAGGCACAAAAAAATCCGAAAGGCGGAAACCTTTCGGATTTGTCGGAAAACGGGGATAATTATTCTCCGTCGTCGCCGATTGCATCGACCGGGCAGGAACCCTTCGCTTCTTCGCAGAGCGCGATTTCTTCGTCCGTCGTCGGTTGCTTGATGACAATCGTCACGCCGTTGTCGTCGTCACGGGCAAAGAAGTCGGGTGCCATTTCACGACAAACGTCGCAATCGATGCACTGGTTATCAACGTAGAATTTACCGGGGACGCAGCCCTCGTTTTTGTCTTCGATATTTGCCATAAGGACTTCATAATGCGCGACTTCCCCGTCATTTGTCAAAACTAAAGCAGAGCGCGCAGGTTCCGAACCGACGCGGCGAATCATGCTTTAGAAACTCTCACGGAGACACAGAGTCACGGAGCGACAACGGAAAGGAAATCGCCACGCTTCCAATTCAAGCTTCTTCGGAGGATTAAGTTTTGGAATAAAAACAGCAAACGCCACTAGCTCCGGCAACACCCGCAGGCATCAGGCAACATAGGAGACATTTTGTCTCGGCGACAGGAGGTTTGGCATGCGCCTCAACCGTTCGCCGAGTGTTGATTTCTATTTTCCTTTCTTGAAGCTCCCGCCGCCTTGCGCTAATCTCTCGCGCATGGCTAATAATATTTCCGGTTCACAAGGTCGCTACGCCGCACGAGGCGTCTCCTCCTCCAAAGATGAAGTTCACGCAGTTGTCGATAAAATCGACAAGGGGCTCTTCCCCGGCGCGTTCTGCAAAATCACGGAAGACTTCCTCACCGGAAATCCCGAGCTCTGCAACTGCACGCACTCCGACGGCTCCGGCACCAAGTCGCTGCTCGCCTATATGTATTGGAAGGAAACCGGCGACGCCTCCGTCTATCGCGGAATCGCCCAGGACAGCATCGTCATGAATATCGACGACCTACTCTGCATCGGCGTCACCGGCAATACGATTATTTCCTCGACCATCAACCGTAACGCCAAATCCATCCCCGGCGAAGTGCTCGCCCAACTCATCGGCGGGACGGAAGAGTTCCTGCAGATGCTCCGCGACTACGGCGTTGATATCCGCTCCGGCGGCGGGGAAACCGCCGATGTCGGCGACCTCACGCCGACCTGCACCGTGGACTCCTGCGCCACCGCCGTTCTCCCGCGCAATCGCGTCGTCGATGCCGCACGTATCCGCCCCGGTCTCGCCATCGTTTCGCTGGCTTCCTCGGGGACCTGCGCCTACGAGCCGATCGAAAACTCCGGCATCGCCTCCAACGGTCTCACCTCGGCGCGCCACGAAATGCTTTCCAAATACTACGCGGAAACCTACCCGGAAACCTTTGACAAGCGCATCGACCCGCAATTCGTTTACTGCGGCCCCTACAAGATGACCGACGCGCTCCCGGGGTCGACGCTCACCGTCGGAAAGGCCCTGCTCTCGCCGACGCGCACCTACGCGCCGTTTGTCCTCCGCCTACTCAAGGAACTCCCCGTCGAACGCGTTTACGGTTTGATCCACTGCTCGGGCGGCGCCATGACTAAGTGCATCCGCTTCGGCTCCAACGTCCACTTCATCAAGGACAATCTCCTTCCCGTGCCGCCGATCTTCAAGGCCATCCGCGAAGCGAGCAAAACGGACGCCGCCGAAATGCACCGCGTTTACAACATGGGCCAACGCCTCGAAATTTACGTCGAAGAAAACGATGTCCCCGCCGTCCGCCAGATTGCGGACTCCCTCGGCATCGTTTCTCAGATTGTCGGCCACACCGAAGCCTCGAAAAAGGCAGACGGCGCGAACCACATCACGCTCACGACCGCCGACGGCGAAGTCGTGGAATATTAAATTTCTTCGAAATAATTCCGAATCGCGAATTCCGGATTACGAATGCTTACCATGGAAGGATCGTAATAGCCGTCCGGCTGTTTACCAAAGTCCTTGTAGTAAAAATCATTCGGAATTCGCGATTTGCAACTGCCTCTTCGAGGCTAGACGCCTTGTCGATCGTAGAGCTCTTTGTAGAGAGCGCACGAGCGGTAAAGGGTTTCGTGCGTGCCGTCGCCGACAATGCGGCCCTGAGAGAAGACGAGGATGCGTTGTGCGATGCGGATAGAGGAGAAACGGTGGGCGACAATGAACGTCGTGCGCCCGCGGGCAAGGTGTTCGAGGCGATCCTGAATTTTCTTTTCGCTTTCGGAATCGAGCGCGGCCGTCGCTTCGTCGAGAATCAGAATCGGCGCGTCTTTCAAAAAGGCACGGGCAATAGCGAGGCGCTGGCGCTGCCCGCCGGAAACGCCGCTACCGACATCTCCGAGCTTTTTGTCGAGTCCGTCGGCCTTTAGCGTAAAATCTTCCGCTGCGGCATCGCGAGCCGCCCGCTCGACGTCTTCGTCGGAAGCCCCTTCCCGGCCGAGACGAATATTCTCGCGAATCGTATCCCGGAACAAGACGGCGTGTTGCGAAACCAAAGCAATGAACTGCCGCAGGTTTTCCTTTTTCAGGCGGCGCACATCGATTCCGTCGATAAGTACGGCGCCCGAGCTCGCTTCGTAAAAACGGAGAATCAGGCTCGCGAAAGTCGTCTTCCCCGCGCCGCTGGGACCGACCAGGGCGACGGTCTGTCCGGCGGGAATGCGCACATTGATGTCGCTCAGCACCTGCCGCCCGTTTTCGTAAGCAAAACCGACATTACGGAATTCGATATCGCCCGAAGCTTTTTCCAGCTTCAGGGGATTTTCCGGATCGGGAATGGAATCCGTTTCCGTCAGGATTTCTTCGAGACGTTCGAGCGAAGCCTGCGCCTGACTAAACTTATTGAAGGAAACGCCGGTGCGTTTGATGGCGTCTGCCGCAAAGAAAAGAGCCCCCGCAATGGCCATAAAGTCCGTCAGCTCCATACCGAGCAAGCGCCCGCGGACGAGGACAAAGGCCAGCGCCAGCGCCGTCAAAAACTCCAGAGTCGGCGTCAGCAACTGCTGATATTTGATGGTTTTGAGCTGGGCGAGGCAGAAGCGGTTGGAGGTTCGCGCCATGCGTTCGACCTGCGTTTTTTCCATCGCATAGGAGCGGATTTCCCGCTGCGCGGCGAGATTTTCCTGCACGACGGCAGTCATCTCTCCGATGTTTTTCTGGGCTCCGCGCGCTTTGCGGGCAACGCGTTTTCCGAAAATGAGAATCGGCGCCAAGGCAACGCCCGCAAACACGGCGCTCGCGACGAACATCGAGGCTTCCGCCTTGTCGCTCAAGACGTAAATGAGAGCCGCGATGGCGCAAACGGCGGTGAGCGGCTGCTTCACGATGTCGCTCGAAACCTGAGTAATCATGTTTTGGACGTTCTGGGCGTCCGTAACGATGCGGCTCAGAATATCTCCGCGCATCTGTTTTTCGTGGAAGGCGAGCGGCAGTTGCTGAAGCTTGGCAAAGACGCCGACGCGGAGATTTTCGAGGACGCGCATCCCGAAATAATTCACCGCCATCGCGTTAATCCACATAGCGATACCGCGCACGACAAAAATAAGCGGCATTGCGGCACACGCAGTAAAGAGTACGGCCTTCCCGAGGTTCTCCGGGCTCACATAAGCGGAAATAAAATCCAAGATCGGCTGCGGCATCGTCGTCGGATCGAAGACCGCGGGGAAGACTTTGTAAATCAGCACCGGAATCCCGAAGCCGCTGGCCGACGCCGCGATCAGGCCGGAAATCAGCGCCAGAATCAGGTAGCGCTTCACCGGCCAAACGTACCCGGCGTAGTGCAGGATGCGGGAACAGATTTTTTTGATTTTCCTCATGCGCCGTTCCCTCCCGTAGATACCTGCTTGTCGTAAAGATCTCTGTAAAGTGCAGAGCGCACGTAAAGCTCCTCATGCGAACCGTCGGCAACGATTCTTCCCGCGTCGAAAACGAGAATGCGTTGTGCCCGGCGAATCGTAGAAAATCGGTGCGCGATGATAAACGTCGTTCGTCCCTGCATGAGCTCGTCCAAAGAACGCTGAATTTTTTCTTCGCTAAGCATGTCGAGCGAAGCCGTCGCTTCGTCAAGAATAAGCACCGGCGCATTCTTCAAAAACGCGCGGGCGATTGAAACGCGCTGACGCTGGCCGCCGGACAGCCCCTCGCCGTCTTCGCCGACAGCCCGATCGTAGCCTTCCTTACGCTCGTAAATAAATTCGTCCACCGCAGCCAGTTTTCCCGCCGCTTCGACTTCCGCATCGCTCGCAGACGGCTTGCCCATCCGGATGTTTTCGCGGACGGTTCCCTTGAACAGCACCGGCGACTGCGAAACCAGACCGATGTATTGCGTCCGGTCGGCGCGGGCAATGTCTTTCAGGCTTGCCCCGTCGAGGCGCACGGTTCCCGTTGCGGGATCGTAGAAGCGGCAAATGAGGTTGATGAAAGTCGTCTTACCCGAACCGCTGGGGCCGACAAGCGCAACGATTTGCCCGGCGGGAAAAGTCACGTGAATATCCTTCAGAACGGGGACACCCGGCTTGTAAGCGAAGCTGACATGTTCGAAGGCAATTTCGCCCCGCACGCGCTCGAATTTTACGGGTTCTTTCGGCTCCGGCATTTCGTCTTTCGCGAACAGCACGGCATCGATTCCTCCCAGCATCGTCGTCGCCACCTGCAGCGTGTTGTAAACATTTCCGAGACGCTTTATCGGGTCGTAGCAATAATAGAGCGCCAGGGCAATTGCCGTAAACTGCGCCAAATCGATGCCGCCGCTCACCCCGAAATAGAGCGAGACCGAGAGCGCCACGACGCTAAGGATTTCGATAATCGGCGTCAGCGCCTGCTTCCAGGCCTGCATTTTGAAAATCGCATTAACGAAAAGGCGAATCTTCGCGCGCAAGAGCACGGTCTGCTGTTCTTCGAGCCCGAAGGCCCGGACATCCCGCTGCGCCGCCAGATTTTGGGAAACGACGCTCGCGACTTCGTTCAGGCCGGAGAGCGATTCCTTCATGCGCTTAATCATGCGGTTGCCGATCTTCTTCGTCGCAGGAATGCACAAGCCTGCCAGCAAAAGATTCATCAGCAACAGGCCGACTTCGTTGCTCGTGCACGCCTGCCAAGCCAGAAAACCGAGCGCGGCCAAAAGCGTCAGCGGCTGAATAACAAGGTCGTTTGTAATGCTCAGCATCGAAGTCTGGAGCATTTGCGTGAAGTAGATGACCGTCGTCATCAAATCGCCGCGGGAGCGCTTGTCGTGATACGCGAGCGGAAGTTCCTGCAGGCGCGAGAAAACCTGTAGGCGCAGCTTTTCGAGGACTTCCAAGCCGACCTTGCTGATGAGGTACGTATTCGTAAACGAAAAGGCCCCGCGAAGCAACATGAGCAGCGGCATCGCCAGCGCGGCCGTCCACATCGTGACCAAAGGAATCCGTTCCGCCGACACGTGCGCCTCCACCCACACCCGCAGGCATTCGGGAAGCGGCTTGGCTCCGAAAACAATCGGAAACACCTTGTCCATCATCATCGGCAGACCGAAACCCGCCGTCGCCGCAGCAAAGGCTCCGCAGAGCACGGCGACCGCCAAAACCTTTTTCTCCGAAGCCAAATAACGCCGGCAAAAATCCCGATAAACGGAAAACAGAGCGGCCTTGTTCTCTTGCTTCGTCTTCATGCGCCTACACGGCTCGCTCGCCGACAAATTTTTCGAGTTGCTCCGCCACGGCGGTCGCACGGCGATACTGCATCAAATCCTCGGGGAAGACAGGACGCACGCCCCGATGCTCCCTCAAAATCGCCACGAAGCGCGCAAACTCCGTATTGAAAACATCCTGAGAAAACGGCGACGCCACCGAGCGCCCGACTTCCCATTTTTCGATGTGGGAACTGAAGCCGCAGATGTCCGTACAGATCACCGGCAAACGCGAAACCGCCGCCTCAATCAGCACCGAGCCGCCGGCCTCTTCCCGCGCCGGGTGCACCAGCATATCCATCGCGCACATGAGTTCGGGGACATCTTCGCGCCCGCCCAAGTAAAAAACGGCATCCCGAATGCCGGCATCCTCCGCAAGCGAGAAAATGCCCTCCGGACTGTCGTCGCCGATTAAAAAGAATTTCAGCCCCGCCTTGAGTTTTTCCGGCAACGCAGCCATCGCGGCCAGCGCACGGTCCGCGCCCTTACGTTTGAAATCCGAGCCGATGAGTGCGACGGCAAAATCCTCTCCGCACAAGCCCAAAGCTTCGCGCGTTTTCGCACGCACGCCGGAGACATCCTCGATACGGCCGCAGCGAGGATCAAATCCGACAGGCAGACAGAAGAAGCGCTCATCCTGCGTGCCGTACCAACGTCGGTACTCCTTTTTCTGCGCATCCGTGAGCGCCAAAATCCGCGTCTGCGAATCCGGCGCAAACACGCATCGCTCCATCTGCAAAAAGATGCGGTAGCGCGGAATCAGCGTGCGGAACTGCCAGATGAAGCGCGAATGAACCCGTTCCGCCAAACACACGTCCCCCGCAAAATAAAAATCCAGGCCGGCCATGCGGTTAAAGCCGAGCACGCAATCGAATTTGCGGGAACGCGCAATGCGCGCAAAGCGTCGCTCAAAAGACTTGGCCCGCGCATGGTTCGTTGTCCCCGACAACGGAATCACGTGCCAGCGGATACCGGCTGTCTGCTCTTCCGGAAGCTCCGAATGGCGTCCGCAAAAAATATCCACATCGTGCCCGCGCAGTGCACACTCACGCGCCACCCGCAAAAAATCCTTTTGCAGGCCTCCGTACGGGAAGTAGCGAAATATACATAGAGCGAGCCTCATCCTTGCATTACCTAAACAGAAAAACTAATACACCCGC
>JAFYWY010000039.1 GCA_017546455.1 Opitutales bacterium
AAGCTTAAAGCGGTGAATGGAGACTAGTGAATGGTAACCGGTAAATGGAAACCGGTGAATGGTGCATAGGTACCCGCTCACTGATTACCGGTCACCGCCGAAGGCACCAACGCATTATTTATCTTGCGGGAAAGGCGGAAAACGGAAACGCTTGGGGCATGGATTCTAACGACAACTCCGCCTCAGCCCACCCCTGCTCGTGTTCCCGCGCCCGTACGTCGGCGTTTCTGCTTTTGCGCTTGTGGATCGGCGGCACAGCCCTGGCAAGCGGACTTGCCAAATTTTCCCAGGCAGAAAAAGTCTTTGAAGAAAACCCCGAAACCGGCGAAATGAGCGCGACGCTTGTCCGCAACTACGCTTGGGAATTTTACAACGGCGTTCCCGCCCGCGAATTCGAGCGTCTGCTCGGTGACGCTCTGCTTCCGGAATGGCTCTTACGCGCGTTCTACTATGCGCTCGGGCCCGCGCTGATCGTCTGCGGGATTGCGCTCCTGATCGGTGTCGCAACGCGTATTTCGCTCTTTGCTCTCGGCTTGATCTTCGTCGCTCTGAGCTTCGGACTCTCGCTCATCGATACCTCCGGCTCTGCGGGAACTCTGGGCATTTACACAATCGCCATCGTCGGCGCCCTGCTTCTGGCCGACAATAATCGCTTTTGCCTTTCCCGAAAATTCTAAGCCGTTTTCCGGATGGGTTTCCGCTATGACAATTTCCGCTTTTTCCCCGCGTATTCGATTGAGACGCTGGCGGAAAATCTGGCGCAGGAAATTGCACGGCGGGAAGATCCGCTCGTCCCGGAAACCGTCTTAATCACGAATTACGCCCAGCGCATCTGGCTACAGCATTACCTCGCACAAAACAACGGCATCTGCGCCAACATCCGCTTTGTTTCGCCGGAAAGCTTTCTCAATAGCATCTGCGAAAACGACGCCGGTGCGCCCGCAGGCGGCAGTTTCGACCGCGACGCCCTCGTTTGGCGCGTTTTCAAAACACTTCGGGAAATTCATGCGCCGGCATCCTCCGTGCCGGAGTCCCTGCGCTTTTCCTTCCGCGAAAACCGCGAAGAGGATTTTATTCTGACGGCCCAAACGCTCGCCGACCTCTTTTGGCACTACCAAAGCTTCCGCACGGAAATGATTGTTGCCTGGTGCCGCGGCGAAGACATCCCCGAGCTCAAGGACGCATCTCCCGAATTCAAGCGCGAATACGAACGCCAAAAACACCTGTGGCAACAACTCGCTCTCCGCGAAGAGGAAATCCCCGCCCTGCGCTATCGACGTTTTTACGAAAGCGATACCGAATCCATTCGCGCAGAGCTGCCCCGCCGTCTCTTCGTATTCGCGCCGACCGCTCTGCCGCGGACGCACTTCGAAATGCTGAAAAAGCTTTCGCAGCACACGGAGATTCTTTTTTACTACCACAATCTCTCCGACAATTTCTGGATCGAAAGCCGCAACCGCAAAGCAAGCCTCACACAAAAAAATCTTATCGAACGCGGCAACGAATTGCTGACCACCTGGGGTAAAGCCGCCCGCGCCCTCGCCGGAGAACTCATCGAAAACAATTTTCTCGGCAGCGTTCCCAACGGTGACGGTTCCCCGGCAGGCGACTCGCTCCTGCATCGGATTCAGGCAGACATCCGCGAAAACATTGTCAGAGAATCCGGCTCCGCCGAGTTTTCCGCTCAGGACGAAACTCCGGAAACTCTCGCCGGCGACAAGCTTTCCCTGCGCATTCACGCAGCCCATTCCCGAATGCGCGAAATGGAAATTCTGCGCGACGACATCCGCGACCTCTGCGCCCGCGACCGCACGCTGCGTCCCCGCGACATCCTCGTCATGCTTCCGGACATCGATGCCTACGCGCCCTTTATCCGCGCCGTCTTCGAAGGCAGCGAACTTCCCTTCTCACTCGCCGATAGCACCGGACCGGAGCGCTTCAGCGGAATTTCCGCATTTTTAACCCTCCTGCGTCTTACGCAAGGCGATGTTCGCCTCAGCGAAATGCTGGCCCTTTTGGATGCCGCACCGCTCGCACGCGCCCTGAATCTCAACGAACAGGATGTCGATTCCCTGAAAAAAATACTCAGCGCATCCAATGCTCGCTGGGGAATTGACGAAGCCGCCCGAGCCCGAAAAATCTTCGGAGAACAGCCTGTTTCCGACAACGCCAAAGCGCTCGCGTCCCGAGTCGCCTACAACAATTCCTGGGCCTTCGGCATGCGCCGCTGCGCGCTCGGTGTCATGATGGGAGACGACACATCCGACACCGCAAAGCCTCTCGAAATCGGAGCCTCGCGTCCCATTCTGCCGGCCGAAAATCTCCCCGAAAACGCCGCAGAATTGCTGGGTAAATTTGCCCGCCTTCAAGAGGCCGCCCGCCAACTCGCCGCCTACTACGTCGAAGGGCAAAAAAGCGTCGCCGAGTGGTGCCGCTTCCTGAAATGCGATTTGGCGGAAAAACTGCTCGAGTTCTCGGACGAGGAAGGCGAAGAGGAAGCCCTGCTCGCCGACGCCATCGATTCCGTGCGCGCGGCCGCGGAAACCGCCGGATTTGCGGACGCGGAAGTCGCGCTGAAAACCGTGGTATCGATGCTTGAAAATCGCTCCTGGGAAAACAGCCGCGGCTTCGGAATGCTCCGCGGACGAATCACGTTCTGCCGCCTCCAGCCGCTGCGCAACATCCCCGCCAAGGCCATTTACATCGCCGGCATGAACGCCGGAGAATTCCCGCGGCCGACTCGGAAATCCGCGCTCGATCTCATCGCACAGTGGCCCAAGAATCTCGAATGGGACCGCACCGCACGCGACGAAGATTGTCTCTTGCTTCTCGAAGCCGTACTCGCCGCGAAAACCTATTTGCGCTTTTCCTACATCGGCCGCAACGCGAAAAACAACGCTATCATTCCGCCTTGCACGCCGCTCGCCAAATTCATCGACATCGCAACGGAAGCCCTTCTGCCTCCGGAGCTTCCCGCCGAAGCCCGCGAATCCGCAAGCGCCGCAGCTCAGAAACAATTCTGCTTTGAGCACTCGCCGCAAAATACCGAAAGCGAAAAACTGCTGAGCGACACCGTCGCCACCGTCGCATGGCGTCCTCCGCTGTTTGAAGCCGGTAAAACACTGACGCTTTCCGCACGCGAGCAGGAGAATTTTGCCGTACTCAAGGCCGACGAGATTGCCGCCTGCCTCGCGGAACCGGCAAAATTTTTCTCCGAGAAACGCCTGCACCTGCGTACCCGATGGGGTGGTAAACTCGCGAGCGACAACGACCCGGAGCCGGAGAAAGTCAAAGCCAAGGAATTTTTCCCTCGGTTTCGGCATTACGGATTCGAAAAGCTCTCCGATCCGGACATCGACACGCAAAATGAAATCCTCGGCGCACTCGCAAAGGATTTCGGAGCTCTTATCAAAGAGAAGCAGGCAAGCGGCGAGTTTCCCGTGTTGCCGGTTAACACGGACACAAAGGCCAAAGAAGATTTGAAATTCGAGCCGCTCAACAAACGGCACAATACGTGGGGCAAGCTAATCGGCGAAGTCCTGCAAGCGGGCGGTTCCGCACATTCCGCCACGAAAACCTTCACCCTCCCGCAGAACGCAAATACGCGTCCGGGAAAAGTCCGAGTTCGGGCCGATTACGAACTTTGGCAAAGCGCCGACGGAGCAAACTACTGCATCAAGACGTTTCCGGGCGTTTATTCGGCGGATTGGGAATTCACCGTCAACGCAGTTGTCAACGCCGCTTTCATTGCCGCGGCCCATCCGGAAGAAAATTTCACGTTTGTTGCAATTCACAATGACTTTGTAACGCGCACGGGGAAATCCGTCATCAAAATCAAAAGCAGTGAACGTCTCCGGGAATTCGCCGCAAGCCTGCTTCAATGCTTCTTTGATGCGCTGGAAAATCCGCCGCCTTATTTCGCCGGCATGCCGCTTCCGGCTCCGGAAGACGATGCCGATAGTTTTTTCAAAAATTTTCTAAAGGCATTCGAAGCTTCCAAAGACTACTCGCGGGCGTACTGTGACTACGTTTTCGGTTCCGATATCGCAGCCACACACGCGGAAAGCATTCGCGGCGTTTGTTTCGATTTCGCCAAAGAGATTGCCGCACTGATCCCCGAAAAGCCGAAAAGAAGTAGCTCTCCGCAGCGGTGCACATCGCTGTAAGCGGGAAATAAGGACCGGAATGCAGTTTGGCGGATTGCTTCTTGCTTCCGCGCAACGGGAAACTTATGCTTTCGCGCTTTATTACTCTCGATGCCGCTCATCTCACAAAGATCCGTTGAAGATATTCGTTCCCGTGCCGACATTGTCGCGCTTATCGGCGACTACACGAATCTGACCCGCTCCGGATCCCGTTGGAAAGGCTTAAGCCCGTTTACGGCGGAAAAAACGCCCTCCTTCTTCGTCGATCCGGACAAAGGATTTTACTATTGCTTCAGTACGGGCCAAGGCGGCGACGTTTTTAAATTTCTGATGACGCGGGAAAACCTGACTTTCCCCGAAGCCGTGGAACGCGTCGCGCAACGTTTCGGCCTGCCGGTCGAATACGAAAGCCACGGCAACGCCGAACGCTCCATCCGCAACGAACTTTTCGAAATCAATAAATTCGCCGCCCGTTTCTTCGAAGAGCAGTTTCATGCCGCCGACCCGCAGGCGCAAGCCGTCAGAGATTATTGGAAAAACAATCGCGGCTTCGACGAAGCAACGGCGCGGGAGTTCGGAATCGGTTTTCTCCCGAAAAACGCCTCCCGCCGCCTGATTGAGCTCCTCCGCAAAAAAGGTTTCTCGGAACAGAGCATTCTCGCCTCCGGCATGTTCGGACGCAGCGAAAAGCCCGCTTCGCTACAGACTTCCCGCATTCAATTCGAGGCGCGCCTGATTATTCCCATCCGCGACATCCAAGGCCGCGTCATTGCGTTTACGGCGCGGAAGATTCCGGGCATCACGCCGGACACGCAATGGGAAGAAGCCAAGTACAAGAATTCGTCGGAATCCGAAGTCTTTAAAAAAGGCAACACGCTTTTCAATATCGACAAGGCAAAAGAGGTCTTTACGGACCGCAGCCAAAAGGACAAAGGCCACAATCTGCGCGACATTCCCTTTGTCCTCGTCGAAGGCCAATTGGACGCCATCCGCTGTTACGAAAACGGCATCAAAACCGCCGTCGCCGGCCAAGGCACTTCCATCACCCTGCAGCAGATGCAGTTGCTTGCCCGCTACAGCAACGAGCTGAACTGCCTGCTTGACGCAGACGCCGCCGGCCAAAAAGCCGCCGTACGCCTCGCGCCGCTCGCCTTCGAAGCCGGACTCGACCTGCACTTCCTGAGCGTTCCCGGCGGCAAGGACCCGGACGAATTTTTGTCCGAACACGGAGCCGCGGGAACGGAAGCCATTTTTGCCACGAAACGCTCGGCCATCTCATTTATCGCCGAGAGATATTTCGGCGGCAACGTAGCGCTTACACCCGTGCAAAAGCAGGAAGCCTTGAATGAAATTTACGCCATTTTGTCGTCCGCAAGCTCCCGCGTGTTCCGCACCGAATGCCTCTGGGAACTCGCCCGGCACTCAGGCCTGCAACGCGTTGATTTAGAGCGCGATTTCCAGCGTTTCGAAAACGAAAAAAAGGCACGAAAACTCGAGCGCGAAGGCGTCCCCGCAGGCCCGGCGGAAAGCCTTTCGCGCACAAGCCTTCCCTTGACAACGGTTGAGGAGGATGTTTTAGTTTTCGTTTTCCAATATGACGCGCTCCTTCACCAACTATCGAACGACATTCCCGCAGAATGGATTTGTTCGGACACCCCGGCCGGGCGCATTCTTAACCGCATCATTGCGGAATATTCGGAAGGCAATTGGAAAAATGCCAAGGACTCGCTTCCCGCTATTCTCGAAGACGACGAAGAACGTTCTTACATTGCAAAGCTCTCTATGCAGGCACGGCGCTTCCCCGCACCCGAAGAAACGGCCCGCCAATGCCTCGCACGTCTCTGCGAACGCTACTGCGCCCGCGAGCAGCAAAAAATCGACGCCGCAATCGCCCGGCTTCCCTCCGGCGATCCGCAGCTTACCGTGCTCTTTCGCCGTAGCATAGAACTGCGCAACACACTAAAACTTTACAAAAAATAACTAAAACGACCACCTCATCATGGCAGATAACAAAAAGGCAAAAAAAACGCTAAGCTCCTCTACCCCCGCTAAATCCGCCGCCGCGAAAAAAGTATCTTCGTCCAAACCGAAAGCCGCCGCAAAGCCGGCTCCGGCTAAAAAAGCATCTGCGCCCAAGGCCGTAGCTCCCGCCAAAGCAGCGGGCAAGAAAGCGAACGCTTCCGCCGCCAAGGTTCCCGCGAAGAAAGCCGCCCCCGTAAAGGCTGCCAAAACCCAAAGCGCTCCCGAAAAGCCGAGCGCACCGGCGAAAAAATCTGCATCCAAAGCCGCTCCCAAGAAGGAAACACCTGTTAAAGAGGAAGTTGTCAAAAAAACTGCTCCCGCCAAGGAAAAGGCTCCGAAAAAGGCGCCGGTCGTCCAAGCGGAACCACCGCAGCCGAAAGAAGAAAAATCGCATCCCGGCGAAATTAAATACGCTCCGGACCGCTCTCCGGTACTGAGCTCTTCCGAACTGGCCAAGCAGCAGAAAAAACAAAAGGAAGACGCACAGAAAATCCGCGAAATTTCGGGAAAGGTTCATTTTGATTCGAACATCATTGCGACCTTGGATCAAAACGAAATCAACGCCCGCATGCACGAACTGCGCACGCTTTCGAACCAACAGGGTTACGTCACCATCGAGGACATCAACAACACGATTCCCGCAACGACCTCTTCCCCCGAAGCGTTCGAAAAGATTCTCGACCTGCTCGCCAATCTCGACATCAAGATTCTCGAAAACGATGACGTTGCCGCGTACAAGACGAAGCTGACCTCCGAAGAGGAAGAAGCCCTGCGCTCGGTTCAGGTCGATATCCTCGACGACCCCGTTCGCATGTATCTGCGCCAGATGGGACAAGTGCCGCTGTTGAATCGCGACCAGGAAATTTCCATCTCCAAAAGCATCGAAGAAGCGGAAGCCCGCGCCCAGGACGCACTCTGCTCCATTTGGCTGACCCTCGCACCGCAACTCGAAGTGGCCCGCAAACTCAACGCCCGCGAAGAACGCTTCGACCGCGTGGTCTTGGATAAGAAAGTCGAATCCCGCGACGCCTATTACAAAATGCTTCCCAAGGCGATCAGCGCCGTCGAAGCCATTGCCGCCAAGCTCGATAAGGCTTGGATGGAATACGTCGGCGGCCCCAATGAAGAAACGCGCCGCCGCGGCTATGCGCGCTTCATCAAGCTGCAAAAGGACATCCGCCCGCTCCTGCGCAAATTCTGCTTCAAGATGAAAGTGCTCGAAGAATGGTTGGCCACCTTTAAGCCGGTCATCGACACTTTCCGCGAATACGTCCATCAGCTCCACCTGATCGAGCGCAAGGACCGCCACGCCCGCAAGCTCGACCCGAAGGAAATCACCGCTAAGGTGAAAGCGTTGGAAAAGCAGTACCGCATCGGCAGCGAAGAAATTTTGGACATCTACAAAGAAGTCCGCTCCTGCCTCCAGCAAGCCCACCGCGCCAAGACCAACATGGTCGAAGCCAACTTGCGTCTCGTCATTTCGATTGCCAAGAAATACACGAATCGCGGTCTTTCTTTCCTCGACCTCATTCAGGAAGGAAACATGGGCCTGATGAAAGCGGTCGAAAAATTCGAATACCGCCGCGGATACAAATTCTCGACCTACGCAACCTGGTGGATCCGTCAGGCCATCACGCGTTCCATTGCCGACCAAGCACGTACGATTCGTATCCCCGTGCACATGATCGAAACGCTCAACAAGGTCATGCAAATCCAAAAGCAGCTCTTCCAGGAACTCGGCCACGAACCGACTCCGGAAGAAGTCGCCAACGAAATGCAGATGCCCGTCGAACGCGTCCAGCAAATCATGAAAATGGCGCAACAGCCGATCTCGCTCCAAAGCCCGGTCGGCGACGGCGACGACACCAGCTTCGGTGACTTCATCGAAGACAAGGCCGCGGAAAATCCCTACGACATCGCCGCCACCGCCCTGCTCCGCGAAAAAATTATTCAAGTGCTCAATTCGCTCACCGAACGCGAACGCGAAGTGCTGATTTATCGCTTCGGACTCAAGGACGGCTATTCCCGCACGCTCGAAGAAGTCGGCAAGCTCTTCAACGTCACGCGTGAACGTATCCGCCAGATCGAAGCCAAAGCTCTCCGCAAGATGCGCCACCCGGTTCGTCTTCGCCAGCTCCACGGCTTCTTCGAAACCGGGGACCAGGATGTTGCCGGCCCGAGCTTTAACCAGTTCGCCAAGGAAGACGGATTGCTTTAATCCTTCTCAAAAAACGGACTCTCCGCAGAGAGTCCGTTTTTTTTTGTGTCCCTTGAACCGTCCTCCGTGAAAAAATTATCAGAAACTCTCGCGGAGACACAGAGACACGGAGCGTCAAACGAAGCAAACGACACGCTTCCATTTTCAAAACCTCCAACAGACAATATTTGGAAACGAACAGCAAACCTCACGTGAGGCTCCGTGCCTCCGTGAGAGAAATTATCGGAAACTCTCGCGGAGACGCAGAGACAC
>JAFYWY010000040.1 GCA_017546455.1 Opitutales bacterium
GGTATTATAAATAATACTTGTTTATCAGACCACGCGCACGTACGCGCGAGAGCGATTCCGCAAGAATTCATCGCCGCATGGCGTGAGCGCATTTTTGCCGAGGGAATGGAAGACCCGGTGAAAGTCGCGGTCGAGGAAGCGATAAAAGACTTCGGCAGGGAAGAAGATTTCACCATCTGGGCGTGGTATGCCAACCGCATCGGAGTCAACAGCTTCATCGAACTTTACTTCGAGCAGAAGTCCATTATGCGAAAGTCGACTCTGCGCAATCCCGCCGCCGCGTTCCACATGCGCCTCAAGCGCTTTTATGCCGCGCTCGCCGGAAAGGCGGTGGCGAAATGAGCACCCGCAACGAACGTCTCAACCGGAATTTCATCTCGCTTGACGCGCTAGCCGAACAAATCGACTTCGAAAAGTCCGCCATCCTATCCGACCACGGCGCAGGGGAAAAGCTCATCTGCGGCGAAAATCATGACGACGAGATGAACGAGATTGAAAAAGACAACCAAAACTTCGTCAATCTCATGGTATTCGAGGGGATGCTGACGCTTTGCGGATACGACCGCCTGCTGCCGATAGTCGAGCAGATCGTCAAAAACGGTCACAACCGCAAGGAGTCGATTGCCGCGTTGTCCATCGAAAGACGGAAAAAACTGGCAGCGGCAAAGCGTTTTTACGACAGGGGGGTTCGGGTGCTCACAAGTCTCATTTCACCCAATAAAATCAAGGGTGAAATGCATTTTAAAAATCTCATTTGTCCCTAAGCCGTGCTATAGATATAGGGGGCATGCGTTACGCGGCAGACAACTAAGACCGCGAACCGCCCCAAACCCTTCGGGGTTTTGATCTTTGACAATTGAATTAAACCTGGCCGCATGAGGGAGAGCGCGCGGGCCCTTGCGGGCGCCTTCGGCGTTGCTTCGCAACCTACCCTCCGAAAGCTTCGCTTTCTTCGGCGCATTCAACCTCATGCGAGTATCCAGGGCGTTTTTAACCATTTTCAGCCACAAAGGAACACAAGCTCTTTGCGCACTTTGCGTTCTTTGCGGCTAAAACCCAAACAACAAGAAAGGAAACAACCAAATGAAACTCACGAAAACCCAGATCAAGGAAAAACGTGCCGAACTGGTGGCCGTCCTTCTGAAGATCGAAAAGCTCAAGGACGAGAAAACGTCCATCGAAAAAACGCTGATGCCCGACTTTGAGGCGAATGAATCCGCCTACCGCAACGGCGTCGCCACTGAAAACGGCATCCTCATCCGCAAGGCGAGCTGGAAATGCACCGCCAAGCCGATTGTCGAAGCGGCGTAAATTATAAACCACGGAAAAGTCTTTTCGTGTCTTTCGTGGTTCAAACAAAAAACTAAGAAAGGAAACAACCAAAATGAAACTGAAAGTAAGCTGGAAAGAACTTGCCCGGCAGCTCTGGGCGGCAATAAAGCCCGTCCTTCTCGGCGCTCTCGGCGGCGGCATCGTGGGCTTTACGAGCGGCTGCTCGTCAATGGCTCCAAGCGACAAGACACAGACGATGAGCGTCTATGCGCTCGGGATCCCTGGAATCGCCATTATCTCGGAATCGCGCCAAGCAGCCGACAACGCCGGAAGCGACACGAACGCCGCCGCGCAATCAAACCCGCTCACGGTGAAGTGAGGTTAGTGATTAGTCGTTATCGGTGAGGGTCGCGGGACCCTTGCCGTGAGGGTCCGGGGACCCTTGCCGTGAGGGTCCGGGGACCCTTGCCGTGAGGGTCGCGGAACCCTTGCCATGAGGGTCGCGGGACCCCTGGCATGAGGGTCCGGGGACCCTTGAAAAGCAAAAAAATTTCTTCCGCACGGTGCGGAAGGAAAACGCCTTAAGCCAAAAGCTTAGGCACAACAAAGAAAGGAAAACTCAAATGAGCAGAAACAAGAAATACAAAATGAAAGCCATCTCTTCCTCGTTCAGCGAGAAAGGCGGCTACAGCGCACAGTTCGTCTCGGACGGATACAGCGTGGATGCGCGCGCCGAGATCCTGCCGGGCATCATACGCTCCAACGGCATTCAGGTCGGCGAAGGCGCCGCCTGGGAGCTGATCGAATCGTTCCTCAAGGAATGCGCCACGCGCGCGGCGTCCACCGGCGAGACGGTCACGGTCGGCTCTCTCATCACCTTCGGCCTCGCCATCCGCGGATGGTTCGCGAACAAGGATTCGAAGGCGTCCAAGGAAAATGTCCGCGTGACGGCCAACCTTCTCGGCGATCTCAGGCCGACGGTCGCCTTCTCCATGTCCAACGACATCGACGGGCTCACGCTGACGCTCTACACCGTCATGTCCGACGGCTGCCAGATCGGCCATGTCCGCCAGGGCGCGGCGTTCCGCATCAACGGCAAGCACCTGACGCTCGTCGAAGGCGACAAGGTGACGGCCTCCGCGAAAAACGCCGAGGGCGAGACCATCGAAGCGGAATGCACCGTCCTCGATAGCGCCGACGACCACATCGACGCGACGCTCGCCGCGGCATTCAACGACAAGGCGTTCGCCAATCGCGAAATCGTCTTCAAGGTCGAAGGCCGCTGCGGCGATCCTGACGCCGGAATGCAGACGAAGACCATCGCCGCGACGCTCAACGACAACGACGTTCCCGCGCCCGTCGTCACCAATTACGTCACTCAGGGCCGCGAAGGCGACGTGACCGACGCCAACGAGATATTCTACAACGCGGGCGACGCCGTATTCAGCGGCTCCAACCTCGCCGGCGCTTCCGTCAGGATCACGTCCGACGTCAACGACAGCGTCATCGACATCAAGAGCGAAAAACTGACCGTGACGGACA
>JAFYWY010000041.1 GCA_017546455.1 Opitutales bacterium
CTCGACCTCTGGGAACACAGCTACTACCTGCGTTACCGCAACGTGCGCGCCGACTTCGTCAACGCCTTCTGGTCCATCATCGACTGGGACCGCGCCGAAAAAGTCTTCACCGAGTGGTCCTGCAAAATTTAGAAAGACAGTTAAAGATTAAGGATTAAAAAATAGCGTTCCCGCGGAGCAATTCGCGGGAACGTTTTTTATTCGGAAACTAGAAAACACTAAGATGTTCTGTCCCAGAGCATTTATTCTCACAAGACAATAATCGATCATATACGCTTTGACCATTCTGATCGTTCTGATTATTCAGATTCTGATTTTCGGCATCTTTCTTCTCGGAGGCGGCCATAGACATTAATGTCAAATTAAGGTTGGTAACTCCAAATCCCAAAAGTATAGCTGTTACTGGGTCCATTTTAATTCCTTTCCTTGTTGTGTTAGTTGAATTTTGGACTCGAGTTTTACCCCCCCCTAAGAGTTGTCAATATTCATTTCGGAAAAATCGCAGCGGGAACCCCGGAAGGCGATTCCCGCTGTTTTTATGATTACCTATTTTAACCCATCCCTGCCCGAAGGCAGGAATGAGCCAAATCTTTAGAGAAGCTATAGAAACTCGTTTTTCCTGTGAGAAAGATCGTGTAGCTCGTTCCAGTGCGCCGCAGGAGCGTCAGGGATATAAACATCTCCTCGATCGGCGCATGGCATTGAAGATGCCTATCCGCGGGTTGCGGCGCCGCCTCCACCCGCGGTTATCCCATGTAGTGCACCTTCGGCGCACATGTTCTGACGAGCAGGATAAAGAACGCTTGAAACACAGATCTAAAAAAATGAATTTCTTGAGCTCGCTTTTAGAATGAGAGCTTGGCGCCCGCGAAGATGCCGAGACCGGGGGCTTCGTAGCCGATATTGTAATCGTCGTATTCCCGATCGAGGGCATTTTCCACGCGTACATAGATCGAGCACTTTTCGCGTCCGTCCGCATAGCGCAACGCCACCCAATTGCCGTAAACGCGGGCAACGAAGTAGTCGTCCATATCGGCCTGCGAATAAGGATAAACGGGCAAGCTGCCTTCGCGTCCCTTGACGAAGGTGCCGGAAGCGCCGACAGTAAAGTCTCCGCCGAATGCGTACTCGGCGCCGAGCGTTCCCATAAACTGCGGGATGAGTTTCAAACGCGCGTCAGTCTTGCGGTCCCAGGCATTTTGGAAAGTCGCATTGCCGTAAACACGCAGACCGTCAACTGCCGCCGGAGTCCAATCCGCCGTCAGTTCCACCCCATTCGAACGTGCTTCATCGATGTTGCGGACAACGGCGGGATAAACGCTGTAATCGACGACGAATTTGTCTTTCGTGTCGATGAGGAAGAGCGAAACGCCGAGATTGAGTTGAGCGTCAAAGAGTTCCTGCTTGGCACCGAGTTCGTAGGAAACGGACTTTTCGGCTTCGAGCGAATCGGAAGGAATATTGCTCCAGTTCGGCGAAAGATCCATGTAGCTCGGCGTGCGGAAGCCCGTGGAGATTTTCGCGAAAACGCTCGTTCCCGTAGTGTCGAAGCGATACTGCGCGGCGAGTTCGTAGGTCGTCTTGTCGCCGTACTTGTTCGTGTCCGTGTAGCGGACACCGGCGGAGAGCCAAAGGTTTTTCACGGGTTCCCAACGCGCATTCGTCCAAACGGAATTGCTGTACTGGAGCAGGCTTGCCGCCACGCCGCCCCAAGCCGGTTCGCCGCGACCGAAAGCGTCGTCCTGAATAAAATCGTAACCGAAGGAAACTTCGAGATTTTCGAGCGCCTTCCAGTCCCACTGCATCGAAACCTGTTGTGCCTTGTTCTCGTTGTCCACCAGGCCGCCGACATCGCCCTGCGACTTGTATTCGGAATAGGAGTACAGAATCTTCCCGCTGAGGGTTTCGCTCGGGGTCAAAATGATTTCGGGGGAAATCATCCAACCGGAGTCTTCCTGACGGTCGGTATAAGACTTCGAAGCCTCGGAATTCGGGCAACCATAGTCCTTGCGGAAAATGCGCGCAATGACGTCAAACGCCAGCTTGTCGTTTACCTTCCAGTCCAAGCGCGGCAAGAACGTCGTCTGCTCGTAATCGTTGTTCCAATTGTAGCCGTCGGAGGCCATATGGGAAAATCCCGCGCTGAACCCGATGCCGCTCGGCAGCTCCGAGCCTTCGAAATCGGTATTGCCGGCGAATTCCAATCCTACGGAGCGCGTCCCCCAGCTTCCGCCTTCGACGCGAATATTGCCGGTCGCCCGGTCAAAATCGAGCCCGCTGCGGGTACGCAGGTCAATGGCGCCGCCGATGGCCGCCGAGCCGTACAGCGTGGACGCGCTACCGCGGAGGATCTGAATGTCCGCCAAGTTATCGGTCGTCAGCGTGCTGATTCCGTACTGCCCGTAAATCCCGCCGTTCATGCGGCGCCCGTCGAGCATGAGAACGGTATCCTGGGAATTGGTGCCGCGCATGAAAATCGAAGTCGGCGTCCCCGTCATCGTTCCGCCGGTAATTGCGATGCCGGGCTGGGTTGCCAAGGCTTCGGCGACGGTGTAAATCTGCTCGGTCGCGAGCGCTTCGCCGGAAACGACGGAGACCGACGGCGCAACCTTGTCGAGGGCGATTTCCGTACGGGAGGCAACGACCACCATCGGCGGCAGTTGCGTGACTTTTTCCGCCTTCGTCGCATTCGACGATGCCGGAGCTTCCTCAGCCTGCAGGCTCGGGAGCGCGACAACACAGGCGACAGCCGGAATTAAAGCTCCGCAAGCGCGGAGAAAGTTAATGGAAAGAGCTGCGGAAAGACAGTTTCCCGCAGCCGTTGAGAGTTTGTTTGACTTCATTTATACGCGTGAAGAGGCGAAGCGCTCTGTGGACGCCGCGCCGGTTTATCCCGTTCAGCAAGATATTCGGACTTCGAACTATGAATCGAGAAATCGATTCGCCCCTTTCCGCCTTCGCAGAAATCCGTCGCCGCACTTTATGCGTCGCAAGAGCTCCACTGGCTTTTCGAGACTGCCCGCCCGTTTGCGGCAGCTCGCGGAAAAAAGTCATTCGTCACCGCAGCGCGTCTGTTGCCGATTCACACGGCATTCCCTCGCGCTGAACGGAAGTGTTTGGGCTAATAAAGAACAAAAAATTATCGCAACAACGAGTGTTGTTTTTTTCACTTCATCACTTTCCCGAAAATTCGCAAGCGAATTTTATCGGTAGCGTTTCCGGACGCGTAAAATGGCAGCAAGTGCGAAAAAGGCCGCTCCGACGGGTACAAGCCAATCGCCGCAAAGCGCATAGTAGGTCGGTGCATAGTCTTTTACCCCGTAAACGTCGAAGCGCTCGGCACCGCGAAAATACACGCTTCCCGCAGTATTCGTCATGGCCTGAATCTGCCCGATCGGAGAAATCACGCCGCTCCAACCGGCATTCCCGCAACGAATAACGGGTACGCCGAGCGAGACGGCCTGCATCACCGAATGCGCCATGTGCTGATAGGCCCCGGCCTCGCGCCCGTACCAGGCATCGTTCGTGACAACGGCGATGATTTCGGCACCGGCATTGACGCAATCGCGTCCGAGTTCCGGAAAAACGTCTTCATAGCAGACAAGCACGCCGAGGCGCAAAACGCGGTTCTTTCGGCTACGCAGCTTCAGCGGTTCCGCCTTGTCGCCGGGAATGCAATCATGCGCAATCGGCACTACTTTTCTCAGCGGCAGAACATCTGCCAACGGCACGTACTCACCAAAGGGCACTAAGTGGCGCTTGGCGACGAAATCCTCGACGAGACCGAAGCGCGGATCCACCAAATGCACGGAATTGTGATAGGCGCCGGCTACAGCATTTTCCGGCGAAGTGATTCCGCCCAGTACAATCGGCATTTTGATTTCGCGGGAAAGGCCTTCGAGAAAGCGGTCAAACCCGCTTGCATCGTTTTTGCGGACATGGAAGATCGGCATCGCCGCTTCCGGCCAAAGCACGAAATCCGCCAGCCCTGACGCCGCCGGCTTTTCAGCCTTCCCTGCAAGCCGTTCCGCCTCCGAAAAATCCGCGCGGGGCTTCTCCGGCGTCAGATGCGCCGCCGCCGCACTCAGTGTTCTCAAGACGTAAATATTTTCCTCCACCAGAGCGCTATCCCATTTGGCATTCGGATCAAAGTCCGTTTGAACGGCGACGAAAGAACATTTTTTCTCCGCGTAATTATCGTAATAAACGCACAGAGCCACGAAGAAAACAATCGAGGCGAAAACCGGCACCAACGCCAGATAGAACTCCGGACAAATCGAACGCAAAAATGCCAACGGCGACGGCACGCACGCCATCTTACGGACTTCGACGAACTGGCGGCGGATGTAGCGCGCCAAGCCGAGGTTGAAGAAAATGAGCATCGCGCTAACGCCGGGCGTCCCCGTGAATCGGCAAAGCGAAAGCACGGCGGGGAAATCCCATTGCGTCGCCCCGAGCGGCATCCACGGGAAACCGGTGCAAAACCAGCTCAGCATCCATTCGAGTACGAGCCAAAGCCCCGTCAGTCCGAGAAAATTCGCGAGGCGGAAAAACAGCGAACGCTCGCCCGTACACAGCGGAAGCACCGAACGCGCCGCCACAAACCACACCCACATGAAGCCGGTGTAAACGACGGGCAAAAGCAAAAGCGCCACCCAGCCGAGCGGCGGGTACAGGTGACGCAGCCAAACCAGATTGATTAGCCCGGACGCATAGCAAAAAATCCACGTCGCCCAAAGCCAAGTCTTCCACGAGGGCCGTTGCATTCCCCAAACGAGAAACGGCACCGCAAAGAACCAGGCACAAGCCGAGCAATCCGGTCCCGGCATCGACAGCACGTAAAGCGCCGTCGAAATCAGAATTAAGGACGGAACCAAAAACCAACGCGGAAATCGTTTAAGCAAATTCATCGTTTCGAAACTGACGGAGTGGTAAAATCTTATCGGGAAACGCGCCGTAACGATGCCGGCCCGGGCAATGAGAAGTTGCCGGCTCTTCTCCCGATCACGCCTGGGGCTTGGGAGCCTTCGGCGGGCGCGGCCAGGGCGTCGAACGCGACAGCGGAATCATTTCGCGGCTTTCAATCAGCGTTCCCGCGGGAATCTTCAGCCCCGTAAGAAAGTCCTTTGCCGAAAGCATGCGTCCGCCCGGGCGTTGCAACGAGTGTACCCGCAGAAAGCCCTTGCCTGTCGCGAGCACCAATTCGCTCTTTTCGCGCGAAATGACGGTCCCCGGAACGAGGTCGCAAGGTAGCGCCGCATCGTCAAACGCTTCCACGTGGCCCAATTTGAGATCCATGCCAGCAAAGGGGATCGTGCAACCCGGCCAACCGGAAAGCGCACGCACACGCGCAGAAAGCGTTTTTGCCGAAGCCGAAAAATCCAAGCCCGAGTCAGCCCGCGAAATCTTGCGCGTGTAAGAAACGTGCTTTTCGCTTTGAGGAATCGGCTCAACCGTTCCCGCAATAATGCGCGGAATCGTATCCGTCGTAATAAAAATGCAAGCTTCCGAAATCTTTTCGCGTAGAGACGCCCGCGTCGATTCTGTGTCCAAAGGAATAACGGCGCTGCCGACAATGTCGCCTTCGTCGAGCGCAGGAACGATTTTCTGGAGCGTCACCCCCGCACCGCCGTCATTGTTCGCAATCGCCGCTTCAATCGGCGCCGGGCCGCGGTAATGCGGCAACAACGACGCGTGATAATTGTAAAAACCGAGCGTCGGCGCGTTGAGTAAGTCCTGCTTCAGAATGTGACCGTACGCCATCACCAAACCGATGTCGCAACGCAGTTCCTTGAGACGTTCGACATCCTCCGGACCCAGTTTCTCCGGCTGGAAAAGCGGGATACCGAAGTCGCGCGCCCACTGCGCTACCGGATTTGCGCGCACCTTTTGCCCGCGCCCCTGAGGACGGTCCGGCTGTGAATAAATCGCCTCAATGCTCACCTGCGCGCGCAAAGGCGCAGACATAAGCATCTCCAAAATCGGCAACGCGATGCCGTCGGAAGCAAAAAAAACAATGCGTTTGCGTTCTGTCATCGTATCGGGTTAGCGGGTTAATAAGAGAAAGTTCCCGCAAGTCTGATGCGGACGACGACGAAAGACAACCCATTTCGAGGAAAGATGCCGCATCAACGCGGCTGTCACCAAGGACATCATACAGCACGAAACGCCAATCGACATTTGACATTCCCCGACCGAAAAATAAACTGCTTAGCAGTTTCGTAACACCCCTTCACCCCTATGAAAAAATACCTCTCCGTTGCATTTCTTCTCCCCCTCGGCGTTTGGACCGCCAACGCGGAAACCATCGACTTGAATCCGGATACATTGTTAGGCTCCACCAAAGTAGCCGGCATCAGCGCGGCCGATGTTTGGACCAAAACGGCCTTTACATGGTTCGGAACTTGGGAAAGGGATGCTCTTGCCAATCAGGTTAGCGTCAACACCTCCGAAGCCGTCAATCAACTTTCCGTTCAAATCGGGAATGTCGCCTCGGAAAACACGGGCGGCAACTACGCAGCCGTAAAATTTACCGCCGAAGATCCGCTCGCAAGCATCAGCTTCGACGTGACCAAAAACTCGCAATGGGGAGCCGGGATAAACAACTTCTCCTGCCTTTATTCCTGCAACGTTTACGGCTTCGACGAAACGGGCAACGCAACGGAAATCGGCTCGTGGGAGCTCGCATTTAACAACGCCGGCACCATCGCCAACGGAACCGCCTACACAGACCAATTAATCGTAATTGATGCCTTGGACGATTACAGCGCCTACGCGCTCATCTTCAGCGTTTTAAAAACGCATGCTTCTGCAGGCGGAATGGGCGTCCTGATCAGCAACATCACGGCCACCACAATTCCCGAGTCCTCGGCATTCGGACTGCTCGCCGGCTTGGGCATTATGGCACTCGTCGGCACGCGTCGCCGCCGCAAATAGCAAAAGCCGGAAAACGCAAAAACGCTCCCGAGATTCACTTCGCGGGAGCGTTTTTAATTCCGAAAATCGGCAATGCGGCGGCCGCTATCGTTCTGCGATTCCGTTGATCTTCCGGTAAGTCGCGAGCGCAAAGGAATCCGTCATGCCGGAAATGTAATCGACGACTTCGCCGACGCGCGCCTCCGCCGTCCCGGTATCTTTCAAATTGTAAACGGAAGCAATTTTCCGCCCCTTCGTATCGTCGGGCGTTTCGACCCAATCAAGGAAAAAGTCCGCGAGCGAGCGCATGACCTGAAAGCCCATCAGCTCAACGGATTCCACGCTCTTTTCGCTGTAAATCCGCTCTACGGAAAAACGACGCAGTTCGCTGATTTTTTCGCGGAGTTCGCTGCATTGGAAGAGGCTGCTTTGCAAGTTTCCCGAAAGAATCGCGCTTTCGTTGGCATCAAAAGCCCGCGTGGCGGCGCGGATGCCCTGCCCGATGGCCGTGGCGCGCATGAAATTGACGGCGCGGCGCCACTCATTTTGGGACTCCAAATCGGCGACGCGCGCCTCGATACCGGCACGGCGGGAATCGTTTTCCCAAAACGCGGCGAGGTATTGCTTGGCCTCGGCGTAAGTGATGATTTTGTTGTTAAAGGAATCCTCCAAATCGGCAATCAAGTAACACAAATCGTCGGCGGCTTCGACGAGGAAGGCAAAAGGATGGCGCGACACGGCAAAGCATTCGCCCGCATCTTCCCGCAAAATCAATCCGCAGGCTTCGGCGACAAAGCGCGCCGCTTCGATTTCCGAATCCGCGAAGCTGAATTTCTTGGCTTCGAGCTTGTTAACGGGAAATATTTCGTCGGCTTTTACGGCCTTGAAATAGCTTTCGGAGCACGGATATTTCATGAATGCTCCGAGCGTTCCCGCCGTCAGCTTCAGGCCGAATCCGTCCATGGAATCTCCGCCGATCTTGGTCAGCAAGCGAAAGCCCTGGGCATTCCCTTCGAAGGAAATCGGATAACCGCGTTTTTCGAAAGCGCCTTCGATCGCCTTTTCTCCAGCATGACCGAAAGGCGGATTGCCGATGTCGTGCGCCAAGCAAGCGGATGCGACGGCAGCTCCGACGCGCGCACCGAGGTGGCTCGCCTGCGGTTTACCCGCAAAAATGCCGTCCGCCAAACGTTCGCCGAGTGCTTCCCCGAGCGAGCGGCCGACATAGGAAACTTCGAGACTGTGCGTGAGGCGCGTACGCACGTAATCATTACGCCCGAGCGGAAAAACCTGCGTTTTGTCCTGCAGGCGACGAAACGCCGACGAATACAAAATCCGCCCGTAATCGCGCTCGAAGGGATTGCGGGAATCGCCGTTCGCAAGCGGCCTTCTCTCTTCGGGAGTCGAGCCTCCCGCACATCGTTCATCCCAACGCGCCGCGGTAATCAGGCGCTCCCAGCTCATAGTTCCGTTAGAATCAGACATCGTTAGCCCTCAAAAAAAACTGCCCCGCGTTCGAAGCATTATTCCACATCAATGACAACCAGCTCGGAATGGCTGCCGATGCGGTACGGCAAGTGCCAAAGTCCCAGGCCGGAACTCACATAACCGAGCGTTTTACCGTCCTGCCAAATCCCGTAAACATAGGGATTAAACCATTTGACGAGCCAAGTTCCCGGCCAAAGCTGTCCGGCATGCGTGTGCCCGGAAAACACAAAGTCGGCTCCGGCGGCAACGGCTTCCGCGGCCCCCTTCGGCTGGTGGTCGAGCACGAACACCGGCGTATCCGCCCGCATGTTCGCCGGCTTGCGGTTCAAAACAGCCTTCAGCGGCGAACGCAACGGATTGACGGCGTCGTCCCGCCCGACGAGGCAAATTTGCGCTCCGTAAACACTCTCGACCAAACAGGATTCGTCCTGCAGAAGGCGCACTCCCGCGCGTTTAAAAAATGCTTTTTGCCGGGGCATATCACCGAAATACTCGTGGTTGCCGAGTGCGGAAAAAACACCAAGCGGCGCCCGAATTTCCTGCAACACCTCCTCGAGCCGGGCCTCTTCCACGGGCTCGATGTGCCCGTCAATCAAATCGCCTGCAATGAGCACCAAATCCGGATGCTGCTCGTTGACGAGACGGACGAATTTTTCCGTACGCGCGCGGTGAATACGCGTGCCGAGATGCCAATCCGCCGTAGCAACGATGCGCATTCTGGTATGAAGTTTCAGCGATCCGGAAAATTCACGAAGCTCCCGCGTCACCGGATTCCAAAGCAGATACGTCACGCGCGGATTTTCGAATTTCCAAAAACCGTAAGCGCAAACCAACGCGATAAGAACGATTCCGATGCCCGCGAAGGCGTTTTTGAAGCGGGCAAGCTTCGGAAAAATTTTCCCCGCGAGAGTGCCCGCAAGCGCCCAAAGCGCGAGGTAGATCATCGGCACGACGGCAAAAGCGAGGAACTCCCAAGCGAACGCAAAAAATGCGTTGCTTTGCGCGTGCATCAGAAAACCGAGAAACGAAATCCCAAAAAGCAGAAGCGTACCAAGCACCGCGCCGGCGCCGATAATTTGAGCCCGTCTATGCGGCGCGAAGAAACGCCACACCGCCCACGCCAGAAAAATATTCAGGCCGAGAATACAGGCAGGAAACGCAATAAAAAAGACCCATTTCATTAGACTAAGTCCCGTACGGATTTTGACGCCCGAATGAGTTACACCCACGCCCAGACCAAGACGGCCGCGGCCAACGCAAAGCGATACCAGGCAAACGCGGAAAGCCCGTGCTTGGAAATCCAATCGACCATCCACTTAACCGAGGCAAACGCAGCGACAAAAGCAACCGCCAAGCCGATGCAGGAAACACTCACACCGAACGACTCCAGCATCTGCGGCGCACACTTCAGCGTCTTGTAAATCGAGGCCGCCGAAAGCGTAATCAGCCCGAGCAGGAAGGAAAACTCCGTCGCGCGGCGCGGCGAAAGGCCCGCTACGTAGCCGCCGACAATCGTCGCCATCGAACGGCTCATACCCGGCCAAAGCGCGATGCATTGCATCAGCCCGATGGTCAGCGACTGATTCACCGTCAAATCCTGCAAATCCAACGCTGCTGCGGCCGTATCTTCGCCGAGAGCCGCACGCGTTTTCTGCCTTTTATCGACGACAAGCATCAACACGCCCCCGATAATCAATGCCACAGCCACCGTCACCGGATTAAACAAAAACGTTTCGATGGCATCCGAAAAAAGAAAACCCAGACCCGCAGCCGGCACAAAAGCAACAATCAGATTGCGGGAAAGCCGCCAGCTTGCGGGATCGCGCCGCAGGACGCCGACGAGCGTTCCCGTGCAGCGTTTCCAATAAGCAAACAGCACCGCCAGAATCGCGCCGAACTGAATGATAATCGAATAGGCGTCAGCGGCCTCCTTAACCGAAAACGGCGAACCGTCGCGGTCGCGCACAATGCCGTTCCCGCCGCGCGCTTCAACGGCCGTATCCGTGTCCAAGCCCAAAGCCGCATTCGTCAAAATCAAGTGGCCCGTGGAAGACACCGGGAGATACTCGGTCAGCCCTTCGACCACACCGAGAATCGCCGCATTCTTCGCATCAAAAACCGTCTCCGCCGGAACAGGCTTACCCGCCTCCGGCAGCTCTGCCGCCCCCACGGACAAACACGTAAGCGCTAAACACACTGAAGCCAAAAATTTTCGCATGACCCCAAGCATGCAGAAAACCGACACAAGTTTCGACAAATATTATTTTCCCAAAAGCGCAAAACGCGATGCCTAACTCAAGCAGACCTTTTCCGCGCTCTCGGAAAAGTAACACAGCGACCGACATTACCACAAAGAATTCCATTGACAGTCCAACTCCCCCCCCTATGTTACCCAACGAACCAATTAAAAAAATGCGTAGCAAAAAACTAATTTTCGTTGGAATATTCTTTGCCCTGCTTTCCCAATTCGGATTTGCACACGAACAAATACCCTTAGACTGCATTGGCGAGTACAATTTGGACGAGCCCGTCAAATTGCCCAAGCAAGTCTCTCAGCAAAAATTCACCCTAAAAGAACCATTCCTCGGATTCGAGAACGGCGTCATCCACATTAATCCCAAGACAAGAAAAATCTCCGCTGTCGAATTAACCTATCCGCTTGCAATCGCGACCTCGAAATTACCCGAGATTCCGTCTACGGAGTTAGGAGGACGTTCCGCCAAAGGGGAAGATGAACGCTTGGCAAAGGAATTCGCACATAAGGAGCGCCAAAGCACCGCCGCCGAAAATATCTTCACGAAAGCTTATGAGGAATTGTCTGAAAATTACTTTCTGAAAACACAATCCCCAAGGCGAGGAATTAGCCGCAAATGCAATGCCCACAGCGGGAAACACCCCTGTAAAACACGCTTCACCTGCGGGTGTTCACACGCGTCCAAATTGATAAACGGCGGCTACACCTGCCGTGTCCACAAACGTTCGACAGAAAAACAGGCTTGCGAAACCTGCCGCATCATCAAAGAGTCCGAAATTTTCTTCGGCCCCTACGGCCCTTGCCGCTTTAACAACAACCTTCACGCCGACCATTTCGACGACAAATTTAAGGCGGATTCCTGCCGATACGGAAAACTCTGCAGTCGCCACACGTTCTCCCTCTACGACAGAAACCCGTCGGAAAGGAGTGCTCGCCCAATCCGCAGAGTCTATTTTTGCATCGCCCAACAACAACTCAAAGTTGTTATCGAAAACGTTAATAGCGGAAATATTTAAAAAGCCGATAAAACCTCATATTCGCGGAATTAGGAATAAATGCGCATAAAAAAACTCTGCCACACCGTACTAACCACACTGGCAATTACGCTTCTATTGCCTAACGCATTCGCCGAACAGAATTCCGAAAGAATTCCGCTGAATTCAATTTCTGGCTATAAATTCGGCGGGAAAATCAAACCCACACCCAACAATAAAATTAATTTTACCCTCAAACACCCGTTCCTTGATTTTTCCCGCGGAATCGTTCACATAAATCCGAAAACACAAAGAATCTCGGCAATAGAGCTCGTCGCATCACTCCCCGTAATCCGATCAAAACACGCTTACAAAAGCTACCACTCTTTGGGCAATGTTTCCGCAACGGGAGAGACGGAGCGCCGAAAAGCAGATTTTGAACGGAAAGTAGAACAAACCCGCATGATTGAAAAAACGTTTTCCGATGCCTTGGAAGCCCTTCGAGAGCGCTACCATATTTCGTTACACTACAACTCCAAAAACTCCAGCCTGCGTAACTGGACACACCTAAACTTTCACTTGTTCGAAGGATACTACGTTGTAGCCGCTACGGGAAGCGGTCTCTCCTATCAAAAGTTCCCTCACGTTTTCTACGGGAATTACGGTCCCATTCCCGCCGGACATTATTTTGACCAAAGATTCATCCCGACGAAAACCCCTTACGGAAAATCCTGTACAGACTACGAAATCTTCGCCTACGACAAAGATCCGTCCGAAAATGATGCCGTACCGATTCGGAAAATTTATTTCTGCATCGACAATCAAACATTAAAAATCGTTTTCGAAAATTTCAAAAAAGTCGCCGCCTCCCTCTAAGCCACATCTTCACCACAAAGCTCTTGTCTTATTCGACCGAGCGCAATTCTCCACACTCGAAATTAAGCGAAACGGTAACTCCAACCACTCGCTCGAACAACACACCTCCGCAACTTTCAATTTGCGGGAACGCGGCCCGCCATTTAGATTTTTAACTCATCATGGGTAAAACACTTTTCCAAAAAGTCTGGGACGCGCACACGGTCGCGACGCTCCCGAACGGACAAACTCAGCTCTTTATTGCAACGCACTACATTCATGAAGTCACCTCGCCGCAGGCCTTCGGCATGTTGCGCGACCTGAAGCTCCCCGTCATGCATCCCGAACGCACCTTTGCGACGGTGGACCACATCGTCCCGACGACGAGCGTTTCCGAACCCTTCCCCGATGCAATCGCACAGTCGATGATTTCCGAACTGCGCAAAAACTGTAAGGAAAACGGCATCCGCTTTTTCGACACACACACGGGACACCAGGGCATCGTCCACATCGTCGGCCCGGAACAGGGCATCACCCAGCCGGGGAAAACCATTGCGTGCGGCGACTCTCACACGGCAACGCACGGCGCATTCGGCGCAGTCGCTTTCGGTATCGGCACCTCACAGGTTCGCAACGTCCTCGCAACGCAAACCCTCGCGTTCTCGCCGCTGAAAGTCCGCCGCATCAACGTCAACGGCGCCCTCAAGCCCGGCGTCACCGCCAAAGACGTCGCTCTGCACCTGATTAACCTGCTCGGCGTAGACGGCGGAATCGGCTTCGCTCACGAATACGGCGGAGACGTTTTCGACAATTTCTCGATGGACGAACGCATGACCGTCTGCAACATGGCAATCGAAGGCGGCGCCCGCGTCGGCTACGTCAATCCGGACGAAACGACTTTCGCCTACCTCAAGGGACGCACTTTCGCTCCGAAAGACGCGGAATGGGATGAGGCGGTTGCACGCTGGAAATCCTTCGCCAGCGACCCGGACTGCGTTTACGACGACGTCGTCAACGTTGACGCTGCAGACATCGCACCGACGGTAACTTGGGGCATCACGCCTGCACAAAGCGTCCCCGTATCGGCGAATTTCCCGCGCCCGGAAGAACTCTCTCCGGCAGATGCCGCGACGGCGGAAGAAGCTTACCGATACACGCGTTTCACGCCGGGCGCCCCCGTTGCCGGAACCAAGGTCGATGTCGCGTTCATCGGATCCTGCACCAACGGCCGTCTCACGGACTTCCAAGCGGTTGCCAAATATTTGGCGGGCAAGAAAGTGGCTCCGGGCGTCAAAGCCCTGGCCGTTCCCGGCTCGCAAATCGTCGCCGCCCAATGCGAAAAACTCGGAATCGCTCAAATTTTCCGCGACGCCGGCTTTGAATGGCGCTTGGCGGGTTGCTCGATGTGCCTGGCCATGAATCCGGACAAGCTCGTCGGCGATCAGGTTTGCGCAAGTGCCTCGAACCGCAACTTCAAGGGCCGCCAAGGCTCACCGACCGGACGCACGCTGCTGATGTCGCCGCTCATGGTCGCCGCCGCCGCCGTCTCGGGCTGCGTCGCCGACTGCCGCGAAGTCTTCGGCTTGTAATCCCTCGAGCCCTCCACGCAACAGGCGTTCCCGCAACCGCGGGAGCGCCTGTTTTGCGCATGTAAAACACAAGAGAATCTCTAGATTTTTTTAGATC
>JAFYWY010000042.1 GCA_017546455.1 Opitutales bacterium
CGCCGGGAAAAGTTCCGGATAGTTGCTTTGAATCGCGGCGGCAATCTTATTGATATTGGAAAATTCGCCCTGCGACTTGTCTTCGGTCAGCGCACATTCGACGAGCAAGGTCTTTTCTTCCGCACCGATTTGCTGCTGATAAACAGCCGTAACGTCGGTAATACCGGTCGTTTCCGCAGCCTTCAAGAGTTCGCCGACGCCGATTTTGTCGTGCACCGCTTCATCCTGAACGATGCGCAAGGTCACGGATTCTCCGCCCTTGAAGTCCTTGCCGAGGCAGTCGTCGCCGCGATAGGCAATCGTTCCTGCGCCGAGCAACATCATTGCGCCGACAATCACGCAGGAAAGCTTCCACTTGTTCATGAACTTGAAATTCGGCGTCTTGTTGAACTTAACCCCGAAAATGTCCTTGAGCAAACCGTGTTCAACCAAGAATTCCTGAAGCCCGCGACAGAAAACACAGGTGGCAAAAATCGTCGTAATGATCCCGATTGCGAGCGTCACGCCGAAGCCCTTGACCGAGCCCGTTCCGAGCAGAATCAGCACGACGGCAACGAGGAAGGTTGTCAGTTGCGAGTCCAAAATCGTCAGGAACGCACGATTGTAACCGAGCTGAACGGCGGCGCGCATGGACTTCCCGCGCAGGATTTCTTCACGAATACGTTCGTAAACGAGAACGTTGGAGTCCACCGCCATCCCGACGGTGAGCACGAGTGCCGCGATACCCGGGAGCGTCAGCGTTGCACCGATGGCGCATTGAACGCCGAAGAGCACACCGATGTTGACGATGATGCCGAGCACGGCGACCAAGCCGCCGACGCGGTAAAACACGAGTGCAAAAAGAATCGTGAAGGCACAGCCGACGATAGCCGCGTTCACGGACTGCGCCTGAGCATCCTTCGCGAGCGTTCCGCCGACCGTTTTCATATCCTGCAATTCGAGTTCGAACTCAAGCGGATTGTTCAGGGTATCGGCCAGCTCCTTCGCTTCACGCTGGTCGAAATTCCCCGTAATCTGGGCACGTCCGCCGTAAATACCGGTCTTCTTTCCGCCGGCGGCGGCGTTGATGGTCGGAGCCGACATCAGCTTGTCGTCAAGCACGATGGCAAAGCGCCCGTGCTTAGCAGTGTACGGGAGATCCAGCCCGGCGTTCGCATTGTCTTCATCGGCGATGCGCTGCGTGATGTCGCCGAAAATCTTTCCGCCCTGCGAAGTGAAATCGATGCTGACGTAGAGGGAAAGTCCATCTCCGGTCGGCGTAGCGTTTTCGACGATCTGTCCGGTGGCTTCCGGAGCCTTTTTGACGTAAACCGGCGTACGGGTCACTTCACCCGTCTGGCGGTCATGATGTTCGTCGTAAAGTACTTCGTAGGTCGCGACGGCGGAGCCGGCGGAAAGCGGATTGACGCGCAGAGAAACCAGATCGCCTTCACGCGCGCCTGCCGGCGGGAATTCGTAGCGGTGAACCAAACGGAACTCCAGCTTTGCCGGCTTCTTGAGCGCATTAATCGCGTCCGGATTGTTCGCCATGTCTTCGCCCGGAAGCAGGACTTCGATGGCATCGCTTCCGACAGGGCGGATCACCGGTTCACTGACGCCGAAGGCGTTCACGCGTTCGCTGATGACTTCGACGGCGCGGGCAATCTGGCCCTTTTTGGCTTCGGCACGTTCTTCCGCTTCCTTCTTCAGCGCGGCACGCTCTTCCTCCGTCTTGGCGCGAGCAAGCGCCTTGGCTTCGGCTTCCGCCGCCTCCGGATTGACGCAGAGCGTGAAAGAAATCCCGCCCTGCAGGTCCAAACCGCGTTTCACCTTGCCCTGCGAACGGCGCAAGAGCTCCTGCAGCAGCATATTGTTTTTCTTATCAAGATTCGGCTCGCGCACCATCTTGATTTCCGGGAAAAACGCCTTGTTCAGGTCGATCGGTTGGCCCGAAACTCCTTTTCCGGCCGCAATGTCTTTCAGCGCCGCATAAGCCGTCGGCGACTTCTTGTCGGCAGGCACGCTTTCGTCGCGGTAATCCCGGACGCGCTGATCCATTTCCTCGAGCACGCAATCGAAGGCCGCGCGGTCGTAGGTTACGGTGTTATCCAAATATTCGCGAAAAGGCGTGCTCGAAAACGGCAACATGCTCGCAACGGCAAACGCCACCACAATCGCGGACGCGAAGAGTTTCCAAAAGATTTTGGCGGACATGGAGAAATGACTGATCTTTTAAAGTAAACAGAAAACGGACTGCGGGCATCCCCGGACAGTCCGTTCAAAACGATTATTCGGCTTTGCCGACGATTTGGCTACGCACGAACATGATGCGGCCCTGAGCCACTTCAAGCGTCGCCTTGGCATCGTCGAGAGCAACGATCTTCCCGTAGATGCCGCTCGCCGTCAGCACCGTATCGCCGACTTTGAGCTCGCTCTGCAACTTCTGGAGCGCCTTGCGCTGCTTGCGTTGCGGGAGGAAAAGGATGAACCAGAGGCCGACGAAGAGCAGTACGTAGATGAGGAGCGTGGTCATTCCGCCTGCCTGCGGGGCGCCCGCTTCCGTTGCCTGAGTTGCCGGAGCCGCCGCGTCCTGCGCGAACAGCATGATATTTGCAATGATGTTTTCCATAAATAGATAAAAAATAAAATGAGTCGCTGAGCATGCCCGATTCCCCGCGGGAACGCAATTTGTTTTTCATCGATCAGACGCTTTCTGCGCCGAAACCCGGACGCCGGGCTCCGGACACGGACTTTCCGCCCCGCGAAATGCGAAAGCGCCTAAATTCGCCGTTGCGGCGGGAAGCGGATTCCGATTTCATTGAGCGCTTTATGGGTAGTATTTTCGGTAAGCTTTTTCAAATTTCCACCTTCGGCGAAAGCCACGGCGCAGGCATCGGTGTCGTCATCGACGGCTGCCCGGCCCAATTGCCGATTTCTGCGGAAACGATTCAGGCCGAACTCGACCGCCGGCGCCCCGGCCAAAGCGATCTTTCCACACCGCGTAAGGAAGGCGACCGGGTTGAAATCCTCTCCGGTGTTTATCAGGGGCTCACGACAGGCACGCCGATTGCCCTGCTCGTTCGCAATACCGACCATCGCCCGCAAGCCTACGACAAGTTGCGCGACCAATTTCGCCCCTCGCACGCCGATTTTACCTACATCGCCAAGTACGGTTTCCGCAACCCGGAAGGCGGCGGACGCGCCTCCGCCCGAGAAACGATCGGCCGCGTTGCCGCCGGAGCCGTCGCCAAACAACTTCTCGCGGCACTCTGTCCGGAAATCGCTTTTTCCTGCTACGTCGAAAGCGTCGCCGAAATCGCCATGCCCGAGAGCGACACCTTTTTCCCGCAAGCACTCATCGAAGCCGTTCCCGTCCGTTGCCCCGATTCCGCCGTCGCCGATAAAATGGCAAACCGCATCAAAAGCGCGCGATCGAACGGAGATTCCGTCGGCGGCACGATTCGCTGCAAGATTCGCGGCGTACCCGCAGGACTCGGCGAACCGATTTTCGACCGCCTCGAAGCGGATTTGGCCAAGGCCATGCTCAGCATCCCCGCAACCAAGGGCTTTGAAATCGGTAGCGGCTTCGCAGGTACGCAAATGAGCGGCTCGCAGCACAACGACGCCTTCGAAATGCGCGACGGAAAAATCCGCACGGTCACCAACCGCTCCGGCGGCGTCCAAGGCGGGATTTCCAACGGTGAAACCGTCACGTTCCGCGTCGCCTTTAAACCGACGCCGACAATCGCCCAAAAACAAATGAGCGTCGATGCCTCGGGAACCCCCTGCGAAGTTATCGGCCACGGCCGCCACGACCCCTGCGTGCTTCCGCGAGCCGTTCCGATCGTCGAAGCCATGGCGGCGCTCGTCCTCGTTGACCACCTCCTCCGCCAAACGGCACAACGCCGGTTTTAACCCGTAAAGGCGCTTCTACGCTTAATCTGATACTTTCCTTATGACCAATTTATACATTTTTCTCGGAACTCCGGATTGCGGACGCCGCGCCGTGCTCGCCGACCTGATTCGCGACGGACTGAGCGGTGAAACCACCGTTTACATTGCCGAACCCGAACGCAGCGAAGACACGGAAAAGGCCCTCGCCGGCCTCCCGAACACAACGCTCCGCTCCTGGGCATTTTCCAAAAACGGAAACACTATCGACCTCGGAGAACCGCACGATGCCGGCGACAACGCCGTATTTCTGACCGACGGCGAAGACGATCCCGTGGACCAAATCGAAGCGCTCGCCGCACTCGCCAAGCGCCTCGACTGGAGCGTTGCACGCGTCGTTACTATCGTCGATTGCCAATTCGCCTCCTCCGTCCCCGAAAGCGCCGAATGGCTCGCCGCCTGCATCCACTTCTCGGACGTCGCGTTGCTGACAAACCGCGCAGACGTCTCAAACGCTTGGGTCAAAGCCTTTATCGACGGCTACAAAAAAGACTGTTTCCCCTGCCTTTTCGAACTCGTCAAAAAGAATCGCGTGGACAATCCCGCACGCGTTCTTGATTCCACGCCACGCCGCATGACAATGATTTTTGACGAGCAAGACCCGATCTATGATATCGAGTTCGACGAAGAAAATCTCCCCGAAGAGCCCTTCGACTTGGTAGCTCCGCCGGATCCCTATCTGGAAACAACGGAGGCCGGTGACCGCAAAATCGTCATCCCGCGCACGGGAGAACTGCTCGAAGCCTTCGACCGTATTCGCGGGAACGCCCGATAGCCATGACGCCCGCCAAAGCCCTGTTTCTTGCGGCACGCCCGAAAACTCTTCCCGCCGCACTCGCTCCGGTGCTGCTCGGCTCGGCCTGCGCCGCCGCAGTCGGGAAATTTGCACTCATCCCCGCCCTCTGCGCCGGACTTTTCGCGCTCTTTGCCCAAATCGCAAGTAATCTCGCCAACGATTACGGCGACTTCAAAAAGGGCGCCGACACCGAAGCGCGCCTCGGGCCCGAACGCGCAACGGCACAGGGCTGGCTTTCTCCGCAACAAACACTGACGGCTGCGCTCACGTCGGTCTTCATTGCGGCTGCCTGCGGCTTGGCTCTGGTCGGATTCGGCGGCATGTGGATGCTTGCCGTCGGCATCGTCAGCGTCATTGCCTGTTTAGCCTATTCGCTCGGCCCCTTCCCGTTGGCCTATCACGGGCTTGGCGATGTCTTCGTTCTCGTATTTTTCGGACTCGTTGCCGTAGCCTTTACGACGTGGACGCAAGCTTTGGAATTCCCGCCTTTCATGTGGCTCGTCGCTCTCGCCTGCGGTTTCGGTGCCAACAATATTTTGCTCATCAACAATCTGCGAGACCGCGAAACGGACGCACAGGCCGGAAAACGCACCACGGTCGTCCGCTTCGGTAAAGGCTTCGCCATCGGGTTTTATAAATTCAACCTCGTCTTCCTCTTCCTCTCGCCCTTGGCCCTGCGCTTTATTTTCGGCATGGAAGCCCTGTGCATCCTCCTGCCGATGGTCGTCCTTCCTTGGATGATGGGGTCGATTCTGAAAACGCTTCAAAACTACGAAGACCCGCGTGAACTCAATCCGCTCCTGGGTAAATCCGCCCAACTCCTCCTCGTTTACGCCCTTCTCCAAAGCCTCGGTCTTTTTGTCCAAGCCGGCGGACTTTAAAATCCGCTCCCGCTCCCCGCATTCTAAAAAGCACTTCTTTCCAAATCTGCCGTATCATTCACGCGCAGGCGCACTGACGGAAATCGCGTCGCCGTTGGCGGTGTTTTGTGAATCACGCTTCTGTTAGCTCAGCCTTTTTGAAACAAAGAGCGGAAATAGGAAAATGCCGCCGTCTCATCCGGAAGTTCCTCGACTACGCCATTATGAATTCTTTGAAAAAAGCGTTCTAAGCCCAATTTTATCTTCGGGGTGCCTAGAGAGGCACAGGCAATGAAGATACCGTCTCGAGAGTCTTCCGCCGACTTTTCGAGCAATTCAAGGCACAAGTCTTCGAACCTAATATCTGTGCCAAGATATGCAAGACGAAGAAAACATGCCCCGGAAAAACAAGTTTCTCGTTCGTAGTGGAACTGGATGAGGCGTTCTGCCTTATCTTTCACAAGTAGTCCTCGTTTTGCCAAAAGTTTTGCTAGCTCAATGTTAATGTTCCATGCGAGGCTTTCACTTGTCCATTCCGGCGAACAAAAGAAGTGTAGCAGACTTGAGGCATCTTTTTCCGTTAAAGAGTCAAAAAGCCCTGAACCTCCATAAGGAGAATAGGGACTCTCGTAGAAAAAATACGGAGAATCGGATTGAAGAACAAAATTTGAAACAACGCTACTCCCCACAAGTGTCCGCAAGATAATTTTGTAAATGTGCGGATGCCTACTCTTTAGACCTAACATGAATTTCCCCTTGTCTTGTAACACAAATTCGCATTTTGAGATTATTTTCCCTGATGATACACCAATTTATTTTTCTGTATCACAATTTCACAAGAATCGTGAATCCCTCCTTTCACACGAAACCGTATCAGGTTATTCGCGCAAAATTCATATGACAGCGTGAAGTTATATGACATTTTCCTAATTTTTTTGATACTACCAATGTCAGTAAATTAAAAAATATGGAGCATAAAAACAAGGACGCGTGCCCTAAATGTGAGAAAGTAGGGGCAAGAATCCTTTGCCCCTACTTTGGTGATTGAAACTTTTCCGCGAGAGCGGCGCCGCAATTCGCTTGGTTTTGTCTTTGTCGGCATAAACATTTACCGACGAGAGTTTTTCGGAATCTGTATCGATTACGAACTTATACATGATTTTGGGGTTGGTTGTTGAAACTTTTTGTGTGAAATGGTGTTTAAGTGATTACTATGAAAAAAATCCTCTTTGCCTTATTTATCCTCGCATCCGTTGTTTTATTTGCCGGAGACACCAAAAAGGAAATCGCACGAAAACTTTACGGGAGAATCCAAATTGTCGATAGCTTTCCGGATTACGAGGTCCGTATTGTTGAGGTTGGTGGTGATCTTAACGTTAAAATTGTTGATAGCTTCGCAGACTCCCCGGGGAAATGGAAAATTGTCAACGACCTTCCGGATTACAAAGTCCGCATTGTTGACCACTTTCCGGATATTGAAATTAGAATCGTCGATGCTTTTCCCGGCGTTCCTTTCGATTAATCGATTCTATCAGTCCCCCGGAATTCCCGTTGCGCCAATAACGAAGTGATATATGGTGTTTTTGGGTCAGCTACCGAAGCTTTTTCACAAAACAAAGTTTAACTGATTACTATGAAAAAATTCCTCTTTGTCTTGTTTATCCTCGCGTCCGTTGTCCTTTTCGCCGGGGATTGCCAATTTGGGAAAATTCCGGGCAATCCAAGCTCTCGTAGCAAGATTGCTAAAGGGCTTTACGGGCGAATTATGATTGTTGATAAGGACGAGGACTACAGGGTTCGCCTTGTCACCCCATCCTCTGACTATTGGGATCTCAGGGTCGACATTGTCAACGGTTGGGAAAACCGACCCGGTCGTTGGAAAATTGTCGAACGGAACGAAGATTATGCGGTTAAAATCGTCGAAGAAGGCGAAGATATTCGCGTTTGGATTGGTAGCGGTCAGCTCGTTCCTTCAGAGTGGGATTAATGCTATCTTTTTCTGGGAATTTCAGTAGCAACCGACTTTCTTCCGTTTACTTCAGTTTTCCATGTTCTGAAGATTTTCCACTTGGAATCTCCGAGAGTCTTAGAAACTTCTGCTCCGTTGTAGTACCACTCCCCGCCGGGATTCGGTCCGGGAGGCGTAGCGTCTTTGCCGATACCGTCTAAAATCCCGATGAGCAAATCGGAATAGGAAGTTTCCCTCCATTCTCCTTCGGCAACCGGATAGGTTCGCTCGCCGGCAAGCACGGCTTCGAGGATTCGACTTTTCCCGCCGCCCCCTGGTACGTCCCGAGCGAATTGTCGCTACTCTTCGAACCTTGAGGGTAATCTTGGAATATTCATTATTGAAACTTTTCGTGTGAAATGTTGTTTTCCTAATTGTTATGAAAAAGCTTTTGTCCGTTATGTTTGCGATTTCTGCGGTCATTCTTTTTGCAGGAGATGCCCGAAAAGAAATCGCCCGAAAGCTCTACGGCGACATTCGTGTTGTCAATTCTTGCCCGGACTTCGACGTTCGCGTCGTTTCTTCCGCACCGGATCTTGATGTACGCGTTGTTTCTTCCCGCCCGAGCAAGCCGGGAGAATGGCGGTTCGTCAATTCCTGCGCAGATTTTGACGTTCGCTTTGTTGACTCCGGAGCAGACATTGACATTCGATTCGTCAACTCCAATCCGGGGCCTCGCTAATAAAGATCCTTGACCCATCTTGCACCGGGGTCTGAGAGCTCTTATCAAAATATCGTTAACAAACTTTTCTAAGGTTGACTCTTTGAAGCCGTCTTTTGCTTCGCTGCTAATTTCGACTGCACTTGCAAGCTCTGTAGGGGCTCTCGCACCGCAATTAGTTGCTACATCACACGATTTCGGGCTTCAATATTGACTGTAAATGTTTCAGATGCCATTAGTTTTTCTATGAAAAACGAGTTAGAGGTTGCTAATTCAAATGCGTTAGAGACACGGAAACGTGTAGCTGCTGAAAAAATGAGGTTCTACGAAAAGGCAATTGCCGAAGCTCGCGAAAAAACGTCCGGAGATACGAAACAATTCTCTGACGTTGAAAAACAGGCTTGGAAAATAATCGACGACAGGCGTTTTTTCGCCATCGTGTTCGACACCCTTTTCTGCTTCTTCGCAGCCTGCCTTTTGGTGCCACTCTTTATAGGACCGATAATGAATACTCCCGTGACAGATGGCTCTATTCTGTTTCTTGCGCTCATATTCGCATTGGGTATGTGTGTGCCGATTTACCTCTTTCAGATGTTTTCTATTCCGCGTGTAATAACTGTGTCGCCGGAAGAAGTCGAAAAGGCTCGCAAGGACCTTGCTGAGACCGTCGATCTTTTAACGCCGCGCGTTTACTTTTTTTTCCCTATCCGTTGGTAGTTAGAACTGCACGCCGGTTTTAAAGGAGGTGCTTTGGGGGATGCAGAATTCATCGTATTCCGGCGCAGGAATGCTCTCCGGAGGGGGGCAAGTAGAAACGCACCGGAACGTCATCGGCAAACGTGATTCCGAAGAATCGCGCGGCTTCGAGCTTGCCGGACGCTCCCGTGACGGCTTATCGACTGCGCTGTCGTAATCGCGACCGGAATGTTACATCGCGAAGCAGGAGCGAAAAAAATTACTCAAAAATGGAATTGTCATTTAATCCGCTCTTTCTTAGTTCTGTTGAAATGAGCGCAGTTGAGATCTCTGTAAACTACACCCTTATCTATACGATTCTTTTTGTATGTGCCTGGGGAGCATTGCTTGTGATTGCCTGTTTTGTCGGAGTGCGCCGCCTTAAAAATGTGTTGTGCGCTTGCATGCTTGGAGTAATGTTCGTCGCGTTTAAATTGTCCGGAGGCTTAGATTCGATTTGGTTTTACGGAGCCGTTATAACTGCCTTGGTTTGCATAGGCGTTACCTGGTTGGTCCCTATTGGACGGCGATAAGTCCGAAACAAGCGCCTCAATACTCGCCGTCAAAAGATTCGTTTTGGGGCTAATTTTGCGAATTGTGTTTTGGTTAGTCATGTTCTAAATAAATCTCATGATTGTCCTAATTTCTTTTGCCATGCTGTTGGGGCTGTTGGTGGTCTCAGCCCTTAGCTTTGGGATTGAATACACGGCTGAGAGGATTTGTACCTCCGCTGCGTTTTTGGCCTTTTCAACTTGTCTTATTGCCGGAAGTACACTGATTTACCACGATGGCAAAAATGCCGTTGGCGCAATCGCTTTTGCTTGTTCTGCTTGCCTCATCGGATTTCCGGTGTTTGCCCACGCCCTCGTTGAACGCCGCCTTAATTTTATCGCAAATCGAGACAAAAAACTTCGTGGCGCTGCGACCTCCAAGACAGGAAACGAAAGTTGCGGATGCCTCATCACCGGATTGCTTTTCTTCGCTGCAATAGCCTTTTCCGTTTACTCCTTCATAAAGCTTTGAGGCGAAGGAAAACGAGACTTTCAGATTTTAAAAGCAAAGTTTTGAAAATATTTTTTAGCCATCTAAAGCAGGCAGAAAAAAGCCCAAAGTCGCCTATCTCCGGAAGGTCCCTTTTTCCTCGAAACTTTTCCGCGAGAGCGGCGTTCTAATAGGCATTATGAAGAAAATACTCTTTGTCTTATTCGCCGTTGCCTCCGTTATCCTATTTGCAGGCTCTAGAGAAAAAGAACTTGCGAAGAAGCTTTACGGAAGGATTAGAGTTGAGCACGACCACTCGCAAGGCTCAGATTATCGGGTTCGAGTCGTCGAAAGCGGAGAAGATCTTCGCGTTCGTATTGTCGATGCCGGCGCAGATTCTCCCGGGCAATGGCAGATTGTCGATGAAGAGACACCATACGATTTTTCAATTCGTTATAGGGGGCCTGAAGATATTGGTGTTTCTGCGGATATTGAGGTTCGCTTTGTCAAACACGGCGAAGGTCCATCTATGGACTAAAAATCTTCTCGTCCCACATACCACCATTCTCGGGAGATTCAAAGGTTCGAACGCGTTCCCACTTCCGGAGAGATTCCTTCCAACTCGCTTCTTCTTTTGTAAGCAACCAATTCCCGCCTCAAGATAGCTCCGGAATTTTCCCTAATCTCTCCCCTCGAAACTTTCCCGCGAGAGCGGCGTTCTAACGGACATTATGAAGAAAATCCTCTTTGCCTTGTTCACCCTCGCCTCCGCCGTGCTCTTCGCAAGCGATTCCCGCAGCGAAATCGCCAAGAAGCTTTACGGAAGGATTAAAATCGTTAATGGCTCAGACGATTATCCTGACTACAAAGTCCGCATTGTTCCGTACGGATCGTACCAAGAAGATCTTCGCGTGAAAATTGTCGACAGTACTCCATCTCGCACCGGAGAATGGCAAATTGTTGACGAAGGTTGGCATTTCGAGATTCGCTTCGTTACCGAGGGCGAGGATATATCCATTTGCTTTGTACAAGATTATCCGGGCCTTACACCTTAACTTTTTTCTTTGGGAACTTGCGTTTAATAAAAAACGGCAGGCTCACCTCCCGTGAACCTGCCGTTCTCTTTAAGCCCTAAACGCTAAGCTCTTATTTCAGCTTTCCGTGATGGGCTTGAATCGATTCGACATCGACGGCACCGGCCTTGACAGCGGCGATACCCTTGACCGTTGCGAGCGCCGCTGCGAGCGTCGTGAAATACGGCACGCGAAGCTTGATAGCGTTCTTGCGGATATAGGAGTCGTCCGTGACGGAACGCTTACCCACCGGTGTGTTGACGATGAGGGAAATCTTCTTGTTGACGATGCCGTCCACGATGTTCGGGCGACCTTCGCACTGCTTTTTAATCAGTTCGCAGGCAATGCCGTTCTTCACATAGAATTCGTAGGTTCCGGCCGTGGCCTTGATTTTGAATCCGAGTTCGATGAAGCCGCGGGCGAGTTCGAGCACCTGATCGTTCTTTTCGGCGACCGTGATGAGCACCGTGCCTTCGGTCGGAAGATGCACGCCGGCCGCTTCCTGAGCCTTAAAGAAGGCCGTTCCGAAGTCCGGAGCGATGCCGAGCACTTCACCCGTGGAGCGCATTTCCGGCCCGAGAACCGGGTCCACTTCCGGGAACTTGTCGAAGGGCAGCACGGCTTCCTTCACGCCGTAGTGCGTTCCGGCGACGAAAGGTTTCAGGTTGAGCTCTTCGAGCTTCTTGCCCATCATGAGTTCCGTTGCCGCGCCCGCCATCTGGATATTGCAGACCTTGGACACCAGCGGAACCGTACGCGAGGCACGCGGGTTAGCTTCGATGACGTACACCTTGCCGTTTTCGACGGCGTACTGCATGTTCATCAGGCCGACCACCTTGAGTTCGCGGGCAATCTTGCGCGTATAGTCAACGATGTCCGAGTACTGCTTTTCCGGAATGTGCACCGGCGGAATCACGCAAGCCGAGTCACCGGAGTGAATCCCCGCAAGTTCGATGTGTTCCATGACCGACGGGATAAATACGTCGTTACCGTCACAGAGCGCGTCGCATTCGCATTCCAAAGCGTTCTGCAGGAAGCGGTCGATGAGTAGCGGCGAATCTTCCGTCACGCCGATAGCCTTGCTGACGTACTCCTTGAGCGCGGCGTCGTCGTAAACGACTTCCATGCCTCGGCCGCCGAGCACGAAGGACGGACGAATCATGACCGGATAGCCGACCTTGTGCGCGATGTCGAGCGCCTGCTCAATGTTAATCGCCATACCGGCTTCCGGCATCGGGATTTCGAGCTTCTGCATCATGAGGCGGAAGAGGTCGCGGTCTTCAGCCGTATCAATGGTATCGATGCTCGTGCCGAGAATCTTCACACCGGCCTCCGCGAGCTTGCGTGCGAGGTTGAGCGGCGTCTGTCCGCCGAACTGAACGATAACGCCTTCCGGCTTTTCGTGTTCGTAAATCGCGAGGACGTCTTCGAGCGTGAGCGGTTCGAAATAAAGCTTGTCGGAAGTATCGTAGTCCGTCGAAACCGTTTCCGGGTTGCAGTTAACCATGATGGTTTCGTAGCCCATGCGGCGGAGCGCCATCGCGGCGTGACAGCAGCAGTAGTCGAACTCAATCCCCTGGCCGATACGGTTCGGCCCGCCGCCGAGCACCATAACCTTTTTCTTCGTGCTCGCCGGAACTTCCGTAACCGGAACGCTATCCGCGTAGGTCGAGAAATAGTAGCATGCGTTTTCGACGCCGCTGACGGGAACGGCTTCCCAGCGTTCGACAACGCCGAGGGCGATACGCTTTTCGCGAATGTCCTTTTCGGGGATACCGAGGATTTTCGCCAAATAAGCGTCGGCAAAACCGTCCTTCTTCGCCTGAATCAGGAGCTCATCAGCAGGCATGCACCCCTTGTTTTCCAAAAGTTTTTCTTCGAGTTCGACGAGTTCCTTCGCCTGTTCGAGGAACCAGCGATTCATCAGCGTTTTTGCCTGAACATCTTCAATCGTGGCACCCTTACGGAAGGCTTCGTAGATAATAAAGTGTCGTTCGCTCGTCGCTTCAAAAAGCATTTCGAGCAGTTCTTCCTTGCTCTTCGAATTAAAGTCTGCGGCAAAGCCCAAGCCCATGCGCCCGTTTTCAAGCGAACGGATCGCCTTTTGGAACGCTTCCTTGTAATTTTTGCCGATGCTCATGACTTCGCCGACCGCCTTCATCTGCGTGCCGAGTTTGTCCTGAACGCCTTTGAACTTTTCAAATGCCCAACGTGCAAATTTGACGACGACGTAGTCTCCCGAGGGCGTGTACTTGTCGAGCGAACCGTCGCGCCAGTACGGGATTTCGGAGAGCGTCAGACCGCTTGCGAGCTTCGCGGAAATGAGCGCGATCGGGAAACCGGTGGCCTTCGACGCGAGCGCGGAAGAACGCGAGGTGCGCGGATTGATTTCGATGATGACGATGCGGCCGTCCTTCGGGTTGCGGGCGAACTGCACGTTCGTGCCGCCGATAACGCCGATGGTGTCGATGATTTTCCACGCTTTTTTCTGAAGTTCTTCCTGGACATCGGCCGGAACGGTCATCATCGGCGCCGTGCAGAAGCTGTCGCCCGTGTGCACGCCGACGGGGTCAACGTTTTCAATCAGGCAGACGGAGATAAGCGCGCCCGTTGCGTCGCGAACGACTTCGACTTCGAGTTCTTCCCAACCGAGAATGGATTCCTCGATGAGGCACTGGCTGGTCATCGAGGCCTGCAAACCGCGTGCGACGACGGTCTTGAGCTCGTCCATATTATAAACGAGTCCGCCGCCGGCGCCGCCCATCGTGTAAGCCGGGCGAACAACGAGCGGGAAGCCGAGGTTTTCGGAAATCTTGACCGCTTCTTCCATCGTGTAGGCGATATCGCTGCGCGGCATATCGATGCCGATACGAGACATCGTTTCCTTGAAGATGAGGCGGTCTTCCCCGCGCTCAATCGCTTCGAGATTCACGCCGATGACCTTGACGCCGTATTTTTCCAAAATACCTTTTTTGTTGAGCTCAATCGCAAGATTCAAGCCCGTCTGCCCGCCGAGATTCGGCAGAAGCGCGTCCGGACGCTCCTTGGCGATGATCTGTTCGAGGCGCTCTTCGTTGAGCGGCTCAATGTAAGTCACGTCGGCGACGGTCGGGTCCGTCATAATCGTTGCCGGATTCGAATTCACCAGCACGATTTCATAGCCGCATTCGCGAAGCGCCTTACAGGCTTGCGTTCCCGAGTAGTCGAACTCACAGGCTTGCCCGATCACGATCGGACCGGAGCCGATAATCATCACTTTTTTGATATCGTTGCGTATGGACATGGTAATTTTTTCTAAATGTGAAAGAGGTTCTTTTAGAGGAGTGTTCCGCGAAATCCATAAAAAAGCTCAAACCCGAAAAAAGTTTGAGCTGAAAACTGATTAACGCGCGCTTCGTTACCGGAAGCGTTCATGATTTTTTTCTCATGGATTGCCGCGTTTGCCATAAATTTTTCTAATTCAATCGTTCCCGCCGTGCTTTGTCAACCCCACTCGATTTTTTCCGAAAGTCCGCATCGGAAAATCCGGGCAAACTATAAAATTGAATTCCTGCGGGCACTGGGAGTATGCTTGGGGAAATAGGAAACAAATCTCAGCGATTTTAATTTATGGAAAAAAGAACACTTATCATCGGTGCAGGCGGGGTCGGCAACGTCGTCGCCCATAAAGTAGCCCAGAACGCAGCGGAATTCGGCGAAATCATGCTCGCGTCCCGCAACGAAAACAAATGCAAGGCGATTGCAACGGACGTCAAGAATTCGACCGGCGTCGTCATCAAAACGGCGAAAGTCGATGCGGACAACGTCCAGGAAGTCGTTGCGCTCCTGAAGGAATTTAAGCCGCAGGTGCTCATCAACGTCGCACTTCCCTACCAGGACTTGCCGCTGATGGATGCGTGCTTGCACGCCGGCGTCCACTACGTCGACACCGCCAACTACGAACCGCCGAATCACGCTAAGTTCGAATACTCCTGGCAGTGGGCTTACCGCGAACGCTTCGAAAAGGCGGGTCTCTGCGCCCTGCTCGGCTCCGGTTTCGACCCGGGCGTGACGAACGTTTACTGCGCCTACGCCCAGAAGCACCTCTTTGACGAAATCGAAACCGTCGATATTCTCGACGCAAACGCGGGCGACCACGGCTATCCGTTTGCCACGAACTTCAACCCGGAAATCAACATTCGCGAAATCACCCAGCGCGGCCGCTACTGGGAAGAAGGCGAATGGAAAGAAACCGGACCGCTCGAAGTCCGTCGCGAATACGATTTCCCCGTCATCGGCGAAAAAAGCGCTTACCTGATGTACCACGAAGAGCTCGAATCGCTCTGCCAAAACATTAAGGGCCTGAAACGTATCCGCTTCTTCATGACGTTCTCCGACAAGTACCTGACGCACCTGCACGTGCTCCAGAACGTCGGCATGACGCGCATCGACCCGATTGAATTCCAAGGGCAAAAGATCGTTCCGATTCAGTTCCTCAAGGCCATCCTCCCCGACCCGGCTTCGCTCGGACCGCGCACCAAGGGCAAAACCTGCATCGGTTGCGAAATCACGGGCACGAAGGACGGCAAGAAGCGCAAGGTCTTCATCTACAACGTTTGCGACCACCAGGAATGCTACCGCGAAGTCAAATCGCAGGCGATCAGCTACACGACGGGCGTTCCCGCGATGATCGGCGCGATGATGCTCCAAAACGGCCAATGGCTCAAGCCCGGCGTCTGGAATATGGAGCAGAACGACCCGGATCCGTTCATGGAAAAGCTCAACACCTGCGGCCTGCCCTGGCACGTCATCGAACTGCCGGTGGACTAAGGAAAGATAAAGTTTAGAGCTTAACGCTTAAAGAAAGGCGTTCCCGAGATTGTTTTCAGGGGAACGCCTTTTTATTCTCACAAAATATCGCGAAGCGTCTTGCCCTTAAATTCATCGACGAATCTCTGAAGTGCACGCCGGGAAAGCTCCTTCAGTTTGCAGCGCGCGATTCCCAGCGGACAAGTCCCGCATTTGCCGTAGCATTCGAACAGATTCATGTTTTCTTCGCAGTGCAAAAGCACATCGCTCAAGAGAATGGCTTCCGGATCGCGTCCCAGGAACAGGCCGCCGCCGCGCCCTTTGCAGGATTTGAGATAAGCTCCCGCCGCGAGCTTGCAAACGACTTTTTTCATGTGGTGCGGAGACGTTTCCAAAGCTGCCGCCAATTCATCGACCGTGCAGCGCTTACCGTGATTACGCGCCAAAAAAATCAGCGCACGAAAAGCGTAATCGGTAAA